>NZ_DATFZD010000387.1:0-56065 GCF_035314665.1 Mycobacterium sp. | reverse complement strand
GTCGGGGCGATGCTCGCCGCCCAACCGGGCCAGCTGCGCCTCGGCCCGTTGGCGGGTTTCGACGTCGACGACGTCGGGCAGCCGATGCCAGAAACCGCGGATTACCGCGACGTGGCCGGCGCCGATGCGGCCTTCGCGTTGCGCTGCGGCGGTGGCGGGCAGAATCGGCTCCAAGCGTTCGCCGGTGATCGCTGTGCGCTCGCCGAGATCGGCGGCCTCGCTGATGCGCCGCGATGCTTCAGCACGGGTGATGCCCAGCCGATTCGCCAGGGCAGACGGCAGTTTGCCGCCCAGCTCCGTCTCATCGGCCTGCGCGCCGATCTGGTTGATCAACGGGTGATCGAGGGCCGGCAGCTGACGTCGGAAGGTCTCGCAGCACTGCAGCAACGCCAACCGCTCCGGGGTGGTCAGCGCGTCGAAGGACAGGTCCAGGGCGCGTTTCAAGTCGGCCTTGAGCGCGTCGAAGACCTCGACGATCTGCTCCCGACTACTCGAACGCATGTTCGAACTATATCGCGGCTGACCGACAAGCTGCCGAGGTTATCCACAGGGCTAAGCCGCTGTGACGGAAGTGATTTGAGCAGACTAGTGATGATGGTGTTGGTGGCCACACGCGTCGTCGCCCGCGTCCGGGGAGCCACCCATCATGCGCAGCATCGGGACTCCGCCCGTCGTCACGAACCGTACGACGAGCAGCGCTGCCAGCGCGACGAAGACGATATTGAGCCACGTGGTGTAGTTCCACGAAATGTCGGCGTGCATCACCGTGGCGCTGCGCTGTGACGGGATGAGACTTGCTGCGCCGAAGATCAATTCGACCAGGTAGCCGGCCGCGACCATCGCGGCGTAGAAGGTGCCCAGCAGTGTCAGCATCATCGCGGTGCCGTAGTACTTCCGGTAGATGTTCAAGATCGGGATGATCAACAGGTCGGCGAAAATGAACGCAACGACACCGCCGAAGCTGATGCCGCCGTTCCACAACACCGCGGCCAAGGGCACGTTGCCGATCGAGCAGACGAACGAGAAGATCGCCACGAACGGGCCCACGATCGGCCCCCACACCGTCGATAAGATTGGATGGTTAGCGAAAAAGAAGTGCTGCCAGAATGATTCGGGCACCCAGGCCGCGATAGCACCCGCGATCAGTAGCCCGATGACCAGATCGCGAAGGATCGCGGCCCATTCCATGACGAACACGTGTGAGACCGATGTGAAGCCTTCGCGCGACACCAATCGCTGCCAAAACGAACCCTCACGCTGAACCGACATGTCCATCGCCGCATGACCTTCCATCGACCCGGCGAGCCCCTGATCGGCCTGTCGACGGGCTGCGTCGATGAGCCGCGAGCGCACGAAAAGCCGGAACAGCACGGCCAGTACCACGATCATCAGTGGGCCGCCGACGAACTCGGCCGCGGTGAACTGCCAGCCCATCAGCAAAGCCAGGATGATGCCCAACTCCACCACGAGATTCGTAGAGCCGATCTCGAAGGCCATGGCCGCGGTGAAGTTGGCGCCCTTGCGGAATAGCGACCGCGCCAGGGCCACTGCGGCATACGAGCACGACGAGGACGCAGCGCCCAGCCCCGCCGCGATCGCCAGGGTGCGGGGCCGGTCGTCGCCCAGCAGGGCCACGACGGTCGATCGACGCACGACGGCCTGCACTACCGCGGAGAGCGCGAAACCCAGGATCAACGCCCACAGGATTTCCCACGTCATCGACCCCGCCAGCGCCAGCGCATGCCCAACCGCTCCCGCCGCTTCGTTGACCACCAGGACCACCAGACCCTCCACTTCGGCGTTTCGCCTGCTTGGCATCACTAATATACCCCCAGGGGGTATATTCCAAACCTCGAATGGCTGCCGCCCCCGGGGGCTGCGCCCATTCATGATTGCCGTAAATCTGCCCGAACCGACATAATGGCGCCAAGTGTGCAGGTGAGTGGGCGCTATTCCGGTCGCTTAATGTCCGACACACCGGGTCTGGCAACCTAGTCACAGGCGTAACACCAGGCACACTGGTAACAACAAACGATGCCGGAAGGGTGTTGCCGTGTACCGAGTATTTGAGGCGCTCGACGAACTGGGCGCCATTGTCGAAGAAGCCCGTGGTGTGCCGATGACCGCGGGCTGCGTGGTACCCCGCGGCGACGTTCTCGAACTGATCGATGACATCAAGGACGCGATCCCGGGCGAGCTGGATGACGCCCAGGACGTGCTCGACGCCCGCGACTCGCTGCTACACGAGGCCAAGGCGCACGCCGACTCCGTGGTGTCCTCGGCAACTACCGAGTCCGACTCGCTGCTGAATCACGCCCGCATGGAGGCGGACCGGATCTTGGCCGAGGCGAAAGCGCAGGCTGACCGGATGGTGGGCGAGGCCCGCCAGCACAGCGAACGAATGGTCTCCGAAGCGCGCGAGGAAGCGGTCCGCATCGCGGCCGCGGCGAAACGCGAGTACGAGGCCACCACCGGCCGGGCCAAGTCGGAATGCGACCGGCTCGTCGAAAACGGCAACATCTCCTACGAGAACGCCGTGCAAGAGGGCATCAAGGAGCAGCAGCGCCTGGTCTCTCAGACCGAGGTGGTCCAATCGGCCAACGGCGAGGCCTCCCGGCTCATCGACGCGGCGCACGCCGAAGCCGACCGGCTTCGTGGTGAATGCGATATTTACGTCGACAGCAAGCTGGCCGAGTTCGAAGAGCACCTCAACAGCACCCTGCGCTCGGTCAACCGTGGCCGCCACCAACTGCGGACCGCGGCGGGCGTGCACGACTACGCGCAGCGGTAGCCTCCGACCGGCGCAAGGCGGGTGGTAGCCGCCCGTAGGATTGCGGCTATGGCCAGGCAGCATAGCCAAACCGCGAAGCCGCATCCGGGCTCGTCGCTAGCCGTCAACGTCGCACGTCTGGGACGACGCCCGGGATCGATGTTTCCCCTGCACGACGTCGTGCCCAGCCCGTCGCGCATCGGCGTGGAAATGATCGGAATCCAGGCCGGCGCGCAGTTGGAGCTTGATCTACGCGTCGAATCCGTGTCCGAAGGTGTGCTGGTGACCGGGACGCTGATCGCGCCCACCAGCGGCGAATGTTCCCGCTGCCTGACACCATTCAACGGGCGGGTCGAAGTCGCCCTGACCGAGCTCTTCGCCTACCCGGACAGCATCACCGAGGCAACCACCGAGGAAGACGAGGTCGGTCGGGTCGTTAACGACATCGTCGATCTCGAGCAGCCCATCATCGACGCGGTGGGGCTGGAACTACCGTTCTCGCCGGTGTGCCAGCCGGATTGCCCGGGGCTGTGTCCGCGGTGCGGCATCGCGCTGGCCACCGCCGAGCCCGGTCATCAGCACGATGAGATCGACCCGCGCTGGGCCAAACTCGCTGCGATGTTGCCGCCCGACAACGACGGGGACGCTCGTGAATGACCTGCTCGACGCACTCGGCGTCGAACTACCCGACGAGTTGCTGACCCTGGCGCTGACCCACCGCAGCTATGCCTACGAGAACGGCGGCCTGCCCACCAACGAGCGTCTGGAGTTTCTCGGCGACGCGGTGCTGGGCCTGACCGTCACTGACGAGCTGTTCCACCGCCACCCCGACCGCTCGGAGGGCGATCTGGCCAAACTGCGGGCCAGCGTGGTCAACACGCAAGCATTGGCCGAGGTCGCGCGAAAGCTAACCGATCAAGGCCTCGGCGCATATCTGCTGTTGGGCCGCGGTGAGGTGAACACCGGCGGGGCGGGCAAATCGAGCATCCTGGCCGACAGCATGGAATCGCTGCTGGGAGCGATCTACTTGCATCTCGGCATGGACAGCGCGCGGGAGGTGATCCTGCGGTTGTTCGGTCCGCTGCTGGACGCCGCGCCGACACTGGGCGCCGGACTGGACTGGAAGACCAGCCTGCAGGAGCTGACTGCAGCCCGCGGTCTGGGCGCGCCGTCGTATCAGGTCACCTCGACGGGACCCGACCACCACAAAGAGTTCACCGCGGTCGTGATCGTGGCCGACACCGAGTACGGGTCGGGCGTGGGCCGGTCCAAGAAGGAAGCCGAGCAGCATGCCGCTGCGGCGGCCTGGAAAGCGCTGAGCGTGCTCGATAGCGCGTGACTTAGGTTTTCTGGATGCCCGAACTACCCGAGGTTGAGGTGGTGCGGCGCGGGTTGCAGGCCCATGTGATGGGCAGGACCATCACCGCCGTCCGCGTGCATCACCCCCGCGCAGTGCGCCGCCACGGGGCCGGCCCGGCTGACCTGACCGCGCGGCTGCTGGATGCCAAAATCACCGGCACCGATCGGCGCGGGAAATATCTGTGGCTCACACTCGACGAGGGCGATTGCGCGCTGGTGGTCCACCTCGGCATGAGCGGTCAAATGTTGCTTGGGACTGTGCCAAACGCGGGCCACCTGCGCATCGCGGCGGTGTTCGACGACGGGACGACACTGAGCTTCGTCGACCAGCGCACGTTCGGCGGATGGCAGCTCGCGGATCTGGTGACTGTGGACGGCAGCGTGGTTCCTGAACCGGTCGCCCACCTGGCGCGCGATCCACTCGACCCGCGATTCGATATCGAATCGGTGGTTAACGTGTTGCGGCGCAAGCACTCCGAGATCAAGCGTCAACTGCTGGACCAGACCGTCGTCTCGGGGATCGGCAACATCTACGCCGACGAAGCGTTGTGGCGGGCCAAGGTGAATGGCGCGCGCATCGCCGACACTCTCACCCGCCGGCGGCTGGCTGACGTGTTGGAGGCGGCCGCCGACGTGATGCGCGACGCGTTGTCCCAGGGCGGCACATCGTTCGATTCGTTGTATGTCAACGTCAACGGCCAGTCCGGCTACTTCGACCGGTCTCTCAACGTGTACGCCCGCGAGGGCAAACCGTGCCGGCGCTGCGGGGCGGTGATCCGCCGGGAGAAGTTCATGAACCGCTCGTCGTTCTACTGTCCGCGGTGCCAGCCGCGACCGCGGCATTGAACGGGACCGATCCGCGGGCGCGAGGCCCTTCTTGCGGCCCGGTAGAAAGAACCCATGACGGAACTATGGGTGGAACGCACCGGGGTGCGCCGCTACACCGCGCACAGCTCGCGCGGAGCGCAGGTTCTTATCGGCTCAGAGGACGTCGACGGTGTCTTCACACCGGGCGAGCTGATGAAGATCGCGCTGGCCGCGTGTAGCGGAATGTCCAGCGACCACCCGCTGGCCCATCGCCTCGGTGACGATTACCAGGCGACGATTCGGGTGTCCGGTGACGCCGACCGTGAGCAGGAGCGTTATCCGCTGCTGCAGGAGACCCTCGAGATCGACATGTCGGGGTTGTCCGAGCAGGAGAAGGAGCGACTGGTTGTCGTGGTCAACCGAGCCATCGACCAAGTCTGCACGGTCGGGCGCACCCTGAAATCCGGCACGAAGGTCAGCTTCGAGGTAGCCGATGTCGGAGCCTGACGTACGGCTCACCGCGTGGGTGCACGGACGCGTGCAGGGCGTCGGCTTCCGCTGGTGGACGCGTAGCCGCGCGCTGGAGCTGGGCTTGACCGGCTACGCCGCGAACCGTCCCGACGGGCGGGTGCAGGTCGTCGCCCAGGGCTCGCGTGACGCGTGTGAACAGCTGTTACGCCTGTTGCAGAGTGGAAAAACACCAGGCCACGTCGACAACGTAATCCCCGATTGGTCGCAGCGCGGCGAACCGATCAGCGGCTTCACCGAGCGGTAGTCTGGCACGCCGTGTACCTCAAGAGCCTGACGCTGAAGGGTTTCAAATCCTTCGCCTCGCCGACGACGCTGCGGTTTGAGCCCGGCATCACCGTAGTGGTCGGGCCCAACGGGTCGGGCAAATCCAACGTGGTGGATGCGCTGGCCTGGGTGATGGGGGAGCAGGGCGCCAAAACGCTGCGCGGCGGCAAGATGGAAGACGTCATCTTCGCCGGCACCTCGTCGCGGGCTCCGTTGGGCCGCGCCGAAGTCACCGTCACCATCGACAACTCCGACAATGCGTTGCCGATTGAGTACTCCGAAGTGTCGATCACCCGTCGGATGTTTCGCGACGGTGCCAGTGAATACGAAATCAACGGCAGCAGTTGCCGTTTGATGGATGTCCAGGAGCTGCTGAGCGACTCCGGCATCGGCCGCGAGATGCACGTCATCGTCGGGCAGGGCAAGCTGAACGAAATCCTGGAATCGCGGCCGGAGGATCGCCGGGCATTCATCGAGGAAGCCGCCGGTGTGCTCAAGCACCGCAAGCGCAAGGAAAAAGCCGTTCGCAAGCTCGAAGCGATGTCGGCGAACCTGGCCCGGCTGACCGATCTGACCACCGAGCTGCGCCGCCAGCTCAAGCCGTTGGGGCGTCAGGCCGAGGTGGCCCGCCGGGCTCAGACCATCCAGGCTGACCTGCGCGACGCCCGACTGCGGCTGGCCGCCGACGACGTGGTCACCCGACAGGCCGAGCTCAACGACACCAACGAGGCCGAGGCCACGCTGCGCCGCGAACACGACGAGGCCGCGGCCCGGATGTCGGTGGCGTCCGACGAGCTGGCCGCCCACGAGGCGGCGTTGGCCGCGCTGTCGGAACGCGCCGAATCGGCGCAGCAGACCTGGTTTCGGTTGTCCGCCTTGGCCGAACGGGTGAGCGCGACCGTGCGCATCGCCAGCGAGCGTGCTCAGCATCTGGACGTCGAGCCGGCCACGACCGGCGGCCCTGACCCCGACGCGCTGGAGGCCGAGGCTGCGCAGGTGGCCGCCGCCGAGCAGCAACTGCTGGCTGAGCTGGCCGCAACTCGCACCCGGCTCGACGCCGCGCGTACCGAGTTGGCCGACCGTGAGCGTGACGCCGCCGAGGCCGAACAGGCCCACCTGGCGGCGGTGCAGGCGGAGGCCGACCGCCGGGAGGGCCTGGCCCGGCTGGCCGGCCAGGTGGAGACGATGCGGGCGCGCGTCGAGTCGATCGACGACAGCGTCGCCAAGTTGTCGGAGCGCATCGAGGAAGGCGCCGCCCGGGCCCACCAGGCGCAGGTGGAGTTCGAAACCGTGCAGGGCCGGGTCGGTGAGCTCGACCAAGGCGAGGTCGGCCTCGACGAGCACCACGACCGGATGGTGGCGGCGTTGCGGTTGGCCGACGAGCGGGTCGCCGAACTGCAATCGGCCGAGCGTGGCGCCGAACGCCAAGTGGCTTCGCTGCGGGCCCGGATCGACGCATTGTCGACCACGCTCGAGCGCAAGGATGGCGCCGACTGGCTCACCCGAAACCGCGGCGGCGCGGGGCTTTTCGGGTCTGTCGCAAAGCTGGTCAAGGTGCATTCGGGTTATGAGACCGCGCTGGCGGCGGTCCTCGGTGCGGCCGCCGATGCGCTGGCCGCCGACAGCTTCACCGCGGCGGCCTCCGCGGTGACCGCGCTGAAGCAGGCCGACGGCGGTCGTGCCGCCATCGTGCTCAGCGACTGGCCGGCCACGGAAGACCCAGCGTCGACGCCGGCGGACGCTCTGCCCGACGGCGCGCGGTGGGCGCTGGATCTTGTCGAGGCGCCGGCGCGGCTGCGCGGCGCGATGATCGCCATGCTGTCCGGCGTCGCGGTGGTCGGCAGTCTCACCGAGGCAATGAATCTGGTGGCCGCACGCCCCCGGTTGCGCGCGGTCACCCGCGACGGCGATCTGCTGGGCGCCGGCTGGGTCAGCGGCGGTTCCGACCGCAAACCGTCCACGTTGGAGATCACCTCCGAAATCGCCAAGGCACGAAGCGAATTGGCCGCTGCCGAGACGCAGGCCGGCCAGCTCGGCGCGGCGTTGTCCGGGGCGCTGAGTGAGCAAACCGCTCGTCAGGACTCCGCCGAGCAGGCGCTGGCGGCGCTCAACGAGTCCGACGCCGCGATCTCGGGGATCTACGAGCAGCTCGGGCGGCTGGGCCAGGACGCCCGTGCCGCCAAGGAGGAGTGGCGCAGGCTGCTGCGCCAGCGTGAAGAGCTGGAGGCCGGACGCGCCGAAACCCTGTCCGAACTCGGTGAACTCGAGACCCGGCTGCGCAATGTCGAGGAGACTCAACAGGTTACGGCTGAGCCGGTCGACCGTCAGCAGATCGCCGCGGCGGCCGAGGCGGCCCGCGGCGTCGAGGTGGAAGCCCGGTTGGCGGTGCGCACCGCCGAGGAGCGCGCCAATGCTGTTCGCGGACGGGCGGATTCGCTGCGGCGCGCGGCCGCGGCGGAACGGGAGGCGCGCCTTCGCGCCCAGCAGGCCCGCGCCGCGCGCGAGCACGCGGCCGCCGTGGCCGCCGCGGTGGCCGACGCCGGATGGCGGCTTGCCGGGCGGCTGGATCAGGTGGTCGTGGCCGCGTCGCGCAACCGCGACGTGCTCACCACCGAGCGCCAGCAACGGTCGGCCGCCATGGCGGCCGTCCGCGAAGAGGTGAACGCGCTGGGCGCCCGGATCGCCACGCTCACCGAGGCGCTGCACCGCGACGAGGTGGCCAAGGCGCAGGCGGCGCTGCGAATCGAGCAGCTCGAGCAGATGGTGCTCGAGCAGTTCGGGATGGCGCCCGACGATCTGGTCGCCGAATACGGCCCGCAGGTCACGCTCCCGCCGACCGAGCTCGAGCTCGCCGAATACGAGCAGGCCCGCGAGCGCGCCGAGCAGGTGACCGCGCCGGCGCCCATGCCGTATGACCGGGCCACCCAGGAGCGTCGCGCCAAACGGGCCGAACGCGAGCTGGCCGAGCTGGGCCGGGTCAACCCGTTAGCGCTCGAAGAGTTCGCCGCGCTGGAGGAGCGCTACAACTTCCTGTCCACCCAACTCGAGGACGTCAAGGCCGCACGCAAAGATCTGCTCGGCGTCGTGGCCGACGTGGACGCCCGCATCCTGCAGGTGTTCACCGACGCTTACACCGATGTGGAACGCGAGTTCAGCGGGGTGTTCGCCGCCTTGTTCCCAGGCGGGGAGGGCCGGTTGCGGCTGACCGATCCCGACGACATGCTGACTACCGGCATCGAAGTCGAGGCCCGTCCGCCCGGTAAGAAGATCAAGCGGCTGTCGCTGCTGTCAGGTGGAGAGAAGGCGCTGACCGCGGTCGCGATGCTGGTGGCGATCTTCCGGGCCCGCCCGTCGCCGTTCTACATCATGGACGAGGTGGAAGCGGCCCTCGACGATGTGAACCTGCACCGGCTGCTGGGTCTGTTCGAGCAGCTGCGAGCTCAGTCGCAGCTGCTCGTCATCACCCACCAGAAGCCGACCATGGAGGTCGCCGACGCGCTCTACGGCGTGACGATGCGCGACGACGGCATCACCGCGGTGATCTCCCAGCGAATGCGCGGTGAGCAGGTCAACCAGCTCGTCGCCACTACTTAGCGAGGAACACGTTGTCGCAAGGTCTTTGGATCGCGATCGCGGTCGCCGCCGCACTGATCGTCATCGCCGTCTTGGTCCTGGGTCTGGCCCGGTATCGCCGGCGGCAGATCAGGCTGTCGGCCCGCGAGCAGACCGGCACCATCGATCGGTCGGGCGGATACACCGCGTCGTCGGGAATCACGTTCAGCCGCACGGAGACTGGCGACCGTATCGACACCACCGGCCTGCCCGCCGTCGGCGACGATGCGACCATTCCGCGTGACGCCCCGAAGCGTCCGATCTCCGATGTCCAACTGCCCGAACCGGATACCGTCACGCCGCCGGTGGTCCAGCCGCCTGAGCCGTCAACGCCGCCGGCAGCCGACGCGGTAGCGCCGGAGATCGAGGCCATCGCCCCGCCCGAAGGACGGTTGGAGCGACTACGCGGTCGGCTCGCCAGGTCGCAGAATGCGGTGGGCCGCAGCCTGCTAGGGCTGCTCGGCGGCGGCGATCTCGACGAAGCCTCCTGGGAGGAAGTCGAAGACACCTTGCTGGTCGCCGACTTGGGTCCGACGGTGACCACGTCGGTGGTGGGCCAGCTGCGCAGCCAGCTCGCCAGCAAGGACGTGCGCACCGAGGCCGATGCCCGCGCCGTGTTGCGAGACGTGCTGATCACCGAGCTGCAGCCCGGCTTGGACCGCTCCGTCCGCGCGTTGCCGCATGACGACCACCCCTCGGTGCTGCTGGTGGTCGGCGTCAACGGCACCGGCAAAACCACCACGGTCGGCAAGCTGGCGCGAGTCTTGGTCGCCGACGGCCGACGGGTCGTGCTGGGCGCCGCTGACACGTTTCGGGCCGCGGCCGCGGACCAGTTGCAGACCTGGGCTTCGCGGGTGGGCGCGGAGGTGGTGCGCGGCGCCGAGGGCGCCGACCCGGCCTCGGTGGCGTTTGACGCCGTCGACAGGGGCATCGCGTCGGGCGCCGACGTCGTCGTGATCGACACCGCGGGCCGGCTGCACACCAAGACCGGGTTGATGGACGAGCTCGGCAAGGTCAAGCGCGTGGTGATGCGGCGAGCGGCAGTCGACGAAGTACTGCTGGTGCTCGACGCCACGATCGGCCAGAACGGGCTAGCCCAGGCCCGGGTGTTCGCCGACGTCGTCGACATCACCGGCGCGGTGCTGACCAAGTTGGACGGCACCGCCAAAGGCGGCATCGTTTTCCGGGTCCAGCAGGAACTGGGTGTGCCGGTGAAGCTGGTCGGGCTCGGCGAGGGACCTGACGATCTCGCGCCGTTCGAGCCCGCCGCCTTCGTCGACGCACTTCTGGGCTGATCTGGCGGCGACCCGCTGCGCCCGGCTCCGCCGCGCTTGCGATCGCCGCTTGGCTGAGCCGCGCGAAAAAATTCTGTAACACGGGCGAAACCTGCCAGCGTGTCATTTCGAAACAACCACTTTGCATTGTCTTGACCACGGGTCGTCGGTCGCGCACCCTCGCTCGACGCGGCCTTGCCGAAGGAGGTTAGGGGCAGTGGACCAATTCCCCACGATGGGAGTGCCAGACACCGGCGATACCGCCTGGATGCTGGCGAGCTCCGCGTTGGTGCTGTTGATGACGCCGGGCCTGGCGTTCTTCTATGGCGGGATGGTTCGCGTCAAGAGCGTGCTCAACATGATCATGATGAGCGTCATCGCCATGGGCGTCGTGACCGTGCTGTGGGTGACCTTCGGTTATTCACTCGCCTTCGGTGACGACGTCGGCAACATCGCCGGCAACCCGACCCAGTACTTCGGCCTGAAGGGTCTGATCGGGGTTAACGGTGTCGCCGCAAGCGGCAGCACACCGGCGACCCACATCGCGTTGGCGGGCACATTGCCGCAGACGGTGTTCGTCGCATTCCAGCTGATGTTCGCCATCATCACGGTCGCTCTGATCTCCGGCGCCGTCGCCGACCGGCTGAAATTCGGCAGCTGGACGATATTCGCCGCACTGTGGGCCAGCATCGTCTATTTCCCGGTCGCGCACTGGGTGTTCTGCGCCGACGGGGTCACCGGAGCCCACGGCGGCTGGATCAACAACAAACTGCATGCGATCGACTTCGCCGGCGGGACCGCGGTCCATATCAACGCCGGTGTGGCGGGCTTGGTGCTGGCGATCGTGCTGGGCAAGCGCAAGGGTTGGCCGCAAACCGCGCCGCGACCACATAATGTGCCGTTCGTCATGCTCGGCGCGGGCCTGCTGTGGTTCGGCTGGTACGGGTTCAACGCCGGCTCGGCTACCAGCGCGAACGGCGTCGCCGGCACGACATTCATCACCACCACCGTCGCCACCGCCTCAGCGATGCTGGGCTGGCTGGTCACCGAGCGCATCCGGGACGGGCACGCGACGACCCTCGGTGCGGCGTCGGGCATCGTGGCCGGACTGGTCGCGATCACCCCCTCGTGTTCGTCGGTCAATGTGCTTGGCGCACTGACAATCGGCGTCGTGGCCGGCGCCGTATGCGCGCTGGCGGTCGGTCTGAAGTTCAAGCTCGGATTCGACGACTCGCTGGATGTGGTCGGAGTCCACCTGGTCGGCGGGCTGCTCGGCACACTGCTGGTAGGTCTGCTCGCAGCGCCGCAATCGCCCGCCATCGCCTTGGGCGGCGGCAACACATCGGCGGGATTGTTCTACGGTGGCGGCTTCGCTCAGCTGATCCGGCAAACCATCGGCGCATCGAGTGTCCTGACGTTCTCCGCCATCGGCACACTCGTTATCGCGCTAGTGCTGAAATACACCGTCGGGCTGCGTCTGAACGCCGAAGACGAAGTCACGGGTATCGACGAGGCTGAGCACGCGGAGAGCGGCTACGATTTCGCAACAGCTACCACCCCTGTTCTTCCTCATGCAAGCCTGCCTGACGGCTCTCACGGCCTGGAAGATCGAGTGGGCGACAAAGTAGAGGCGGAATAGAAATGAAGCTGATCACCGCGATCGTGAAGCCGTTCACGCTCGAGGACATCAAAGCCAGCCTTGAGCAGGTGGGAATCCTGGGCATGACGGTCAGCGAAGTTCAGGGCTACGGCCGGCAGAAGGGGCACACCGAGGTTTACCGCGGTGCTGAATACTCGGTCGACTTCGTGCCGAAGGTGCGCATCGAGGTCTTGGTCGAAGACTTTGACGCGGACAAGGTCCTGGACAGCATCGTGCGGGCCGCACGAACCGGTAAGATTGGCGACGGCAAAGTGTGGGTCAGCGCCGTGGAAACGGTGGTGCGGGTGCGCACCGGCGAACGCGGAGCCGACGCAATCTAATACACGCTCCTATGAAGACTCCTCCGGAGTAGCCGATCCGACCTGGACGGGAATGACGCAGCGCGGACCAGATGCACCCGATCCGATTTCGCCGGAGGCCACGGCAAGCGATTTACCGGCTGCCCGGGAAGCCCTGCTCGCCCGCGGCCCGGATGAACTTGATTCGGCCGCCCTGCGCGAAGCATGGGGAGAACTGCACGAATCCTGGCTGACCGCGAAGGCCACCGAAATCGGTATCACCGCCGGCAGCGGCTTTTCGATCGTCGCGACCGGCTCGCTGGGGCGTCGTGAGCTGGTGCCCTACTCCGACCTGGATCTCCTGCTATTACACGACAGCAAGCCCGCCGACACCGTGCGGCAGGTTGCCGATCAGCTGTGGTATCCGTTGTGGGATGCGAACATTCGCCTCGATCACAGCGTGCGTACCGTTGCCGAGACTGTGCGGGTTGCCGGCGAGGACGTGTCAGCCGGCCTGGCCATGCTGGATGCGCGGCATATCGCCGGCGACGAGCAGCTGTCGGCCCGGCTGATCGACGCAGTGCGGGGGCAGTGGCGGACCGGAATCCGTTCGCTGTTCAGCGAACTCGTCGAAGAGACGCATGCCCGCTGGCGGCGCATTGGCGAGATCGCACACCGGGCCGAACCCGACCTGAAATTGGGCCGCGGCGGCCTGCGTGATCTTCAGTTGCTCGACGCCCTGGCCGTCGCCCACCTCGCCGACCGGGTCACCGGGGGTACACCGGAGAACCCGCTGGGTTCGTTGGCCGATGCTCACCTCACCCTGCTCAACGTCCGCACCGAGCTTCACCGGGTTTCCGGTCGCGGTCATGACCTGTTGTTGGCCCAGTTCGCCGACGAGATCAGCGCCGCCCTGCACATCGGTGACAGATTCGACCTTTCGCGAACGCTGTCCAGTGCGGGCCGCACCATCAGCTACCGTGTCGATGCCGGACTTCGGACTGCCGCCAATGCTCTGCCGCGGCGGGGGATTTCGGCAATACGGCGGCGGCCGCGTCGACCCCTCGACGAGGGAGTGGTCGAGTACGCCGGGGAGATCGTGCTGGCCCGCGACGCCCGACCGGAAGGCGATCCCATCCTGATGCTGCGCGTGGCGGCGGCGTCGGCGGTCACCGGACTGCCCATCGCGGTATCCACGCTGAGTCGGCTGGCCGACACCGCGGCCGAACTTCCGACGCCGTGGCCACGCGAGGCGTTGGACCTCCTGCTGGTCCTGCTGGCCGAAGGGCCGGACACCATCGCGGTGATTGAAACGCTCGACCGGACCGGGTTGTGGGTCCGCCTCTTTCCGGAGTGGGCCGCCATCCGCGACCTGCCGCCTCGCGACGTCATCCATATCTGGACGGTCGATCGTCATTCGGCCGAAGTCGTCTCCCGGGCGAGGATTTTCACCACCCGGGTAGCGCGTCCCGACTTGCTGCTCCTCGCTGCACTGCTGCACGACCTGGGGAAGGGACGGGGCGTCGACCACAGCGTGTTCGGGGCCGAGTTGATTACCCAGATCGGTACCAGGTTGGGTATCTGGCCTTCCGACATCGAGATGCTCGCCAACCTGGTGCGCCATCACCTGCTGTTGTCGATAACCGCCACCCGCCACGACCTCAACGACCCCCAGACGATCGCCACCGTCTGCGAGGCGTTGAACGGAGATCCGGTATTGCTCGACGTGCTGCATGCACTGACCGAAGCCGATTCGCTTGGCACCGGACCCGGGGTGTGGAGCGACTGGAAAGCATCGCTGATCGGCGACCTGGTGCGCCGCAGCCGATTGGCGATGGCCGGTGAGCCGTTGCCCCATGCCGATCCGCTTGACCCCGAGTATCTTTCGCTGGCCGCCGATCACAAGGTGCACGTCGAGCTGCGGCCCGGCAGCAGCCAGCGCCTCTACCACGTGGCGGTGATCGCCCCGGACCAGCGAGGGTTGCTCTCCAAATCGGCCGGGGTGCTGGCGCTGAACTCCTTACGCGTGCATTCGGCGTCGGTGAACATTCACGAGGGTTCCGCGATCAGTGAATTCGTCGTCTCGCCGCACTTCGGTTCGCCACCCGCTGCCGGATTGTTGCGTCAGCAACTCGTCGGCGCACTCGGCGGCGAGGTTGACGTCTTGGCCAAACTCCAGCAGCGGAACAGCGCTGAGAATTCCAAGCCCGTCGGGGAGGCGGCGACGGCGGTGCCGATTCACAGGTCAACCGCCCCGCCACGCATTCTGTGGTTAGACGGCGGCGCGCCTGGCCGACAGCTCATCGAAATTCGCGCCGGTGACCGCGCCGGTTTGCTCGCGTTGCTCGCCGGGGCGCTCGAGCGTGTCGGAGCGGACATCGACTGGGCGAAAGTGACCACGCTGGGGTCGATGGTGGACGACGTGTTCTGCGTCAGCCTGCCCGACGATGCAGACGCGTGCACTGCGGTGGAGCAACACCTGTTGGCCGTGCTGGGTGCGCCGGGGGACGTTGCGGCGGTCTAGCCAAGGTCGCGAGTTTGCAGCCACGCGTGAATTCGTTTGGCGACGTCGGCCCATCGCGGTTCGAGCATCATGTTGTGGCCCATTGCGGGAAAGAACTCGGCTTCGGTCCGGTAGGCCCGCGCCGTGGCGCGGACCTCAGCGTTGGTGACCATGCCGTCTTCCTCGGCGCCGAGCACCAGCATGGGGGTGGTTACCCGGGCGGCCCGGACGCGGCGGACCAGTGGGTCGATGAGGGAGGCGCGCACGGCCTCCGACTGGACGCTGGCGGCGCAGGATTCGACGATGTCGTCTGGCGTGTGTGCGCTGAAGAGATGTTCGCGGACCAGCGGCGGGGTACCGATGAACCCGGTCAACTTGCCGACGGGCAGCGACCGTAGCGAGATCCACGGGTGGCGGCTCCAAATACGCGTCGCCAGTCCCAGCACGCCCTGGGGCGGCACCGACGCCACCAGGACAGCTGCCGGGGCATCGCGGTTTTCCAGGTAGCGCTGCACGACGAAGCCGCCCAGCGAGTGGGCGACGAGCACCGGCCGGCCGCCCAGGTTGTCGGCGGTGGCGCGGACATCGTCGACATAGTCGGCGATGGAACATGCGTGAAATCGCTTCGTGGTGGGGCTGGCGCCGTGGCCACGCAGGCTCAGAGCGACCGCGCGATAGCCGGCATCGGCAAAGAAGTCCAGGAAATTGCCCCAACACGACGCGGAATGCCAGCCGCCATGAACGAAAAGCAGCGGCACCGGATGCGCTTCGCTACCCGACCCCTTGTCGATCACTTCGAGCATGAGCTGATCATCCGTCAAGCTGTCCATGTCCACCTCCCGCTAGGCCCGATTGCCGGCCTCCTCCTCATCGCGCTGCGCGCTCTGCATCGTCGCCCGGCTAGGCTGGGCGGCGTGTTTGAATCGCTGTCCGACCGCCTAACCGGCGCCCTGCAGGGGCTGCGCGGCAAGGGCCGGCTGACCGACGCCGACATCGACACCACCACCCGCGAGATCCGGCTGGCGCTGCTGGAGGCCGACGTCGCGCTGCCGGTGGTCCGCGAGTTCGTCGCCCGGATCAAAACCCGCGCCAAGGGCGCGGAGGTGTCCGGCGCCCTCAATCCGGCGCAGCAGGTCGTCAAGATCGTCAACGAGGAGCTCATCGGCATCCTGGGCGGGCAGACCCGCCAGCTCGCGTTCGCCAAGACGCCGCCGACCGTGGTGATGCTGGCTGGTCTGCAAGGCTCCGGAAAGACCACGCTGGCCGGCAAGCTGGCGGTGTGGCTGCGCGGCCAGGGGCACACACCGCTGCTGGTGGCGTGCGACCTGCAGCGGCCGGGCGCCGTCGACCAGCTGCGAATCACGGGGGAGCGGGCCGGTGTCACGGTGTTCGCGCCACACCCGGGCAGGTCGGCCGATGCCGCGCAGGAGGCCGCTCCCGGCGATCCGGTCGCCGTCGCCGCGGCCGGACTCGCCGAGGCGCGGGCCAAGCATTTCGACGTGGTGATCGTCGACACCGCCGGGCGGTTGGGCATCGACGAGGAACTGATGTCGCAGGCCGGGGCCATTCGCGATGCCGTCGACCCCGACGAGGTGCTGTTCGTTCTGGACGCGATGATCGGTCAGGATGCCGTCGCTACCGCTGAAGCGTTCCGCGAAGGTGTCGGCTTCACCGGTGTCGTGCTGACCAAGCTGGACGGTGATGCCCGCGGCGGCGCCGCGTTGTCGGTTCGCGAAGTCACCGGTGTGCCAATCCTTTTCGCGTCGGCTGGCGAGAAGCTGGAGGACTTCGACGTCTTCCACCCGGACCGGATGGCCAGCCGCATCCTGGGCATGGGCGATGTGCTGAGCCTCATCGAGCAGGCCGAGCAGGTCTTCGATGCAGAGCAGGCCGAAGCCGCCGCCGCCAAGATCGGTTCCGGCGAGCTGACACTGGAGGATTTTCTCGAGCAGATGCTGGCCATCCGCAAGATGGGCCCGATCGGCAACCTGCTGGGGATGCTGCCCGGCGCGGGCCAGATGAAGGAGGCTTTGGCCGCCGTCGACGACAGGCAACTCGACCGGCTGCAGGCCATCATCCGCGGAATGACGCCGCAAGAGCGCGCCGATCCGAAGATCATCAACGCCTCGCGGCGGCTGCGCATCGCCAACGGCTCGGGCGTGACGGTGTCGGAGGTCAATAGCTTGGTCGACCGGTTCTTCGAGGCCCGCAAGATGATGTCCTCGATGGTGGGCAGCATGGGCATCCCCGGTTTAGGGCGAAAGTCAGCGACCCGCAAGAGCGCAAAGGCCAAGGGCGGCAAGGGCAAGAAGGGCAAGAAGCGTGGCCCGACGCCGCCCCGGGTCCGCGGACCGCTGGGCGCGGGGATGCCGGGCATGCCGGCCGGATTCCCCGATCTGTCGAACATGCCGGAGGGTCTGGACGAGTTGCCGCCCGGCCTGGCCGACTTCGATCTGTCCAAGCTGAACTTCCCGGGTAAGAAGTAGCCGCACCCGTGCGTCTGCACGTTCGAGGGGCGGGCTTACCCGGCGAAGAACCCGTCGAGCTGTGGATCGTCGACGGCCGGATCAGCCGTGATCCCGTCAGCGGCGCTGACACCGTTTTCGACGGCGGCTGGGTTCTGCCAGGGCTGGTCGACGCGCACTGCCATGTCGGGCTGGGCGTACATGGCGGCACCATCGAGCTCGACGAAGCGATCGTCCAGGCCGAGACCGAACGCGAGGCCGGCGCGCTGTTGCTGCGCGACTGCGGCTCGCCGACCGACACCCGCAGCCTCGACGACCACGCGGATCTGCCGCGGATCATCCGCGCCGGACGGCATTTGGCGAAACCCAAGCGGTATTCGCCCGGCTTGGCGATCGAGTTCGAAGACGAGTCGCAGCTGCCGGACTCGGTGGCCCAGCAGGCACGCCGCGGGGACGGCTGGGTGAAGTTGGTCGGCGACTGGATCGACCGCGGCACAGGCGATTTGGCCCCGCTGTGGTCCGACGACATTCTCAAGACGGCGATCGAGGCTGCGCACGACCACGGCGCAAAGGTCACCGCCCATGTCTTCGGCGAGGATGCGCTGCCCGGACTTATCAACGCCGGGATCGATTGCATCGAACACGGCACGGGGCTCACCGACGACACCATCGAGTTGATGGTCGAACACGGAACCGCCTTGGTGCCGACCCTGATCAACATCGAAAACTTCGCCGGCATAGCCGATTCCGCGACCCGCTATCCGAAATACGCCGCGCACATGCGCGACCTCTACGCCAACTGCTATCCGCGGATAGCCGCCGCCCGAGACGCCGGCGTACCGGTTTACGCGGGCACCGACGCCGGCAGCATGGTCGCCCACGGGCGGATCGCCGACGAGGTCGAGGCGCTCAAGGGCATCGGGATGAGTGCGAACGACGCGTTGGGCGCGGCGTGCTGGGATGCCCGTCGTTGGCTGGGACGGCCGGCACTGGACGACGGCGCGTCCGCAGACCTGTTGTGCTACAACGAGGATCCGCGCCAGGGTCCGGCTGTGCTAAATCGGCCCGACCTAGTAATCCTGCGCGGACAAACGTTCTGATCGACGGCTAACCGCGTCGAAGGCCGCCGCCGAAGCCGATTCCGCCCCAACGTGGTCCGCGCCAGCCGGGGCCGCCAAAGCCAGGCCCCCCAAAGCCGGGTCCGCGCCAGCCGAGACCGGGTCCGCCCCAACCGGGTCGGCCCCAGCCTGGGCCACCCCAACCGTGGCCACCCCAGCCGGGTCCGCCGGGGCCGTGCCAGCCGGGTCCGCCCCAGCCGGGCATCGGCGCATGTTGGAACGCAGCGGGAGCTGCCGGTGGAGTCGGCGCGGCGTTGGCGACACCTGCCAGTCCGATTGCCGAAAAGCCAAGCGCGCCGGCGATTGCACCAGTGCCGACGATTTTCTTCAGGTCCATGGCGATTCCTTTCTTGCTCCTATTCGCCCCACGCCGTCCAGGACAGATCGTGAGTCGATCTAAGGATCTGACATGGCCCTTGGCGAAACCTGCGCTGCAGGTCACAATTGTTTTTGCCGCCGCGGACGACAGCTGATCGCAGTCTCTGTTAAACACGTGAGTATGCCGATCCCCGAATTCATCGTCGAGCTTCGTCGGCACATCGGACATGCGCCACTGTGGTTGCCGGGTGCGACAGCAGTGGTCATCCGCGATCAGCAGATACTTCTGGTCCAGCGCTCCGACAACCAGGCATGGACCGCGGTCACCGGCGTTGTTGAACCGGGCGAGAACCCGGCAGATTGTGCCGTTCGAGAAGCGTTGGAAGAGACCGGCATCCACGCGATTGCCAGACGACTAGCCTTGGTGCAGGTATCCCGCCCGATAATTCATGCCAATGGCGATCATGCCCAATACCTGGATCTCGTGTTCCGGATGGACTGGGTTGGCGGAGAGCCGTTCCCCGCGGACGATGAAAGCCTCGACGTTCGTTGGTTTCCTCTCGCCGAGATGCCGGAGATGTCTGCTGACATGCGTCGGCGGATCGAAGTGGCCAGCGATAACAACCTCTGTGCCCCAACGATCTTCGATACGAGCAGAGAAGTGGACCGGGCATGACACGCAACGACCCGACATACACCGTCGACACGCTGGCCGAGTTCGTGGTCAGGGCCGACCAGTCTGATCTGGGCGGTAAGGTCATGCCGACGCTGAAGCGAAACGTTCTGGACAGCATCGCCTGTGCGCTCGGTGCCCTCGACGGAGAACTGATCCCCGCCATCCGCGCCCATGCCGAACAGTTCAGCAGCCATCCGACGGCGACGTTCGTCGGAGGTGGGCGTGGATCCGTCGATCAGGCGGCCTTCTTCAACGCGGTGCTGGTGCGCTACCCTGATCTGCTCGACACATATCTGACGCCCGGCGGTCTGTGCCACCCGGCCGACAACTTCGGTGCTGTTTTTGCCGTCGCCGAACACGTCGATGCGCGCGGAGGGGACTTTCTGCTCGCTCTAGGGGTCGCCTACGAGATTCAATCTCGCTTCAGCGCAACGGTTCCGGTTATGGGCCGAGGGCTCAACCATGCGCTGCAGCTGGCCATGTCGGCAGCTGCCGGCTCGGCCAAGCTACTCGCGCTCGACGTCGCACAGACCGGCGACGCCATCGCCGCGTCCGCCGCCGACAACGTGTCACTCGCCGCGGTGCACGCCGAGCCTGTTTCGGCCTGGAAAGGTATTTCGCCAGCCATCACCGGGATGCGGGCGGTCTACAACACCATCCTCGCGGGCCGTGGAATCACCGGCCCCAGAGCGCTTTTCGAAGGTCCCAACGGACTTGAGCGGTTGTTTGACCAGCCGATCGACTTGCGCACATCCGATCGATCGCTAACCGCGGTCGAGCAGACCTACCTCAAGCAGTACTGCGCACTGATTCACGGGCAGGTCATCATCGACGCGACGTTGGCGCTTCGCGACGAGCACGGCATCACCGGTGCCGACGTGGCGACGGTGCGACTCGAGGTCTTCCAGGGCGCGTTCGACTTCGCCGGTGGTGGTCATTACGGCAACAAGGACCACCCATCGACCAAGGAGCAGGCGGACTACAACCTCAAATACCTTGTGAGCGCGGCATTGCTGGACGGTCAGGTGGGCCCCGAGCAGCTCGAGACCGAACGCGTGCGGCGCGACGACGTCCAGGAGCTGCTGACGCGCGTCCATGTCGAGGCCGCCGCCGACCTGACCGAGGCCTACCCCGAACGGACAGCGGCTCGCGTGTACATCACCTTGAACGACGGTCGAGAGCTGCACCGCGAGCAATCGGATTTCGAAGGATCACTTACGCGGCCGATGTCGTGGGACCGTGTCGTGCAGAAGTTCCATTGGCTTGGCGAACCGTTCGCCGACGCGGCGCTTCGCGCCGAGATCATCGACGGTGTGCAGCGCCTCGATGAGGTTTCGGTCGCTGAGCTGGCGGGGCTGCTCGGCGCGGTGAGTCCGCAGCCGCAGCGTCCGCGAACCAGGGGGCGGTTATGACCATCGGGTTGAGTACCGACCGAGGTTGAGGACCAGAGATGCGCCTGCCGTTGTTGCCACCGGCCAGCCTGAGCCCGGATCAACAGATCCTCTACGACGACATGGTCGATGTCATCGAGGAGAACTTTGGTGAACTCGTTGCGCGTCGGAAAGACGGTGCGCTGATTGGCCCGTTCAACGCTTGGCTGCATTTCCCGCAGTTCGGCAACCCCGCTTGGGCCTTCAACAGGGCAATGTGGGAACACAGCGTTTTGCCCGCCGCCATCCACCAGCTCGTCATCTTGGTTACCGCAGTCAAGTTCGGCGCCTGCTACGAAATCTATGGCCACGAGTACTTCGCCGGCCGAGCGGGCTTAGCCGAGCAAAAAATCGCCAGCATCGTCGCTGGAGAACGCCCGGACGAGCTCACCCGCGAGGAACGCGTTGCCTACGACATGGCGGCCGCGCTGAACCGCGGCGGCCCGCTTCCGGAAACGACCCATCGCGCCGCGCTGAGCGCCTTCGGAGAGCAGGGGCTGGCCGAAATCGTCTTCCTGGTCGGCTGCTTCTCGATGGTCGGCGTCACGCTCAACGCATTCGATGCTTCGGTGCCCGGACGTGAAGAGGGCCTGGACTAGGCGCCTTCGAGCCTGCCCGGAAAGATTGCGAGTACTCACTATCTATGTTAGGTTCGTTCCAACCCCCAACGATGCGGAGGAAGACAGTGACCTACGACGTGATCATTCGCGACGGCTTGTGGTTCGACGGCACCGGCAGTGCGCCGCTGACCCGCACACTGGGCATCCGCGACGGCGTTGTGGCTTGCGTTGTTTCAGAGGCGGCCGACGGTCCCCTGGACGAGACCGGTTGCCCCGAGGTGATCGACGCGAAAGGCAAGTGGGTCGTCCCCGGCTTCGTCGACGTGCACACCCACTACGACGCCGAGGTGTTGCTGGATCCCGGCTTGCAAGAGTCGGTGCGCCACGGTGTCACCACCGTGCTGCTGGGCATGTGCTCGTTGTCGACGGTCTACGCCGGTGCCGACGACGCCGCTGATTTGTTCAGCCGCGTGGAGGCGGTGCCGCGCAAGTTCGTCCACGGCGCACTGGAAGACAACAAGACGTGGTCGACGGCGGCGGAATACATCGAGAAACTCGACAGCCTGCCACTCGGTCCGAATGTGGGCTCGCTGCTGGGTCATTCCGATCTGCGGACCGCCGTGCTCGGCCTTGATCGCGCCACCGACAAGCACGTGCGACCCACCGACGCCGAACTCGACAAGATGGCGTCGCTGCTCGACGAGGCGCTCGACGCCGGAATGCTCGGCATGTCTGGAATGGACGCGGCGATCGACAAGCTCGACGGCGACCGCTTCCGCTCCCGTGCGCTGCCGTCCACCTTCGCGACGTGGCGTGAACGACGCAAGCTGATCAAGGTGTTGCGCAGACGCGGCCGGATCCTGCAGAGCGCGCCCAACGTGGCCAAAGCCGAGTCGGGGCTGTTGTTCTTCCTGTCCAGCAGCCCAATGTTCTGCCGTCGCAAGCCCGTTCGCATGAGCCTTCTGGTGTCTGCCGACGCGAAGTCAATGCCGTTGGCCGTACATGTCTTCGGGCTCGGCACGCGGTTGCTCAACTTCCTGCTCGGCTCTCAGGTGCGCTTCCAGCATCTGCCGGTCCCGTTCGAGTTGTACTCCGACGGAATCGACTTGCCGGTCTTCGAAGAGTTCGGCGCGGGCACCGCGGCGTTGCACCTGCGCGATCAGCTGGAGCGCAACACGCTACTGGCCGACAAGGAATACCGTCGCAAGTTCCGCCAACAGTTCGACCGCATCAAACTCGGACCGTCGTTGTGGCATCGCGACTTCCACGACGCCATGATCGTCGAATGCCCCGATAAGTCGTTGGTCGGCAAGAGCTTTGGCGCGATCGCCGACGAGCGAGGGCTACACCCACTGGACGCGTTCCTCGATGTCCTGGTGGAGAACGGCGAGCGCAACGTCCGCTGGACCACCGTCGTCGCCAACCATCGGCCCAAGCAACTCAACAAGTTGGCCGCCGAGCCGACCATCCACATGGGCTTCTCCGACGCCGGTGCGCATTTGCGCAACATGGCCTTCTACAACTTCTCGCTGCGGCTGCTCAAGCGCACGCTGGACGCCCAACGGGAGGGCAAGCCGTTCCTCACCCTCGGGCGCGCGGTGCATCGCCTCACCGGTGAAGTGGCCGAATGGTTCGGTCTGGACGCCGGCACGCTCTGCAAGGGCGACCGCGCCGACTTTGTGGTGATCGATCCGGCCGGCCTGGACGATTCGGTCGATGCGTACCACGAGGAGACGGTCCCGTTCTACGGCGGCCTGAGCCGCATGGTCAACCGCAACGACGCGGCCGTGGTGGCCACCGGCGTAAACGGCGCAATCGTGTTCCGCGACGGCCAATTTCGCGACGGCTATGGAAAGACGGTGAAGTCTGGCCGGTATCTGCGCGCCGCTGCGGGTCATCGACAGCCCGCCGTCTCGGGTGTGCGGGTCTGAGATGGCGACCCAGCAGCAGCGTCGCGAAGAGACGGTGGCGCGACTGCTCGAAGCCAGCATCGCGACGATCATCGAAGTCGGATACGCCCGGGCGTCCGCGGCGGTGATCACCAAGCGTGCCGGGGTATCGGTCGGAGCCCTGTTCCGCCACTTCGACACGATGGGCGACTTCATGGCGGCCACGGCGTATGAGGTCCTGCGGCGTCAACTCGACTCGTTCAGCAAGCAGGTCGCCGCGATACCGTCCGACCGGCCGGCACTCGAGGCGGCGCTGACAATCCTGCGGGACATCACCAGCAGCCCCACCAACGCTGTGCTGTACGAACTGATGATCGCCGCGCGCACCAACGAAAAGCTCAACGCCACTTTGCAACACGTCCTCGAGCAGTACGCCACCAAGATCTGCGACGCCGCGCGCGCATTGCCCGGTGCCGAGAGCTTCCCGCAGGAAAGCTTCCCGGTCCTGGTGGCGTTGTTGACCAACACCTTCGACGGCGCCGCGTTGGTGGGAGCGGTGTTACCCCAACCGGACATCGAGCAGCGACGGATTCAGCTGTTGATGTCCCTGCTGAGCGGAGTTGGCCTACCGGCCTGAACGTCTCAGCGGTCGGTGAGCTTGCTGACCGCGTCGTCCAATGTTCGACACAGGCACATCATCTCGTTGATCCCCAACAAGGTGAGCGGCCGGTGCGTGGCGGGCCCGTCGGCAACCACACAGAACGGGGTGGAGTCGCCAAGGGTTTCGCGGGTTTTCATCAGCACACTGATCCCGGCCGAGCCCAGAAACTCGACTTTGGACAGGTCGACAATCAGGCCGTCGGGCTTTTTGGCAAGCGCGGAATCGAGGGACTCGGCCAAACCCGGGGCGGTGAGCATGTCGACGCTACCGCTGACCGATACCACGACCAGACCATCGACCAGCGACTCGTGCGCGTTGAAGTCGTCCTTGTCTGATTGAGGTGGCGAGCCAGATGGAGCGGGTTGGTTTTCGGCCATCATCGATCATCACTCCTTGCGGGAACCTGCGTGGGCGCTGTTCGAGACGCAGACATAGTTGGCGATGGCTGACGGCTCAACCGATGGACAACGTCGACGCATGTCGACACGATGCCGTGAAAGTTCGTATTGGGCAACTGCAGAATAGGGTGCAACGGCATAGGAAGCCTAGCAAAACGCGGCATCTGTCGTCAGCGGCCTACAGAACGCCGATCGTCGACTGCCGGTTAAGGGCGAAACCCCAGTCCAGCAGACTGCCGGCCTGATCCCAGTAGGTTGGTCCACCCTCACGCACCAGCCCGTACATCATCGCGACCACCAGGCGGCGGCCGCCGCGGGCAGCGGCGCCGACGAACGTCTTGCGTGCCGCGTCGGTGAAGCCGGTTTTGCCCCCGATTGCGCCCGGGTAGCGCTGCAGCAGCTCGTCCTGGTTGGTGATCGGGTGATCGCCGTTATCGCCCGGAAACACAGCGGCGGGCTCGGCGGTGATCTGGGCGAACACCGGATTGCCCATTGCTGCCCGGAAGATGACGGCCAGGTCGTGCGCCGTCGACCAGCCCGAGCCCCCCGGCCCATCCAGGCCAGACGGGGTCGATGCGTGCGTGTTGACGGCGCCCAGCGACGCAGCTTTGGCGTCCATCTTGGCGACGGCGGCGTCCGGACCGCCCAGCATGTGCGCCAGCGTGTTGGCGGCGTCGTTACCCGACACCAGAAGCAGTCCGTCCAGCAGTTGGCGCGCCGTATAGGTGCGGCCAGCTTTCACGCCCACGCAGTTGCATTCGACGTGGCTGTCGGCCTCGTCGGCGACCACGGTGGAATCCAGGCTGAGCTGGTCCAGGGCGACCAGCGCCAACAGCACTTTGATCGTGCTCGCGGGTGGATGTTGCACGTTCTCGTCCCGCTCGGCCAGCACCTGGCCGGAATCGAGATCGGCGACCAGCCAGGTCTGCGCCGGGCCGTCGGGGATGGGTACCGAGCCAACGGGCTGCACGCCGACGTCGGCCCGCGCCGGGGTGGCGCAGCCCATGAGAGTTAGAACAGCCGCGACTGCGGCGAGGAGCGTACGCATGGCCGCTCAGTCTAACGGCCCGGCTTCTCCGGGGTAGCTTCGCGAGCCGCATCGTCGCCGGGCGGCTTACCGGCCCGCGCCGCGCATCGACGCGACCGAGGTGTTCAATTCACTCATGTTGAGCCAGGCCGAAATCTCTGACCGGTTGGAAATCCAGCAGCTGGTGGTCGATTACTCCACTGCGATCGATTCGCGCCGCTTTGACGACCTCGACGTGGTGTTCACGCCCGACGCATATATCGATTACACGGCCCTCGGCGGTATCGAAGGCCACTATCCAGAGGTGAAGGCCTGGCTGGCCGAGGTGCTGCCGAACTTCCCCATATATTCGCACATGCTGGGCAATTTCTCGGTGCGCATCGATGGGGACACCGCGTCGTCGCGGACAATCTGCTTCAACCCGATGGTGCTGGGTGGTGATGTGGGGGCCAAAGGGGAACAGGTGATGTTCTGCGGGCTGTGGTACGACGACGAGTTCTTGCGCACGCCCGACGGTTGGCGGATGAACCGCCGGGTGGAAACCAAGTGCTTCCAGAAAATTCTCTAAAGGCAGAGACCGAACAGGCGAATTTTCCCTGGCTGACCTTGCTCTGGCACAATGGGCGGCTGTCCGCCCTGCGATTACGGTCGCTTCGCGGTCACGCACGCGAGGCAAAACCGGATCCTGGCACCCCGCCCGAATCGCTGAATTGCAGCGTGACACCCACAGGAGAAGTCGCTCAACAATGTCTGTAAAGATCAAACTCAGCCGGCTTGGCAAGATCCGCAATCCGCAATACCGCATCGCCGTCGCCGACTCGCGGACCCGCCGCGAAGGTCGCGCGATCGAGATCATCGGCCGGTATCACCCGAAGCAAGAGCCCAGCCTGATCGAGATCGACTCCGAGCGTGCCCAGTACTGGCTGTCGGTAGGCGCTCAGCCCACCGAGCCCGTCCTCAAGCTGCTCAAGATCACCGGTGACTGGCAGAAGTTCAAGGGCCTGCCCGGCGCCGAGGGCAAATTGAAGGTCGCTCCGCCCAAGCCGACCAAGCTGGAGCTGTTCAACGCCGCGCTCGCCGCCGCCGACGGGGCTCCCGACTCCGAGGCCGCGACACCGAAGAAGAAGAAAGCTCCGGCCAAGAAGGCCGCCGCGCCGGTCAAGGCCGAGAAAGCCGACGACGCTGAGAAGGCCGCTGAAGCCGAGGCACCTGCCACGCCGCCCGCTGAAGCCGCGGCGGCCGAGCCCGCCGAAGGCAGCGAGCAGGCCGAATCGGCAACCGAGAGCTGAGCATGAGTACCGTCGTCGTCGACGCCGTCGAACATCTGGTGCGCGGCATTGTCGACAACCCCGACGATGTCCGGGTCGACCTGGTTACCAGCAGGCGTGGAAGGACCGTCGAGGTACACGTCCATCCCGACGATCTCGGCAAGGTGATCGGTCGCGGCGGGCGCACCGCGACCGCCCTGCGCACGCTGGTTGCCGGAATCGGTGGTCGCGGTATCCGAGTCGATGTGGTGGACACCGACCAGTAGCGGAGCCCGGCCCATGGAACTGCTGTGGAGCTGACAGTCGGGCGCGTGGTCAAAGCCCACGGCGTGACCGGCGAACTCGTCGTCGAGATCCGCACCGATGATCCCGAGACGCGGTTCGCCCGAGGCACGACATTGCGCGCCCGGGCATCCGATCACCGTGAGCGCAACTACGTCGTGGAGGCCGTCCGTCCGCACGGGAGCCGCCTCCTGCTGCGGCTGGAGGGGGTGGCCGACCGTGATGCCGCGGACGCGCTGCGGGGCAGCGTGTTCATCATCGAGTCCGAGGACTTGCCGCCCATCGATGAGCCCGACACCTACTACGACCACCAACTGGAAGGCCTTCTGGTGCGGACAACGGCCGGGCTCGATATCGGCACCGTCGCCGAGGTCCTGCACACGGCCGCAGGGGAACTACTCGCGGTCGACCGGGCTGATGCCGGTGAGTTGCTGGTGCCGTTCGTGGGCGCGATCGTCACGTCGGTGTCGTTGGACTCTGGGATCGTCGAAATCGATCCGCCTGAGGGCCTGTTGGAGTTGGAGACATGAAGATTGACGTGGTGACGATCTTCCCGTCGTACCTCGATCCGCTGCGACAATCGTTGCCGGGCAAGGCGATAGAGTCGGGTCTCGTCGCACTCGAAGTGCACGACTTGCGGAAGTGGACTCACGATGTGCACCACTCGGTGGACGACGCGCCTTACGGCGGTGGCCCGGGGATGGTGATGAGGGCGCCGGTTTGGGGCGAAGCACTGGACGAGATCTGTTCGCAGGAAACGCTTCTCGTTGTCCCAACACCCGCGGGCACGCTGTTTACCCAGGCGACGGCGCAGCGCTGGAGCACCGAGCCCCATCTGGTGTTCGCCTGCGGTCGCTATGAGGGGATCGACCAGAGAGTCATCGACGACGCGGCCGGCCGGATGCGCGTAGAAGAGGTCTCGATCGGAGACTACGTGTTGCCGGGAGGAGAATCGGCGGCCCTGGTAGTCATTGAGGCGGTGCTGCGACTGTTGCCCAACGTTTTGGGCAATCCGCTTTCGCACCAAGATGATTCGCATTCTTGTGGTCTGCTGGAAGGGCCGTCGTACACTAGGCCGCCGAGCTGGCGCGGACTGGACGTCCCGGAGGTGCTGCTGTCCGGCGACCACGCTCGCGTCGAGTCTTGGCGACGCCAGGCCGCCGAACAGCGCACCCGTGAACGCCGTCCGGACCTGTTGCAGTAGCGCTCGCGGTCTTAAATCCGTCCGGACGGAAACATCGTCTTGACCGCCTGG
This sequence comes from Mycobacterium sp., assembly GCF_035314665.1. Taxonomy (GTDB): domain Bacteria; phylum Actinomycetota; class Actinomycetes; order Mycobacteriales; family Mycobacteriaceae; genus Mycobacterium. The sequence continues at coordinate 27,660 of NZ_DATFZD010000387.1, read as the reverse complement.
GTGATCGTCGCCCGCGCGGTGGCGTCATCGGAGGGTTGCAGCGACTCGATCACCATGACGTAGCGCCGGTCGGGCCCGATGATGCCGGTGGACAGGTGCATCCAGCTGCTGCCGTCCATGCAGCACATCCACCCCTGCTTGACGGCAACGGGTTCGGCGTACAGCCCGTCGGGAATGCCGAACCGCTGGGGGTAGCCATCGGCTCCGGTAGCCGTGGACCCGGCGAGGTCGTCGACGATGATCTTCGCCCGCTCGCCAGACAATCCGCCGGACCCGTTGAGCAGCTTGTCGTAGTAGCGCACCAAGTCGGATGTGGAGCTCATCGTGTTCCACCATCGCCCGTCGCTGGGCGGGGCAGTGGACGTCAGCCCGTACCGGCCCGCGACGTCGGTGATGATCGCCTCGCCGCCGTGCTCTGCCCAGAACGCCTCCGCCGCGTCGTCGTCGGAGGAGCGCAGCATGCTGTCCAGGGCCTCGCGGTCTGCCGTCGACAGCCGGTGGTCATCCGTTGAGCCGCCCGATTCCAGCGACAGCAGATCATCGGCGATAAACAGCTTGGCGACCGACGCGATGGCGACGAGCTGCTCGTTGCCGTTGGACAGCAGTTGATGGTTGGCCCGGTCGAGGACCGCAACCGAGATGGTGGCGCCGTCGGCCCCGGCCTCTTCGGTGGCCTGCGCGATGCGGTCCGCCAACCCGTCGAACGTGGCGCCGTGCATTCCCTGCGGGGACTCCGGCGGCACGATCGCGTGCGGCGGTGCGGCCGTGTAGGGCGCGTGCGACGCAGCAGCGGGCGAGCCGTACACCTTCGCTTCGAAGCCGGCAACCGACACGGTGAGTTCCGCCGCCATGGTGATCAGCAGCACCAGCGCCCGCGCTCGCATGGCATCTATTTTCCATTCGCCCACGTCAGGGCGGGGTAAACAGGAGCGGCGATTCGCGGCGATTTCGCTGCCTGGGCCCCATCTGGCACAATTGACCAGTTGTCTCCAGCGGTTGTCGGCCGGCCGGTCCGCTCCCGCCTGCTGCGAGACGCGCCCAGATGCCCGAATCCATCGGCTTGGTTGACTGTCAACGCGCCAACAGCGTGAGCAGCAGCCCGCAGCCGCGACCGCAAGGAAGTGTCCCCGACATGAACACGCTGGACTTCGTCGACAAGGCGTCGCTGCGCGACGACATCCCGGCCTTCAGCCCCGGCGACACGATCAATGTGCACGTCAAGGTCATCGAGGGCGCCAAAGAGCGCATCCAGGTCTTCAAGGGCGTTGTGCTGCGTCGGCAAGGCGGCGGGATCCGGGAGACCTTCACCGTCCGCAAGGAAAGCTACGGCGTAGGCGTCGAACGGACCTTCCCCGTGCATTCGCCGAATATCGACCACATCGAGGTCGTGACCCGCGGTGATGTCCGTCGCGCCAAGCTCTACTACCTGCGAGAGCTGCGCGGCAAGAAAGCCAAGATCAAAGAGAAGCGCTGACCTGGTGCGGCCCGATGGCTGTTCCGGCTTCTGCCGTCCCCCCGCGCGGCGGCCCGCGACTCTGCACGTCGTGCTGGCTAGGCTGACGCGGTGACCGAAACCACGGACTCGTCGCCCGACGGCCAGCCCAACCCCGATCCGGCCGAGCCGGACGTTGAGACGAGCCATCCGGCTACCGCGGAATCGGGTGCCGGCGACGCCGACGACGAGCCCACCGGCAACAAGCGAGCGGCGCTGCGGGAAACCGTCATCCTGGCGGCGATTGCGCTAGTGCTCTATTACGTGATGTTGACGTTCGTGGCACGCCCCTACCTCATTCCGTCGGAGTCCATGGAGCCCACGCTGCACGGGTGTTCGGGCTGCGTCGGCGACCGGATCATGGTGGATAAGCTGACCTTTCGGTTCGGCTCACCGCAGCCCGGTGACGTCATCGTGTTCAAGGGGCCGCCGTCGTGGAACGTGGGCTACAAGTCGATCCGCTCGCATGACACCGCGGTGCGGTGGCTGCAAAACTCGCTGTCGTTCATCGGCTTTGTTCCGCCTGACGAGAACGACCTCGTCAAGCGTGTGATCGCGGTGGGTGGACAGACCGTGCAGTGCCGGAGCAAAAGTGGGCTGACGGTCAACGGCGCACGGTTGCAGGAGCCTTATCTGGACCCGGCCACGATGAACGCGGACCCATCGGTATATCCGTGTCTGGGCCCCGAGTTCGGGCCGGTGACCGTCCCACAAGGGCGGTTGTGGGTGATGGGGGACAACCGCACTCATTCGGCGGACTCCCGGGCACACTGCACCAGCACGCCCACCGACGCAATGGATGGGCTGCTGTGCACGGGTGATCCCATGGCGGGCACCGTGCCGGTGGGCAACGTCATCGGCAAGGCAAGGTTCATTGTGTGGCCGCCGTCGCGATGGGGTGCTGTGCGATCGGTGAATCCGCAGCAGAATCATTAGGCATGGCCACCACCTGGCCGCCGCGGACGGTGATCCGTAAATCCTCCGGCTTGCGCACCCTGGAGTCGGCGCTGTATCGCAGCGGTCTGGGACCAGTGGCCGGCGTGGACGAGGTCGGTCGCGGCGCGTGCGCCGGCCCGCTGGTGGTCGCGGCCTGTGTGCTGGGGCCGGGCCGACTGGAAAGCCTTGCTGCCCTTGATGATTCGAAGAAGCTCACCGAAAAGGCGCGAGAGAAGCTGTACCCGTTGATTTGCCGCTACGCGCTGGCCTACCACATGGTGTTCATCCCGTCGCTCGACGTTGACCGCCGCGGCGTACACGTGGCCAACATCGAAGGCATGCGCCGCGCGGTGGCCGGGTTAGCGGTGCGTCCCGGCTACGTGCTCAGCGACGGTTTTCGAGTGCCCGGACTGCCCGTGCCGTCGCTGCCGGTGATCGGTGGAGACGCGGCGGCGGCCTGTATCGCTGCCGCAAGTGTGCTGGCCAAGGTCAGCCGGGACCGGTTGATGGTCGCGATGGACGCCGACCATCCGGGTTACGGGTTCGCCGAGCACAAGGGCTACAGCACCCTCGCGCACTCTGCGGCGCTGAACGAGCTGGGCCCGTGTCCCGAGCATCGGTATTCCTTCATCAATGTCCGGCGGGTGGCAACCGGGTCGGGCAGCCGATTGCGCCTGGTGACGATGCGGGCCGGTACGGCCCGAGGAGGAGCCTGGCAACCGGACGTGGCGGAGTGCTGGCCCGGCAATCGAGCCGAGCCGGGCGACGATGCGGGCCCGGAGTGGCCTGGCAATGCAGCCGAGTCCGGCCCACCGGGTCGAGACACCCACAATGGGTGGGGAAAGATGGAACCCGACTCGCCCGAATGGGCCGGAGAAGGACGCTGAGCAGATGAGTGCCGAAGATCTCGAAAAGTACGAAACCGAGATGGAGCTCTCGCTGTACCGCGAATACAAGGACATCGTGGGGCAGTTCAGCTACGTGGTGGAAACCGAGCGCCGCTTCTATTTGGCAAACGGTGTCGAGATGGTGCCGCGCAACGCGGACGGCGAGGTGTACTTCGAGCTGCGGCTCTCCGATGCGTGGGTGTGGGACATGTACCGGCCGGCCCGGTTCGTCAAACAGGTGCGGGTGGTCACCTTCAAAGACGTCAACATCGAAGAGGTCGAGAAACCCGAGCTACGGCTGCCCGAGTAGGCAGCCGGCGGGCGCTAGCGGTCGCTCGACGACCGGTCGTCATCCGAATATCGGATTCCCGCGGTGCTCGATGACTGACCGCGCCACATCGGCGAGCTTGATGTTCAGATCCTGGGAATACCGCCGCAGGATGTCGAAGGCCTCGTGCTCGTTCACGCCGTTCAGCATCATCAGCATGCCCACGGCCTTGCCGATTTCGCGGTTGCTGAGCAGCCCGCGCCGCAAGGTGGCGACGTCCTCGCCCTGAGCGACGGCGTTGATGGCCACGCTGGCGAACGATGCCAGCACGATCGCCTGGCCGGCGGACTCGTGGTCGAAGACGCCTGGCTTGTCGCTGAACAGATTTAGTGCGCCTGTTTTGCGCTTATCGACCAGGATGCGAAAGCCCATCGCTCCCCTCACGGGGGTCTCGGCGACCAGGCGGGCGGCCAGCTGTGGCCATTGATTAGGCGTGGTGAGGTCCGTTTCGATCTGCGGCGTCTCTTCCTCGATGGCGTCGACGCACGGTCCGTCCCCGGCCGTGCGTTCCATGTCGTCGATTCGCTGCGCGATGCGGTCACTGGCGCCGACGGTGACGTAGTGACCCTCGCGACGCACCAGCAGGCTGGCGTGGTCACAGCCCGTGACGACCAGCGTCGCGGCGACACAAATGGCCGCGTAGACCTGGTTTGCGTCCGAGCCCTGGTAGATGATCTCCGCGAGCGCGGAAAAGACCTTGCTTGGGTCGGCTGCCGCGGGTGTTCCCGCAGTGCCGTTGTTCCCGTCGTCTGCCACGTTGTCCATCATTTCAGGCCGCTTCCGCGCAGGCCATCGGATCGGCGTTTCTGCTCGTGGATGCGGTTCCGATGCCTGGTGCGTGGGGTGTTCGGAGGGCGTCAAGATCCCGTAAGGAAGACGGCGGCCAGTCCCAACATCGGTTAGGAATGTCTCGTGACCGGATTGCCTGACGAGCGGCGCATGGTGCCGTCCTTTTACGACGGGTGGAAACGCGTATTTCTCGGTAAGCCGATGATCACCGACGAGCTTCAGCACGAGAAGTTGTCGAATACCGTTGCGCTAGGTGCGCTTTCACCGGATGCGATCTCTTCGACTGCATACGGTCCTGAGCAGATCATGGTCGAGTTGCTGCCGGCTGCCGGGATGGCCGCGTTTGTGCTATTGCTTCCGCTGATCGGCGTGATCCTGCTGATTCTGTTGCTGGTGACCGCGTCGTATCGGCAGGTAGTCATGGCCTACACCCGAGCCGGCGGCTCGTACATCGTCGCCAGGGAAAATTTCGGACCTCGGGTTGCGCAGATCGCGGCCGCAGTGCTGTTGATCGACTACGTCGTCACCGTGGCGATCCAGTGTGCTGCCGGCACTGTGGCGGTGGCGTCGGCGATACCGGCGCTGGGCCCCTACAGTTTGGAAATCTCGGTCGCTGCGGTGCTGATCTTCTGTTACGCGAACTTGCGCGGATTGCGGGAGGCAGGACGGACATTCGCGGTGCCAACGTACTGGTTTATCGGCATGCTCACGCTGATGATCGTGGTCGGCATTGCTCGTGAAGTCTTGGGGAATCTGCCCGTATACGATCCGCAACACATTGACGGCGCGGTGCCGATCCACCAGGGCAGCGGCCTGGTGATGGGTGCGACGATTCTGATAATCCTGCGGGCGTTCGCCAACGGCGGGTCGTCGTTGACTGGGGTCGAGGCGATTTCCAACACTGTCAACCTTTTTCGCAAGCCCGAAGGGCCCAACGCTCGCCGGGTGCTGACCATCATGGCTGCGATTCTTGGGCTGTTGTTGGCCGGTGTGGCTTGGCTTGGCTACGCGACTCATTCCGTTCCGTTTTCCGCCGGATATCCGTCGATGCTCTCCGAGATCGGACGGGCGGTCTTCGGCCAGGGACTGATCGGCAACATCTTTTACTTCCTGTTGCAGGCGGCGAGCGCGACGATCTTGTACAACGGTGCCAATACCAGCTTCAACGGTTTTCCGGCGCTGACTCACTTCGTTGCCGAGGACAGTTTCCTGCCGCGGCCGCTGATGAAGCGGGGTCATCGTTTGGTGTTCTCCAATGCGATCATCCTGCTGACCACGCTTGCGGTGGTGCTCTTAGTTGCCACGGGAGGCTCCGTCAACGCGCTGGTGCCGATGTTCGCGATGGGCGTGTTCACTGCGTTCTCGATGGCCGGCTACGGGATGACCAAACACTGGCTGACCCATCGTGGGCCGGGCTGGCACTACAAGCTGGTGATCAACCTGTCCGCCGGCATCTTGTCGACGAGTGTGGTGGCCATCTTCGCGATCGCGAAATTCACCGAGGGGGCCTGGCTGGTCGTCGTTGTCTTCCCGATTCTGGTGTTGGTGTTGATGCGGCTCAACCGGCAGTACCGCGCCGAGGCCTCCGTACTGGAGTCGTCGCTTACCGAGCACGCCGACCTGGACAAACACGACCGGCATCGGGTGTTTGTCTTTGTGGACAGCGTCGACCTGGCCGAGATCGAGGCGATGCGTTACGCGCAGGGGCTGCACGCCGACGAACTGACCGCGGTGCACTTCGTGTTGGACGGGGATCGCGCCGCGCGTCTGCAGGAGAATTGGCAGCACTTCGGGCACGTCACTGAGTTGCGCTTGGTCGAGTGCCGGGATCGCAACTTGAGTCGGGCCGCCCAAGACCTGGTTACATGGGTCAAGCGGGAGCACCCGGACACCACGGTGACCGTGCTGTTGCCGCGCCGAACCTACTCGGCGCTACTTGGCCGGCTGCTGCATGACCGCACCGCCGACAAGATCGCCCGGGTGATCAGCAGGATCCCGGGCGCGAGCGCGCAGATCGTGGCTTACGACATAGGGTCCCGGATCGCGCAAGCCCAAGCCGCCCGAGCGGCAGAAGCTAAGCGTGCTGCTCAAGCCCTCGAATCCATCGAAGAAGCGCCGACTGCGAGCCCCGTCATCTGACTACCGGGCATGTCGGCTGGCCGGCCGGGCCACACCGGTTGGGCGGCGGGATCCTAGTCGCCAATTCGTCAAAATGGACGTGGTATCGATGGGAGATACCTGTCAAGACCCGTCGCGTTGGATGGGAATCGGTGCCCGGGCCATTGGCCGTGGACTGCCGCACCCGGCCGGAGCGGCTACTCTTCACGTTCGTAGGCTCTTTCGGTGCGTTCAAGGGTGGAAACGAAATTACCGTGACAGAGTTGGCTGACGACCAGAACCTCCCGTCGACGTTCGCCGATGCGTGGAAGCGGTTCTTCCTGGGCAAGCCGCTGATCAGCGAGCACCTGGAACACGAGAGCTTGTCGAATACCGTTGCGCTAGGGGCGCTTTCACCGGATGCGATCTCGTCCACGGTCTATGGTCCCGAGCAGATTATGGTCGAGTTGCTGCCAGCGGCGGGGATGGCTGCGTACCTGCTGGTCCTTCCGATCGCCGGTGTCATCTTGGTGATTTTGGCGTTGGTGACCGCGTCGTATCGGCAGGTGGTCATGGCCTACACCCAACGGGGTGGCTCCTACGTGGTGGCTCGAGCCAACTTCGGGCCGCGCATCGCGCAGATCTCGGCGGCCGCGCTGTTGATCGATTATGTGGTGACCGTGGCGGTGCAGTGCGCGTCGGGCACGTTTGCGGTGGTGTCGGCGGTACCGGCACTGGGCCCCTACCACTTGGAAATCACCGTAGGCGCGTTGCTGCTCATGTCTTACGCCAACCTGCGCGGAATGCGGGAGGCGGGCCGGATCTTCGCCGTGCCGGTCTACGCGTTCATCGTCATGCTCACGGTGATGATCGTGACCGGTGTGGTTCGTCAAATTTTCTGGGGTTTGCCGCAATACGATCCGGCGCACATTGCCGGGGCGGTGCCGGTCCATCAGGGCAACGGGCTGATTATGGGCGCCACCGTTCTTATATTGTTGCGCGCGTTCGCCAACGGCGGCACCTCGCTGACCGGGGTCGAGGCGATCACCGACGCGGTCAATGTCTTTCGTCAGCCGCAAGGCCCCAACGCACGTCGGGTCCTCACCCGAATGGCCTGTGTCCTCGGGTTCTTATTGGTTGGTGTCATCTACCTGGTGCATGCCACCCACGCCACTCCGTTTGTCGCCGAGTATCCGTCGATGCTGTCCGAGGTTGGCCGGGCGGTCTTCGGCAACGGGGTGATCGGGAACATCACGTACTTGCTGCTGCAGACGGCCAGCGCGGCGATCTTGTTCTTCGGTGCGAATACCAGCTTCAACGGTTTTCCTGCGCTGACGAGTTTCATTGCCGAGGACAGCTTTCTGCCGCGGCCGATGATGAAACGTGGTCATCGTTTGGTGTTCTCCAACGCCATCATCGTGCTGACTACACTGGCGGTGACACTGGTGATCGTGACCGGCGGCTCGGTCGACGCGGTGGTGCCGCTGTTTGCGATGGGCGTATTCACCGGATTCTCGATGGCCGGCTATGGCATGACCAAACACTGGCTGATCCATCGTGGGCCCGGTTGGCGACGCAAGTTGGCGATCAACCTGTCCGCGGGGATCTTGTCGACGATCGTGGTGGGAATCTTCGCGGTGGCCAAGTTCACCGAGGGAGCCTGGCTGGTGGTCGTGGTCATGCCGCTGCTGGTGTTCGGATTGATGCGGCTCAACCGCCAGTACCGTGCCGAAAACTCCGTTTTGGAGATGTTGGTAGCAGAGCGTCAGGACCTGGTCAGGCATCCGCGGCATCGAATATTTGTCTTTGTCGATCACTTCGACCTCGCGGTGATGGAGGCGCTGCATTACGCGACCGGGCTGCACGCCGATAAGTTGACCGCGGTGCACTTCGTGATCGACACGGCTCATGCCGCGCGCCTGCTGAAGCGATGGGAGCACTTCGAGGACCAGGTTTCGCTGCGGATGGTTGAGTGCCCGGACCGCCACCTGAGTCGCGCCGGCCAAGAACTGGTCTGCCAGGAGATCAAGGAACATCCGGGCACCAAGGTGACGGTGTTGTTCCCGCGGCGAACATATGCGGCGCTGGTGGGCCGGCTTCTACATGACCGCACCGCCGACAGGATGGCCGCCGCGATCAGCCGGGTCCCGGACGCGACTGCGCAGATCCTGGCTTACGACGTGGGATCGCGGATCGCCCGGTTAGTCGCGGCCCGCCGAGTGACCAAGACGGCCGAGGACCAAGCTCGGAACGGTCTCAAGACCCGCTGAGCCGCGCCTCCTCGAGGTCGAGGTCTCGTTCGATGGTGCGCAACACTGTCGCGTTGATGCGACGGTCGCGCCTCAACGCCAGCAACGCCGACCGCTCGACTCCCAGCATTTCCAGTCGCAATACCCGATACCGTTCCATTTCCCGGGCTTCGTCGGACTCCTCATCCCCAGGAGGGCTGATCTGTAGGCGCCGCAATTTGGCCTCGTATACGGCCCGTGCAGATTTCGTTGCCTCATAGGCACTTTCAGCGCCGGACTGGTCGTCCAGCCATTTCAGCGCGGCGCGGGCCGCCTTGAGCCGGGCTTTGTTCTCCTCGGTTGCGAAATCCTCAGCCCGCAGCCCGAGCCGGCGCAGCAACCACGGCAGACTGGTGCCCTGCACGAGCAGGCTCGCCACGATCACCGCAGCCGCCACCATGATCAACAAGTCGCGGTCGGGAAACGGTGAGCCGTCGGCGAGCTGCAACGGAACCGCCAGCGCGGCTGCCAGCGACAAGCCGCCGCGCATGCCCGCCCACGCCACGACCAGACGTTCCCGCCACACGGGCTCGCCCCGGGCACGCCCGAACAGCTTTGCGCTGACCGGTCCGAACAGCATCCATATCATCCGCAATGCGATCACCACGATGATCACGGCCAGCAACACCGCCACGACTCGCAGCGCGGACATCCCCGGCACCCAGTGCACCGAACGCACAAGTTCCGCGCCGACCAGCGTGAACAGCACTGCGTTCAGCAGAAACACCAAAACATCGAGAAAGGCGAAGGCTTGCAGTCGCGCGCCCGGGGCGAAGATGGAGCTCAGGTGCGAACCGACATAAACCCCGGCGGCGACGGTGGCCAAAACACCCGAGACATGGACCGCCTCTGCGAGCACATAGGTGACGTAAGGCGTCGCGAGCGAGATGGTGATCTCCAACAACGGTTGTTCGATTCGTCGGCGCACCTTCACCGCCACCCAGCCGATGGCCAGGCCCAGCGCAGCGCCGCCGGCCGGAGCGGCCAGCAGCGTAACCGCCAGCGGGCCGGGTCGCACTGCGCCGACCGTTGCCGCGCCCACCGCGCCTGCGTAGAGCACCAAGGCGGTGCCGTCGTTCGTAAGGCCTTCTCCCTCAACGATTGTCGCGAGTCGCTCCGGCACATCCAGCCGCTTGAACACCGATGTCGCCGCCACCGCGTCGGTCGGCGCCACAACCGCTCCGGCCACCAGGGCCACCGCCAGTGGCACACCCGCGAGACCCACCAAGACTCCAGCGACCGCGGCCATGGTGACTATCACCAGTCCCACCGACAGCAGGCCGATCGACCTGGCATTGGCACGAAGGTCATCGGGTGCAATGAAATACGCCGCGTAGTAGATCAACGGGGGCAGAAACACGTAGAACACGACATGAGGCGACAGCACGGGCACGCTGATACCTGGTAACCAGCTGAACAGCGCTCCAAGGCCCACCAGCAGGACCGGATACGGGACCCCGACGCGCTCGGCCACCCACACCGCCGCCACCGCCGCCAACGGTCCGCAGAGCAGCAGGACCACGTAGCCCGCCGGAATCACAACCGCCCCTCCCAGTGCCGTGGCTTCAGCCAACTCAGCGTAATGGGCGGCTGAACCGTCCGCTTGTGGAAGTCTCGGGGCTGTGAGCGCCGCCGGCGGAATGAGTGATGACGCGGCGATCGCTACCGGTAACACCAGCTGGCTCACTCCGGGTGTCGGCGCGGTCGGTGCGGCGAGCTTCTTCTCTGACGCCGGTCATGAGGTGACGACGTCGGTGCTGCCGGCATTTCTCACCGGCACGCTGGGTGCCTCCGCGGCGGCACTCGGCGTGATCGACGGGATCAGTGATGCGCTGGTCGGTGCGATGAAGCTCATCACCGGGCCGTTGGCGAACGACCCGCAACGACGGGCACGGGCCGCGTCTGGCGGCTATCTGGGCACCGCGGTGGCTACCGGAGCCATCGGTGCGGCGGTAACGGTGTGGCAGGTCGGCGCGCTACGTGCGATCGCTTGGTTGTTCCGGGGCCTACGATCACCGGCCCGCGATGCGTTACTGGCTTCGTTGAGCCCGTCTTCAGCGCACGGCAGAGCATTCGGGCTCGAAAGAGCCGGTGACAACCTGGGGGCGGTTGCCGGTCCGTTGTTGGCGGCCGGCTTGATGGCGTGGGTGGGAGTCCGACCCGCGCTGTATCTGGCCGCGATTCCCGGTCTCCTTGCGGCAGTCGCGATCATCATCGCCGCACGCGAGTCCCGCCGGCACAGCGCCCATCTGGCGAGCGAGTTTCCGGCGCGTCGGCTCGATCTGCGCGCTCTGGGGGATGCCGGGATGCTTCGGGCGCTGGTGCCGGTGCTGTTGTTCGAGTTCGGCAACGTCGCAACGACTCTGCTGATACTGCGCGCCACCCAATTGCTCACCTCGCCGCAACGATCGGTTGCCACCGCGACCACGCTGGCGATCCTGATCTATGCGGGCCACAACGTGGTCGCGACGTTCGCGTCATTGATAGCCGGACGGTGGTTTGACCGGGCGGGTCCGCGGGTGGTGTTCGCGACCGGCGCGGCCGTATATGTAATCGCTTACTGCGCATTCGCGGTCGGCTCGCACAGTGTGCTCGCCATTGTGCTTGCATTCGCCGCAGCCGGAGCAGGAATCGGATTCGCCGAGCCAACGGAATCGGCTGTCGTCGCGCAACTGCTGCCAGACAGGTTGCGCGGCAGCGGGTTTGGAGTTCTAGGAGCCGTTCAGGCCACGGGTGACCTCGTGGCCACCGTCGTCGCCGGATTGCTCTACACGCTGACGTCGCCAGCGGTGGCATTTGGCTATGCGGCGTCCTGGATGGTCGCGGCGGCCATCGCTTCCGGTGCGCTTCGTCGGCCCGCTGACTGAGGAAGGGCGCTGTGCCCGCATCACCAGGTGAAGCGTCCCTTCTGCTCGGTGACCTGCTCGGCCGTCATCAGCCCGGAGTCGGCCAGCTTGGTCAGCAGCGATTGCGCCCGGCTGGCAAGCTCGCGTAGCTCGACGGCGATCTCGGTTACCGTCTCGTTCGCCGGCCGTTGCGGCGGCTTGGGATTCCCCCGCGGTGTCATCCTGACGCGCTGATCGCCGCCGCGTCCTACCGAAGCCGTGCTGCCGACTGCGCCGCCGGCCGCACCGGCGAGGCCCATGTTGCTGAACAGGTTGCCCGAACTGCCAGCGGCGATCTCGGGTGCGGCCGCGGCACCGGTGATGGGCAGCGTATAGGCGAGCGGGCGTATTTCGGGTGCCGCCACCGTCCAGGCCGACGGCACTGACAGTTTGCCGACCGTATTTGCCTCGCCTAAGCCGGCGGATACGGATGCCGTAGCCGCGTTCGACGGTGCAGCGACGCTGCCTTGGCCGCTCCAGAACCATTCCGGCAGCTTGGCGGCGCCCGGCCCATAGCCCGTGTAGGGCCCCCTGCCCTGAGCGAAGTCACGGTCGGCGTTGATCTCAAAGCCGCGGAAGTTGGTCCCGACCCCCGTGAACGTTGCCGAGATGCTCGTCGCCGAGGAGCCGACAGAAGTCGTGCTTATCGGGATTGCCAGGCTCGTCAGGGCGACCGAGATCGGGGTCAGCAGATCGGACAGAGCGCTCGCCGATGTCGGATCTGTCGCTGCGGACGACGCCAGCCCCTGCAGCGCTTGCGGGACGGCGTTCATCAGCTGCGAACCGCTTGACGCGGACGACTGCGCCACCGCTGCGGCCTGGCTGCCCGCCCCGGCCGGATTGGTGGTCGGCGGCGGTGGGGTGAAGGGCGTCAATGTCGATGCCGCCGCCGACGAACCGGCGTAGCCGTACATTGCGGCGGCGTCCTGGGCCCACATCTCGGCATAGTCGGTTTCGGTTGCCGCGATCGCCGCGGTGTTCTGGCCGAAGATATTGGTCGCGATCAACGCCATCAAAAGCGTGCGGTTGGCAGCGATCATCGCCGGCGGCACCGTCATCGCGAACGCCGCTTCGTAGGCCGCTGCTGCCGCCTTGGCCTGGGTGGCGGTTTGCTCAGCTTGCGCGGAGGTCCCGGTCATCCAATCGAGGTACGGCGCGGCCGCTGCCGCCATCGACGCAGACGACGAGCCCAGCCACGGGCCGCCGGTGAGTTCGGAGATCGCCGACCCGTAGGACGCTGCCGTGGATTGAAGCTCGGCCGCCAGCCCATCCCAGGCCGTCGCCGCGGCCAACATCGGCCCCGAACCGGGGCCGGCATACATTCGACCGGAGTTGACCTCCGGTGGTAACACCGCGAAATCCATTGCCGTGTCCCGTCTTAACCGGCCGCTATGGCGTTAGCGGCTTCGGTGGCCGCATATGACGTCGCACTCGTTCCGAGCGTGCTGACGAATAACTGATGAATCGCGTCTGCTTGAGCGCTGACCGCTTGGTACATCTGCGCGTGAACTGCGAATTGGGTGGCCGTCAGCGCGGACACCTCGTCGGCCGCTGCGGGTACCAGGCCGGTGGTCGGCGCCGCGGCGGCGGCATTCTGCGCGCTCATCGTGGTGCCGATGCCGGCCAAGTTGCCGGCCGCGGCGGTCAGAGCCTCCGGTTGTGTTGTGACGAATGACATCGGTATTCCTCTCGATAGGTGTCACATGCGGTTGAACATGGCGTGTGGATGCCACGCGTCATCACCTGAATACGTTGAACACGCCGCTGGATAATCCCGGAGGCGAACGGGGAATTCGAGCTGAGCAACCTGACTCATTGGCCCCCCGTCCTCTGACAACGACCCGCTCACGGGTAGAAGCCATCAGCCGATACGGCGGTTAAAGGCGAGCTTCATCGCCTGAACGCGATGCTAACGGCGGGTTAACTCCAGATGCAACGTAGCTGGGGGTACTTGCGGCAAATAGCCGCGATAGTCGGCGCATGCGGCGATTGACCCACGATGTCACCGCTGAGTAATCTGACCGCAAGACAAGGCGGTGGGGCTCGCCACCTGCAGTCAACGGTCAAGCCGACGACTGCCAACGGTCCCTGGGAACTAGATCGACACTGACGACGTCGCGTGCGATCCGCGCGGCGCCTCAGGCGATGGAAACCCGGGAGCAGAGTATGACCAGATCACCCCGAGATCACCTCAAATCATGGCGTCGACGGGGAAATTGCTTAGGTCGAAAACTGTTGTGCCGCAATGGAGGGAGCGATCGTGGATGAAGCTTGTCTGAAGCTCACTGCGTACTTCGGTGAGCGTCAGCGCGTGGACGGTCGCTTTGTGGCCGAAACAATGCTGAGCCTGTACGAACAGCGGGGCGTCGCTACCAGCATCGTGCTGCGCGGGATCGCGGGCTTCGGTTCACGGCGCCACTTCAGAACCGATCAGTCCCTGAGCTTGTCGGAGGATCCCCCCGTCGCGGTGATCGCGGTGGACACCCAGTCCGTCATTGAGGGACTGCTCGAACCCGTGTTGGCCGTCGACAAGCGCGGCCTGATCAGCTTGGAGCGCGCCCGCTTGCTGGATGATGACATCCACAGCATCGAGCTGTCGGACGAATATCACGAAGCCACCAAGCTGACGATTTACGTCGGCCGGAAGGAGCGGGTCTACGGCGTGCCCGCTCACATTGCGGTTTGCGACCTGCTTTACCGGCGTCAACTCGCCGGCGCATCGGTCTTCTTGGGCGTCGACGGCACGGTTCGTGGACGGCGAGAACGCGCGCAGTTCTTCGACCGGAACGCCGATGTGCCGATGATGATCATCGCCGTCGGCAACGGCGAGCAGATCGGCCGGGTGCTACCGGAGCTTGGCGCGCTGCTGAAGCGCCCGCTCGTCACGGTCGAACGGGTCCGGGTGTGCAAGCGCGACGGCGAGCTGTTGGAACGACCGCATGCGCTACCGGGAACCGACGGGCACGGCTTGGCGCTCTTTCAGAAGTTGATGGTCTACTCCTCGGAATCTGCCCGCTTCGACGGGATGCCGGTTCACCGTGCGCTGATCCAACGGCTCCGGCACCACGAATCGTCACACGGCGCGACCGTGCTGCGCGGAATCTGGGGCTTCCACGGCGATCACCCGCCGCATGGCGACAAGCTGTTCTCGTTGAGTCGGCATGTGCCGGTCGTGACCATCATCATCGACACCCCGAACAACATCGCCGCGTCCTTTGACATCGTCGACGAAATCACTCGTGAACAAGGTCTGGTGACAAGCGAAATGGTGCCCGCGCTTGCCGGTGACGGCGACGACGGCAGTGGGGGAGCACGGATGGCACGTCACCGGTACTAGAACGACGCGACGGTCGCCGGCAACGACGCGTCCTGTGGACTGACGCGCAACTGGGGATAACCGGCCACCGTCTCGCAGCGACGGCGGTGTGGTGCACATGCCTGTCGGCGACCTGCCGCAGTGTGGCCGCATGACGATGTTGACGCGGGCCGAAATCGGAGCGCTCGGTGAGCAGTTGGCCACCGACCACCTGACCGGCCTGGGCCTGCGAATCTTGACCCGCAATTGGCGCTGCCGGTACGGCGAGCTGGATGTGATCGCCGTCGACCCGACAACGAATACTTTGGTGTTCGTCGAGGTCAAAACCCGAACCGGCGACGGTTTCGGGGGTGTCGCGCAAGCGGTGACCGAGCAGAAGGCCCGCCGGCTACGTCGGCTGGCCGCGATGTGGCTGGCCACCCAGGTGCAAGGTTGGGCGGCCGTTCGCATCGATGTGATCGGCGTGCGTATCGGCCGGCGTCGTACTCCGGAAATCAGTCACCTGCAGGGGATCGGCTGATGGCGCTGGGTCGCGCGTTTTCCGTCGCGGTGCTGGGACTGGACGGCGCGATCGTCGAGATTGAAGCCGATATCACCTCGGGCCTGCCGGGTGTGCACCTGGTAGGTCTGCCCGACGCCGCGCTGCAGGAATCGCGGGACCGGGTCCGGGCGGCGATCACCAACTGCAACAACCGCTGGCCGATGTCTCGGCTCACGCTGGCGCTTTCGCCGGCGACGCTGCCGAAGATGGGCTCGGTATACGACCTCGCGCTAGCGGCCGCAGTGTTGTCGGCGCAGCGCAAGACGCCGTGGCGGCAGCTGGAAGCCGTTGTGGTGCTTGGTGAGTTGGCTCTCGACGGACGGGTTCGGCCGGTGCGCGGGGTGCTGCCGGCCGTGCTGGCGGCCAAGGGTGAGGGCTGGAAAGCCGTGGTGGTTCCAGTGGAGAACCTCCCGGAAGCCAGCCTGGTCGACGGCATCGAGGTCTGGGGCGTGCGGACCTTGGCGCAACTGCAGGGCTGGCTCAGCGGGTCGGCGCAGTTAGACGAGCGGATTAGCGGGATCGTTCCGGAAGCCGAGCCGTCGGCGGACCTCGCCGACGTCGTGGGGCAGACTCAGGCCCGCTTCGCCGTCGAGGTGGCCGCTGCGGGGGCGCATCACCTGATGCTCACCGGCCCGCCGGGCGTGGGCAAAACGATGCTGGCACAACGCCTTCCGGGGCTTCTACCATCGCTGTCAGACAGCGAGTCGCTGGAGGTGACCGCCATTCATTCGGTGGCCGGCCTGCTGTCGGATGCCACGCCGCTGATCACCCGGCCGCCGTTCGTCGCGCCGCATCACAGTTCCAGCGTCGCCGCCCTGGTCGGCGGTGGCTCGGGAATGGCGCGGCCGGGCGCCGTCAGCCGGGCACACCGCGGGGTGCTCTTCCTCGATGAGTGCGCGGAAGTCAGCGTCAATGTAATGGAGGCGTTGCGAACGCCTTTGGAGGACGGTCAGATTCGTCTTGCCCGCCGAGACGGGGTGGCGTGTTATCCCGCCCGCTTTCAATTGGTTCTGGCCGCCAACCCTTGTCCGTGCGCCCCGGCCGATCCGCGCGACTGCATCTGCGCGGCGGCGGCCAAACGACGCTATCTCGGCCGGTTGTCGGGGCCGCTGCTGGACCGCGTCGACTTGCGAGTCGAAATGCATCCGGTGCGGATGAGCGCCTTCGCGACCACCGACGCCGAATCGACGGCCCAGGTCCGGGGCAGGGTGGCGTTGGCCCGCGATGCGGCAACCGAGCGTTGGCGCCCACACGGATTTTGCACCAATGCCGAGGTCAGCGGAACGCTGCTGCGGCGCCGTTTCCGGCTTGGCAGTGCGGCGATGCAGCCGCTGCGCAGTGCGCTGGAGCGCGGGCTGCTGAGCATCCGGGGCGTCGACCGGACATTGCGAGTTGCTTGGACATTGTCCGATCTGGCGGGCCGCGGTTCACCCGGTCGCGACGAGGTGGCCGTCGCCTTGAGCTTTCGCCAACCCGGGGCGTCACGATGACCGACCCGACGTTCCGAGCATGGGCCTACCTGTCCCGGGTGGTCGAACCGCCCTGCGCGGAACTGGCCGCCCTGGTGGATCGGGTGGGGCCGATAGACGCGGCCGAACGAGTGCGGCGGGGTCAGGTCGACGACGTCCTGGCCCGACACACCGAGGCAAGACGCGAAATCGACAAGGCCGCAGACGATCTCGACTTGCTCGCTCGCCGCGGCGGTCGGCTGATCACGCCCGACGACGGCGAATGGCCGATACTGGCCTTCGCCGCGTTCGGCGGCGACACCGTCGCCGCGAAGCCACAAGGCAGACCACCGCTGGTGTTGTGGGCGATGGGGCCGGCGAGGCTCGACGAGACGGCATACCGGGCAGCCGCCGTTGTCGGAACGCGGGCGGCGACCAGCTATGGCGAACAGGTGGCTGCCGATCTGGCAGCCGGGCTGGCCGCGCAGGACGTCGCGGTGGTCTCCGGCGGGGCCTACGGCGTCGACGGCGCGGCCCACCGCGCCGCGCTGGCAGTCGAGGGCATCACCGTCGCGGTCTTGGCTGGTGGGCTTGACATCCCTTATCCCGCTGGGCATTCAGGGCTGCTGCATCGTATCGGCAGCAACGGCTTGCTGGTCACCGAATACCCACCCGGGGTGCGACCGGCCCGATACCGGTTCTTGACCCGCAACCGTTTGGTGGCCGCATTTGCCGGAGCGGCGGTGGTGGTGGAGGCGGGTTTGCGCAGCGGCGCGGCCAACACCGCTGCGTGGGCCCGAGCGCTGGGCAGGGTGGTGGGCGCGGTACCCGGGCCGGTGACCTCGTCGGCGTCGACAGGGTGCCACGCCCTGCTGCGCGCCGGCGCCGAGGTTGTCACCCGCGCCGAGGACATTGTCGAGCTGGTGGGCCACGTCGGTGAGCTGGCGCCCGAGCAGCCCCGCCCTGCAACGGCGCTGGACGGGCTCAGCGACGCCGAGCGACAGGTTTATGAGGCGCTACCAGGGCGCGGGGCCGCCACGGTCGACGAGATCGCCGTCGCCGCCGCGTTGCAGCCCGCGCGTATCCTGGCGCCGCTGGCAATGCTGGAGATCGCCGGCCTGGCCGAGCGACACGACGGCCGCTGGCGGATCGTCCGGAAACGGAGCCCCCCGCCGTGATGGCGGCGGCTCGTATAGTCGACGGGGTCCGCTGTAAAGGGGAGGGAACTACGTGGCCGGTCGACCAGTGCACACCTTCGAAGTGGTGCGCAGCGTAAACGTCACCTCGCACATGGTTCGGGTTGTGCTCGGCGGCAGCGGGTTTGACACCTTCAGGCCGAGCGAGTTCACCGACTCCTACGTCAAGCTGGTATTCGTCGACGACGACGTCGATGTGGCCGGCTTGCCCCGGCCGCTGACGCTGGACAGTTTCGCCGAGCTGCCCGCCGCCAAGCAGCCCGCAATTCGGACGCTGACCGTGCGCCGCGCCGAC
The DNA here is from genome assembly GCF_035314665.1 of Mycobacterium sp. Classification (GTDB taxonomy): domain Bacteria; phylum Actinomycetota; class Actinomycetes; order Mycobacteriales; family Mycobacteriaceae; genus Mycobacterium. Next base: position 9,162 of record NZ_DATFZD010000387.1, on the reverse strand, counting down.
CCGGTCGCCCGCGAGATCGCGATCGACGTCGTCGTGCACGGTGAGCACGGCGCGGCCGGACATTGGGCCGCAACGGCCGAGCCAGGCCAGCCGGCGTACCTGATGGGGCCGTCCGGGGCCTACTCGCCGGATCCCGCAGCCGACTGGCATCTGCTGGCCGGCGACGAGACCGCCCTGCCGGCAATCGGCGTTGCGCTGGAAGCCTTGCCCGCCAACACAATTGGCAAGGCCTTTATTGAGATTGCCGGACCCGAAGATGAAATCCCGCTGATCGCACCGGACGGTGTCCAGATCAACTGGATTTACCGCGGCGGACGCGCCGATCTGATCGGCGAGGATCGAGCAGGCGACCACGCGCCGTTGATCGAGGCGGTCAAGACCGCGGCCTGGCTTCCCGGGCAGGTGCATGCCTTCGTCCACGGCGAAGCGCAGGCGGTGATGCACAACATTCGGCCCTACATCCGCAAAGACCGTGCAGTCGAAGCGAAGTGGGCGTCGATCTCCGGTTACTGGCGGCGCGGTCGCACCGAAGAGACGTTCCGTCAGTGGAAGAGGGAACTGGCTGAGGCTGAGGCCGGGGCTGACTAGAGGCTCGTCAGCCTGAACCCCGACTGGCATGCTCATCGCATGGCATTCGGCGACTATCAAAACGAGATCTATTTTCAGGGCCTGACGGGAGTGGCGCCGTCGCTGCCGATGGTATTCGCGGAATGGGAAGCCAAGGCCGCAAAGGCACTGCCGCCGTCGGTGTGGTCGTACGTCGCGGGCGGGGCCGGGGATGAGCGGACCCAGCGGGCCAACTGCGAGGCCTTCGAGAGCTGGGGACTGATCCCGCGGATGTTCGTCGGCGCCAAGGAACGTGACCTGTCGGTGGATTTGTTCGGGATGACGCTGCCCGCGCCGGTGTTCATGGCGCCCATTGGGATCATCGGGTTGTGTGCCCAGGACGGTCACGGCGATCTGGCCACCGCCCGCGCGGCCGCCCGCACCGGCGTTCCGATGGTCGCCTCGACGCTGACCGTCGACCCCATGGAAGACGTCGCGGCCGAGTTCGGCGAGACCCCGGGATTCTTCCAGCTGTACACCCCGACCGACCGCGATCTGGCCGCCAGCCTGGTGCACCGCGCCGAGGCGGCCGGCTTCAAGGGCATCGTCGTCACCCTCGACACCTGGGTAACGGGCTGGCGTCCGCGCGACCTGGGCGTGTCGAACTTCCCCCAGCTACGCGGGCACTGCCTGAGCAACTACTCCAGCGACCCGGTGTTCCGGGCGAGTCTGGCGCAGCCACCCGAAGAGAACCCGCAGGGCGTCGTCCTGCGGTGGATCCAGGTCTTCGGCAACCCACTGACCTGGGACGACCTTCCGTGGCTGCGCTCGCTGACCAAGCTGCCGCTAATCGTCAAGGGCATCTGCCACCCAGACGATGCGCGGCGCGCCAAGGACGGCGGCGTCGACGGCATCTACTGCTCCAACCACGGCGGCCGGCAGGCCAACGGCGGCTTGCCCGCGCTGGACTGCCTGCCGGACGTGGTCGAGGCCGCCGACGGGCTGCCGGTGCTGTTCGACTCGGGGATCCGCAGCGGCGCCGACATCGTCAAAGCCCTCGCGCTGGGCGCCACTGCGGTGGGCATCGGGCGGCCCTACGCCTACGGCCTGGCGCTGGGCGGGGTCGACGGCATCGTGCACGTGCTGCGCACGCTGTTGGCCGAAGCTGACCTGACTATGGCCGTCGACGGCTATCCATCACTGGCTGATCTCACTCCGGACACGTTGCGGCGCGTCAGCTGAGTCACACCGTCGGCGTCTGCGACCGTGGGCGGGTGGAGGCGATCCTCGACGAGTTCGACGACTTCCTGGCGTTGCAACGCCTTCGCTCGGCGCACACCCGTCGCGCATACCTGGGCGATCTGCGGTCGTTGTTCGCCTTCCTGGACGAACGCACGCCCGGGACCGGCCTGCGTGGGCTGAGTTTGCCGTTGCTGCGGTCGTGGCTGGCCGCCGGGGCCGGCGCTGGCGCTGCCCGCACCACGTTGGCGCGCCGAACGTCGGCGGTGAAGACGTTCACCGCCTGGGCCGTGCGGCAGGGGCTGCTTACCGACGATCCGGCTGCTCGGCTGCAGGTGCCGAAGACGCGTCGCACCCTACCGTCGGTATTGCGCCAAGACCAGGCCCTCGCCGCCATGGCGGCCGCGAAATCCGGTTGCCAGCAAGGTGATCCGCTGGCGCTGCGGGACCGGTTGATCGTGGAGTTGCTGTACGCCACCGGCATCCGGGTCAGCGAGCTGTGCGGCCTGGACATCGACGACGTCGACACCGGGCATCGGCTGCTGCGCGTGCTCGGCAAGGGCGACAAGCAGCGCACGGCGCCGTTCGGGGAGCCGGCCGCCGATGCGTTGAGCGCTTGGCTGGCCCGTGGGCGTCCCGCGCTGGCCACCGCGGAGTCCGGGCCGGCGCTGCTGTTGGGCGCTCGGGGACGGCGACTCGACGTGCGCCAGGCCCGCACCGTCGTGCATCAGACCGTCGCCGCAGTCGACGGCGCACCGGATATGGGGCCGCACGGGTTGCGGCACAGCGCCGCCACTCACCTGCTCGAGGGCGGGGCTGACCTACGCGTCGTACAGGAATTGCTCGGTCATTCCAGCCTGGCCACCACCCAGCTCTACACCCATGTCACTGTTGCCCGATTGCGCGCGGTGCACGACCGGGCCCATCCGCGGGCTTGACGCTCATCCGTGCAGCGGCTTGAGCCGGATTGGCGTCGACGCCAGCAACCCCAGCGGGTCGACGTAGTCGGCGCGGGCGGCCGGGCCCCACATCGCTCCCCAGTGCAAGCACGCCGCAACCGGGCAGCCCGAATGCCCGGGCAGCAGTTCGCCGATCACCGCCCCGGCGGGCAGTAGCTGCCCGACCCGCACGCTGGCCTGCACCGGCTCGTAGCTGGTGTGCAATCCACCCGGATGTGCCAACGACACCACCTGCCGCCCGGCGAGCATCCCGGCGTACACCACGGTTCCCGCGCCCGCGGCGTACACCGGTTGGCCGGGCTTGCCCGCCAGGTCGACACCGCGGTGACCGCGATTCCAGTCCGGCGCCGGGGCGTCGAAGTCTCGCAGCACCGCCGGCTGCGGCCGCAACGGCCAGTCCAGCCGGGGATCGTCACCGCGCGCCGGGCACGCCCAAATCAGTCCCACGGCCAAGATCAGCGGTAGCAATCGCATATCCGCAGTTCACCGTGGCACCGTCAACCCGGCCAGCCAGCACTGTGGACAAAGCACTTGCTGAGACCGTGTAAACTGCTTCCCGCAGCCCGTACCAACGGACTGACTTCGCGCGTCTGCACCGCGTCTCCCGTTCCACTAGGAGTTCGCACCGCATGCCGGGCGGTCCCTTAACAGGGTCCGGCATCGCAGCAGCCGCCAGGGCCCGGCTTCACCCGACGCTGGGCGACAACCGACACACAAAGGCATAAGCATGGCCGTAGTAACCATGAAGCAGCTGCTCGACAGCGGCACTCACTTCGGGCACCAGACCCGCCGCTGGAATCCCAAGATGAAGCGGTTTATTTTCACCGACCGCAACGGCATCTACATCATCGATCTGCAGCAGACGCTGACGTTCATCGACAAGGCGTACGAATTCGTCAAGGAGACCGTCGCCCACGGCGGTTCGGTGCTGTTCGTCGGTACCAAGAAGCAGGCCCAGGAGTCCATCGCCGCCGAGGCCACTCGCGTCGGGATGCCGTATGTCAACCAGCGCTGGCTGGGCGGCATGCTCACCAACTTCTCCACCGTGCACAAGCGGCTGCAGCGGCTCAAGGAGCTCGAGGCGATGGAGCAGACCGGGGGCTTTGAGGGCCGCACCAAGAAGGAAATCCTGGGTCTGACCCGGGAAAAGAACAAGCTGGAGCGCAGCCTGGGCGGTATCCGCGACATGGCAAAGGTGCCATCGGCGGTCTGGGTTGTCGATACCAACAAGGAGCACATCGCGGTCGGCGAGGCTCGCAAACTGGGTATCCCCGTGATCGCGATCCTCGACACCAACTGCGACCCCGACCTGGTCGACTACCCGATCCCGGGCAACGACGATGCGATCCGCTCGGCGGCCCTGCTGACCAAGGTGATCGCCTCGGCGGTAGCCGAGGGCCTGCAGGCGCGTGCCGGACTCGGCCGCGGCGACGGCAAGCCCGAGGCAGAGTCCGCCGAGCCGCTGGCCGAGTGGGAGCAGGAACTGCTGGCCTCGGCGACGGCGGCAGCGTCGGCCGAAGCTCCTGCCGCCGAAACCCCAATTGAATCAACCTCCACGGAAGGCTGATATGGCGAACTACACCGCTGCCGACGTCAAGCGACTTCGCGAGCTGACCGGCGCCGGAATGTTGGATTGCAAGAACGCACTGGCCGAGACCGACGGCGACTTCGACAAGGCCGTCGAGGCACTGCGAATCAAGGGCGCCAAAGATGTCGGCAAGCGTGCCGAGCGCGCCACCGCCGAGGGATTGGTCGCGGCCAAGGGCGGCGCGCTGATCGAGCTGAACTGCGAGACCGACTTCGTCGCCAAGAATGCGGAGTTCCAAAAGCTCGCCGACGTGGTGGTGGGTGCCGCCGCGGCGGCCAAGACGGCTGACGTTGACGCGCTCAAAGCGGCCACCGCGGGTGACAAAACTGTCGAACAGGCAATCGCCGAGCTGTCGGCCAAGATCGGCGAGAAGCTTGAGCTGCGCCGGGTCGCGTTTCTCGACGGCACCGTCGAAACCTACTTGCACAAGCGTTCGGCCGATCTGCCGCCGGCGGTCGGTGTGCTGGTGGAGTACACCGGCGACGACACCGCTGCTGCGCATGCCGTCGCGCTGCAGATCGCCGCGCTCAAGGCTCGTTACCTGAGCCGCGACGACGTGCCCGACGACGTGCTGGCCAGCGAACGGCGCATCGCCGAGGAGACCTCGCGTGCAGAGGGCAAACCCGAACAGGCGCTGCCCAAGATCGTCGAGGGCCGGCTGAACGGTTTCTTCAAAGACGTCGTGTTGCTTGAGCAGCCATCGGTGTCCGACAACAAGAAGACCGTCAAGGCACTGCTCGACGATGCCGGTGTCATCGTCACGCGCTTCGTCCGGTTCGAGGTCGGCCAGCAGTAGCATCAGCGCAGATGCGACACGTACACGCGTTCGGCGGCTCATTCCATGATGACGCCTTGGGCGATTTGGACACGGTCGATCTGGTCGATGCCATCCAATCCGGTCGGGTGAGCAGGGCCGAGGTTGTCGAGTCGGCGATCGCACGCACTGAAGCGGTCAACACCGCCCTGAACGGCTTGGCGTATCAGGCATTCGATCGAGCCCGCGTCGAGGCGGCTAAGAGTTCAGTGCCGCCCAACGGTGGCTTCCTCAGTGGCGTACCGACATTTGTCAAGGACAACGTCGACGTCGCTGGGCTGCCGACGATGCGGGGCACCGACGCGTGGCCCGCGCGGCCGGCCGACGAAGACGGCGAATTCGCGCGGCTCTACCTCGGCACCGGGATGACGTCGCTGGGCAAAACGCAGATGTCGGAGTACGGATTCAGCGCCTCGGCCGAACACCCGCGAATCGGACCGGTCCGCAACCCGTGGAACACCGACCACACCGCGGGCGCATCGTCGTCGGGCTCCGCCGCCTTTGTCGCCGCCGGTGCGGTGCCGATCGCCCACGCCAACGACGGCGGTGGCTCGATTCGAATTCCCGCCTCCTGCAACGGACTTGTCGGTTTGAAGCCATCCCGGGGTCGGCTGCCGCTGGACAAGGAAGTCAGCCGGATGCCGATTCGCCTGGTCGCCAACGGGGTGGTCACCCGATCGGTGCGCGACACGGCGGCCTTTTACCGTGAAGCCGAACGCATCTGGCGCCCACCGCAGCTGCCGCCGATCGGGGACGTGGCGCGCCCCGGCAAGTCGCGGCTGAGGATCGCGGTCATCACCCGCTCGCTGCTGCGTGAATGCAGCGTGGAAATGCGTGAGCTGACACTGAAAACCGCCGGGCTGCTCGAAGAGCTCGGCCACCGCGTCGACCATGTCGAAAAGCCGCCGGTGCCGACCAGTTTCGCCGCCGACTTCTTGCTGTACTGGGGGCTGCTCGCGCTGGGCCAGATCCAGTTCAGCCGGCGCGCGGTCGGCTTCGACCGCACACGATTGGACAACCTGACCCTGGGGCTGGATCGGCTGGCCCGCCGCAACCTGCACCGGCTACCGCTGGCGCTCGTGCGTCTGCGCGGCGCTCATCGCCACACCGCCCGCTTCGCCCGAACCTATGACGTGGTGCTGACCCCGACGCTGGCGCACGAGACGCCGCCGATTGGTTACCTCGACCCGACCGCCGACTACCAGCAGATCATCGACCGGCTGCAAGATTGGGTCGCGTTCACGCCGCTGCAGAACGTGACCGGGGAGCCCGCGATCTCGCTGCCACTGGCCGAATCCGCCAGCGGGTTGCCCGTCGGCATGATGTTCTCCGCACCCACCGGAGCCGAAGTCCGGCTGCTGGAGCTGGCCTACGAACTCGAAGAGGCCCGGCCGTGGGCCCGTATTCAAGACGTCCGGTAACGATGCAGGCCGCAACGGCCTGCTGAGGAGCCGGGCCATCAGGACTAGCGGTGACGATGCAGGCTAGTCGGTCCCCAGCGCTGCCAACATCCGTTTGAACTCCCGCTGCTCGGCTGTCGACAGCTTGTCGAGGACACGGCCGTCGGCCTCCCGGACGGCAGCCTCGGCATGCTTCAACAGCGCCCGGCCTGATCCGGTGAGCGTGGCGGGCAACGCGCGACCGGATGGCACCGACGCGGGCCTGGTCACCACCTGTGCGTTTTCCAGCCGGTGTAACACCGTGTTCATCGCCTGCGGCGAGACGTTGCCTTCCCGGGAGAGTTCGGCGCTGGACATCCCGGGACTCATGGAAAGCATTCGCATGCAGACGAACTCGGGCAGCGTCAGACCTAGCGGACTCAGCACTGCGGCCACCTCCGGTCGCAGCGTGGCCATCACCTGATGCAGCAAGTATCCAAGTGGCGCATCTTGGGCAGTGCTCATATCAACCATATTGACATATATCAGCCTAGTTGATATATCTCGGATATGACTGAAGTAGAGAAGTTCGATTTCGATTTCGATCCGGCCTACCGTGGCGAAGCCGCCCAATTCGGGGAGGGTGCCCGACCGCCGTGGAGTCTCGGTGAGCCCCAACCTGAGCTCGCGACGCTCATCGATCAGGGCGAAATCAAGGGCGACGTGCTCGACGCGGGCTGCGGCGAGGCAGCGCTGTCACTGCATCTGGCGGCGCTGGGGTACAACACCGTCGGGCTGGATGCCTCGCCGACTGCCATCGAGTTGGCCAAGGCCGAGGCGGCCAGCCATGGATTGAGCAATGCCTCGTTCGCGGTGGCCGACATCACTGACTTCGCCAGCTGGCCGACCGGTTCCGAAGGGCGGTTCGACACGATCGTCGACAGCACGCTGTTTCATTCGATGCCCGTTGAGTTTCGTGACGGCTACCAGCGGTCAATCGTTCGCGCTGCCGCGCCCGGTGCCTCCTACTTCGTGCTGGTCTTCGACCACGCGGGCATGCCGGACGGTCCGCCCAACGCGGTCACCGAAGACGAGTTGCGCGATGCCGTGTCGCCGTACTGGGTCATCGATGAGATCCGGCCCGCCCGCATTCACGCCAACGTTCCCGACGGCAGCAACTTCCCGGCTGCCGACCTCCGCGACGAAGGCAATGGGCGCAAGTCGATAGCGGCCTGGCTGCTCCGGGCGCACCTGGGCTGACGCCGCGAAAGTCGTTACTGCCGAAGGAGTTGGCTGAACTCTGGCCAACGCCGAACTGGTCGAGGCGACTAAATAAACACAAGCGCCGGGTTCGGGGCGGCTGAGCCCGCCGGTTTGAACAGCGGCAGTCATTGCCTCACGGTGCGAGCCGGACGTGCCCCCGTCCGGGAGGCGGTGAAGGAGGCGCCTCCGGTGGTGGTGCGGGTGGTTCCGGTGTTGGCGCGGGTGCCTCTGGTGTTGGGGCGGGTGCTTCCGGCGCTGGCGCGGGTGCTTCCGGTATTGGTGCGGGTGCTTCCGCCGGCGGCGGGGGTGCCTGTTGTGGTGGGGGTCTCTGCTGCTGTCGTGGGGGAGGCAGCGGTTGTTCTGCTTGAGGCGGCGGTGGCGCGACTGGCGCCGCGGTGGGCTTTAGCGTCGGTGGCGGGATCTGTGGCGGTGTCGGCGTAACTTCGCCCGCGGGGGCTGGCCTGGTCAGTGCGGTGAGCACGGTGCCTTGTGCCGCCACCGGCAAATGTGCCGCACCCACCACGCTCGATGCGGTGGTTATCAAGGCCGCGATCGCCGGCGCTATCACGCGACTACCTGGCCGTCGCGCCGCGCCCTCGATCTGCGGGTCTGCGCGAAAGCCCAGTGATGACTCGCCATTACAACCAGCTACGATATCCATCATTGCAGGCGCCAAACGGCTCCACCATTACCGCTTGGTGTCGATCGAGTTAGATGCCGAGCAGGTGACACAAAAGCGATGGAAAATCCTGCCGTGTGCACCAACATCCGTAGCCTCATAGCCGCTCTGGTTAGCGCCGCGGTGGTGCTGACCGCCGCAATTGTTTGCGCTGGCGCGGCAGGCGCAGACCCAGGCCAGCAGGATCAGTTTGTGGCGCTGCTCGAACAGGAACAGATTCCCGCTATCGATAATGTGCCGGGGCTCATCGCTCGAGCCCATCAGATTTGTGGCGAACTCGATGGGGGCACCCCGGTCGAGGCTGTAGCCAACGAAGAGATGGATAGTGCTTTTGAGGATAATCCGGCTTTGCGTTTGTATCCCGCTCGCGTGAGAAGAACCGCGATCAAATTCATCACCGCATCGGTGGACGTCTACTGTCCAAGTCACCAAGGCCAGCTTCCAGCGCCCTGAAGTGCAATCATGCCGGAGAAGATTGCCTGGCGAATGTCTGTCAATCCTGACGTGTCGCACTTGTCACAATCGCCTCTCATCGGTCGTGGCACGACGTGTGTCTCAGCCCCTGACAACGACGTCCGCGGCGTTACGTTCGCCCACGCTCTAGCATGCGGATTTGTTAAAATCCTGAAATAGTTAATTAATCAGCCGCCGCTGGCAACCTCGGTTCGGACGAGGTAGGTTCGCTTCGGGGCAAG
>NZ_DATFZD010000386.1:0-3752 GCF_035314665.1 Mycobacterium sp. | reverse complement strand
GAGGGACAGGGCGACCTGCTGCTGGTCGGTGAGATGGTCCTGGCGGCCCATGGTTTTCGCACAGACGCGCGCGCACACGCCGAGATCGCCGCGGCGGTGCGGATGCCGGTCATCTCACTGGAGCTCGTAGATCCCCGCTTCTACCATCTCGACACCGCGCTGGCGGTTCTCGACGACCGCACCATCGCTTACTACCCTCCTGCGTTCAGCGCGGCGGCTCAAAAACAGCTGCGGGCGCTGTTCCCCGGCGCGATCGTCGTCGGCAGCTCCGACGCATACGTGCTCGGGCTCAACGCCGTCTCCGACGGCCTGCATGTCGTCCACCCCTCTGCTGCCACCGGTTTCGCGGCGCAGCTGCGTGATGCCGGTTTCGAGCCGGTCGGCGTCGATCTGTCCGAGCTGCTCAAGGGCGGCGGGTCTGTCAAGTGCTGCACGATGGAGGTACACGCATGACGATTCTCGACGCCCCGGCTTCGGCGCCGGCAGCCGCGGGGGTAGCCGACGCCGCGATCTCGATGGTCGAAAGGCATGCCGCGCAAAACTATTCGCCACTTCCCGTGGTCGCCGCCAGCGCCGAGGGTGCGTGGATCATGGACGTCGACGGCCGGCGCTACCTGGATTGCCTGGCCGCCTACTCGGCGGTCAACTTCGGCCACCGCAACCCGGAGATCACCGCGACGGCCCACCGCCAGCTCGACACGGTGACCCTGGTGAGCCGCGCATTCCATTCCGACCGACTCGGGCCGTTCTGCGCGGCGCTTGCCCAGTTGTGCGGCAAGGACATGGTGCTGCCCATGAATTCGGGCGCCGAAGCCGTGGAGAGCGGCCTCAAAGTCGCTCGTAAATGGGGCTATGTCGTCAAGGGGGTCCCGGCGGGCCGTGCGAACATCGTAGTGGCACACAACAATTTCCACGGCCGGACGATCAGCATCATCAGCTTCTCGTGCGACCCGGCCGCGCGCGACGGCTTCGGCCCGTTCACGCCGGGATTCCGCTCGGTGCCGTTCGGCGACGCGGCGGCGCTGGCGCGAGCGATCGACGACGACACCGTCGCTGTGCTGCTCGAGCCGATCCAGGGAGAGGCCGGCATCATCGTGCCCCCTGACGACTACCTGCCGGCCGTCCGTGCGTTGTGCAATGGGCACAACGTGCTGATGATCGCTGACGAAATCCAGTCGGGCCTGGCCCGTACGGGATACACCTTCGCCTGCGACCACTGGGGCGTGGTGCCCGACATCTACCTGCTCGGCAAGGCGCTGGGCGGCGGCGTGGTTCCACTTTCGGCGGTGGTCGCCGACCACGACATCCTCGGTGTGCTGCATCCGGGCGAGCACGGTTCGACGTTCGGCGGCAACCCGTTGGCTGCCGCGATCGGCACCACGGTCGTGGCCATGCTCGCGCGCGGCGAATTTCAGTCTCGATCCTCCGAATTGGGTGCACATCTGCATGATCGGCTGCAAGGGCTCGTGGGCGATGGCGTGGTGGCCGTGCGAGGCCTCGGATTATGGGCGGGCGTCGACGTCGACCCGGCGCTCGCCACTGGCAAGCAGATGAGCCTGCGGTTGGCGGATCGCGGCGTGCTGGTGAAGGACACCCACGGTTCGACCCTGCGCTTTGCGCCGCCGCTGGTGATCACCGCGCAAGAGATCGACTGGGCGGTTGACCAATTCGCCGCCATGTTGACGGAGGCGGCCTCGTAATCAGCTGATCCGGCGGTGCTGGTGCGCCCCCGTTAGTTCGGGGTCAGAAGGGCGGCGGTTCGTCGCCGGCCGTGACTGGGCAGGCTTCCTACAGGACGCAGCTCGGGGGAGCAGGGCTAAACGGCTGGCCGGAAACGCCGTCAGCGTGGCTCTGAGGGGCCAATACGGCGGCATTCCGGCCTGGTCGCTAGTACGATTTGAAGCAGCCCCAGCGGGGCGAACGCCAATGTGGACCCTTGGCCCACGACGTAATTCACTCCACCGTGCGTTGGACACGGCGGGGTGTTCCCGCTGGGGATCTTTTCTGTTCTGCCCCGGCGGGGACACATCCGGCGCGCACCAACGCCAAACCCGTTGGGAGGTCCGGTCATGGCGATCGGCGAATTTAACGCATCCGGCATTCTCGCGCCCGAGGAAGTCGGGCCACCCATCATTCAACCGCTGCGGTTACACATTTTCGCACTTCGCGTTTCAACAGTCATCGAATCAACGCGGCCATCGCTGAGGTTCCCGGTGGTGGACACCGAAGCTGCCGCGAGCTGGGTCGGTGAAGGCGACGACATCACCGAGTCAGATCCCGATCTCGATGAGACAACGGTCACTCCAACCAAACTGGCCGCGCTCACCCAGATCAGCAACGAACTGATCGCAGACAGCGCCGAAAACGCGCAAGCCGCAGGCGTAGTCGGAGACGGCTTAGTCCGTTCTTTCGCAGGAACTTTGGACAAAGCGTTCTTCACCAGCACCACCGCGCTCGGGCCGAATGGCCTCGAAAGTCTCACGTACCAAGAAGTGAACGTCGGTGGGTCCCTAGGTTGACTCCGATCCCTTCGCGAACGCGATCAGCTTGGTGGAACGTGTTGGCTCTGTGGTCACTCCGTTCGCGGCCTCGTTCAACACCGTGCTGGACCTGGCGCTGCTGAAGCGATTCCAGAACACAACCGACGTGGTGTCGAATGAGCCGCTGCTGGCCCAGACAACCGGCGACGTGTCAAACCCGTTGAACCACGTGATCTTTGGCGTGCCGCTGCACTCCGCGCCCGAGGGCACGATCGAGGACGGCGTCGTCTGGGCGATCGCAGCCGACAAGGTGTTCAGCGTCATGCGCCAGGACATCTCGATCACGGCGAACCCCTTCTATTACTTCGGCAGCGACAGCACCGCTGTGCGTGGCGTGATGCGGTTGGGCTACGGCTTCCCGCACCAGGCCGCCGTCGTGAAGATCACGTCGGTTCCGCCCGGCAGTTAGGACGTGGCGCGGGTGGGTCGGTTGTTTCCCTTCCTTGCTGTGCCGACCCGCCCGCAGCCGCCAAGGTGCCTGCTTTGATCGTCCAGGCACCAAATACGAACGGCCAGTTCCGGTCACTCGATGAGCCCGCACCCTTGGCAGGGGCCGGGTGACGGACGGTGACTGGAGCCTGGCCACACCCAGACATCAACCAGGAGCACAACGTCGGCGGCCAGACACCGCCGCTACGGACGAACTGGGCAGCGAGCCGAGCGAATCGAGCCTTTCGAGCGCATATTGCCTGAGAAGATGGCTCAAGCGATGGCGCAACGAATCGAAGGGGTGGCGCATGCTCGACGTGATCGACAAGGGGTCTTCCAGCGAAGCCCACCAAGCGCCCCTGCTTTTCGTGCACGGTGGCGTGCACGGCGCATGGTGCTGGGATGACCATTTCCTCGGCTTCTTTGCGGACAACGGTTACCGGGCGATCGCCCTGAGCCTGCGCGGGCATGGCGGCAGCCCAGTTTCGAGGCCGCTCAACAAATGCACGATCGCCGACTATGTCGACGATGTTCGTTCCGTCGCCGCGACCCTGCCCGCCACCCCCGTCCTGATCGGTCACTCCATGGGCGGGTTCGTCGTGCAGAAGTACCTGGAGACCGGCACAGCGCCTGCCGCCGTCCTGGTGTCGTAGCTACCGCCGTGGAGCTGGTTCCCCGCGCTGTGGTTGGCGCGGAAGCACCCGTGGCTGACCGTCAAAGCCACCATGACCCGTAAGAATCTATGCCTGTATCCGACCCCGGCGCACGTACGCGAAGTGCTCT
>NZ_DATFZD010000385.1:0-2244 GCF_035314665.1 Mycobacterium sp. | reverse complement strand
GGGCAGGTGCTGATGGCACCCGTCGATATCGGCGAAGCCGGCCGGATGGCCTTCGTCGCCGATCCGACCGGCCCGGCCGTGGGGCTGTGGCAGGCCAACCGCCACATCGGCGCGACGCTGGTCGGCGAGTCAGGCGCGCCTATCTGGAACGAATTGATCACGGACAAGCCGGAATCGGCGCTGGCCTTCTATGAGGCCGTGGTCGGCTTGACGCACTCCGCGGTGGAGATGGCACCAGGCCAGAAGTACACGCTGCTCAAGGTCGGTGGAAACGATGTCGGCGGCTGCACGGAACCGCCGATGCAAGGTGTACCTAACCATTGGCACGTCTACTTCGCCGTCGACGATGCCGACGCCACAGCGACCAAGGCGGCCGAGGGGGGCGGCCACGTCATGGTCGAGCCGTTCGACATCCCGTCGGTGGGGCGGTCGACTGTCTTGACCGACCCGCAGGGCGCAGTGTTCAGCGTGCTGAAGCCGGCGCAGCAGATGTAGGGGTCAGTGCGCGACACGCGGTGAGTCTTCGTCCAGCCAAACGAGCTGCGGCCAGAGGCCGCCAGAAGCCGAATCGTCGCCCGGCCGGAGCCTCAGCGCGCAAAGCCTCGCAGAATCCCGGTCACCCCAACCTCCCAGCGCCGGTTCACCGACGCCTTCGACTTGCCCAGCCAGCGGCCACCCTCCTGAACCGCCAAACCCTGTGCCAGAGCAAGCAATACGTGCGCGATATCGACCGGGTCTCCGGTGAGCAGCCCGGTAACGATGCACCGCTTGATTCTGCTGACGAAGATCTCTCGCACCGACGGCGACGCCGCGAGTTCCTCGGGGCCGGGGTCGAAATCCTGGAAGGGTCGCGAGAACATCACCCGGGCCAGCGCCGGATAGTCAAGGCAGAACCGGCGGAACACCGGAATGAGCCGCTGCACGTCGGCGACCGCGTCGTCCGTCTCGGGCACGGCGAGCAGCCGGCGGCCAAGCATCCGGAATCCCTCGAAGAACACCGCGCGCACCAGCCCGGACTTGTCGCCGAACAACTCGTACACCGCGGGCACCGAGGTGCCGGCCTGCTCGGCCACCCGCCGGGTAGTGAACCCCGAAAGACCGTCCTGGTTCAATGTCGAGACCGCGACCCGCAGCACTCGATCGCGAAGCTCTGGGGTGCGCTGCTTCGGCCTGGGCATCCAGTTCTACTGGGCACCGAATTCGGCTGGCACTGCCTCTATTCCGGCGCGAAGCTCCTGGAGCGCATCGGCGCGGGCGCGCACCTTGCTGGCCGCATGTGCGCCCAGATTGAGCTTGGTGAATTCCAGGGCAGCCTCCTCGGCGCGACTGAGCACCGCCGCCGGTAGGTCCATCTCGTCGATAAACCCCGCGGCCAGGGCGATCTCGCCGAAGAACACCTTGGACAGCCCGACCGCCTGCTGATAAGCCGACGGCGTGAGACGCAGCTTCATGATCGCCACGGCCGCATACGGTAGGACTATTCCGATGGCGACCTCATTGGCCTGAATGTTGTATCCCGGTGCGGCGATTCGGTGATCGCCACTGCACAACAGGAATGCCCCCATCGCGATGGCCGGGCCGGTGCATGCCATGACCACCGGCTTCGGGTAAGACAGCAGCCGGTACGACAGTTCGAATCCGCCCCTGAACATGTCGATTGCCGGCTGCACCTCGCCGGCTTTCAAGATCTTGAGGTCAAACCCACCGCTGAACACCCGGTGATTGCCGGCGATTACCACCGCGCCGACGTCGTCGCGATCGGCGTTGTCGAGCGCCTCGTTGAGGGCCTGCAGCATGGTCGGCCCCAGCGCATTGACCTTCCCGTCGTCCATCGTGATCACCGCGATGGACTCGTCGCGACGATAGGTGACTGGTCCGCTCATGAGACTCCTTCGGCCGTAGTGCATTATTGTTTTGTATCGACGTTACGGAACAAGGTTACGAAATGCAAGAGACGATCTCAACCGCAGGGGTTGGCGCGGTGAGGCACCCCGTATGTGCTCAAGGGGAGAAGCTCGTTGCCAGGCCTGCCGACGGTTCACCAGCGCGAGTGGCGCTAGCTGCCCAACCGTCCAGGTTTCATGAATTCCGGCATCGCGTCGTCCGGGTTCGGCGGGATCGATGATGCGGGCAGCCCCCACAGCTGCTGAATGGTCGCGCCGCCGTCGACGACGAGTGTCTGACCGGTGATGCGGGCAGCCAGCTCAGAGGAGAGGAACAACGCGGCGTTGGCGACATCATGGG
>NZ_DATFZD010000384.1:0-3288 GCF_035314665.1 Mycobacterium sp. | reverse complement strand
GTCGATCTGCGACCTCGGCGGGATGGCGTGTGTCAACACCACCGCCGTGCTCTACGAGGGTGATGCCGTTCCACTGGCGCGCGCGATCGGCGAGCGGCTCGCCACGATCGCTCCGCTGCCCAACGTCGACGAACGAGCCGTGCTTCCCACCACGCCGATCGACAACGCACGAAGCATCGCAGGTTATCTCGAGGCGAAGGCTGCAGGCACCGTCGCGGTGCTCGGCGCCGATCAGGTGGTCGCCGACCTCGGCGACGGCTACGCGGCCTTGCGCCCGGCCGTCCACCTGCTGAGCACACCCGATCCGGAGATACTCAACATCGAGCTGCCGTTCCCGTGCGCGTGGGTCTCGCCGTGGTCACGCGGTGACGGTCTCGCCCCGTTGCGACATTCCCTGGTGATCAACGCGATCACCAGCGACGAAGACCTCATCGACGAGTTGGTCGGCGAGCCAACTGTTAGCAACGTCTACAGCGGCCACTACCCCACCTACTACGCGGCACCCGGCATCCCGCATGACGGGTTCCTGGCGGACTTCCTGATGCGTAACAAAGGCTTTATCCGCGACTGAGGCGCCTACGAGGGTTTGACGCCGGGCGCGCGGACCACCATCGGCACGGCGGGAAAATACGCGGCCATCTCTGACCGCGACTTGCGCAGCGCGGCGGTCCCGTAGCCCCTCTTTCGGTAGTCGGGGTGGATCCAGATCCGGACATCCACCTCGCCGCCGAGGAGCTCGCCGAAAACCATCCCGACCTTTTGCTGCCCCTCGACGGCCACGAACCACGCAGCCTCCTCGGCGTAGGCACGGGCCAACGCCGCCCCGATCTCGTCGTCCAGACTGCCGGCCGGCCCACCCGAGCCGTCGCCCGCGGCACGCATGTCGTCGGTTCGCGAGGCGAAGATGTCGCGGTCCGACTCACCGGCGAACGGGCGCAGGACCAGACTCTCGCCCGAGCTCGCGGGCCGCTGTTTGAGGGTGAAGCTCAACTGACTGTTCAAATCCTCGAGCTCGGCCGCGATCTTTCGGCGTGCATCCTTCGTGAGCTGGTCGAACGACATCCCCATCACCGCCTCGCCGCCGAGGCGGGAGGTGTGAAGCAACGCCGCAATCGCCTCGACCGCGCCGGCCCGGTTGTCGGCTTCCACGATCACGTCGAGCACGTCATGCCGTCGATCGAGCGCGTTCAGCAGTGCATCCGTGATCTCGCGGCGGGCGGCGACGTGGTCGTGATCGGTCATGGCGTAAGCCTAGAGCAGCGCACGGCACCGCCAGCACGATCAGCGCGGCCACTAGCGGCCAGGCCCCCAGCGTGTCGACCTGGCGGACCAGCCAGGCCTGCACCCGGCCGGCGGATTCGACGATCGCGTCGTTCGGACTGGCGTTGGCGAAGTACAGCCGGATTTCGAAGTAGCCGTATTCGCTCACATAAAGTCCGGTCAGGAGCACGACGACTCCGGCGATCCGGCTGGCCTGGGGAAGAATTCGGCGGCGTACGCTACCGGCCGCCGACCCGGCAACGGCCACCGCGAGCGCGGCCATCCCGACGGTGACGCCCATGCCTGCGGCGTACGCGAGGAAACCCAGGACACCGGTGAGCGCCGATCCGTGTTTGACGGTCGTGCTGATGACCGCGAGAAACGGTGCGACCGTGCACGACAGCGAGGCGATCGCGTAGCCGATACCGTAGCCGTACATCGACCGCAACTGCGCCGTGGGAGCGCCGCCGGACGGCTTGGGCACGATGACCGTGATGTCCTTGCCGGCCAGCAGCCATCCGGCAAGCACGATGAGCAGCGCACCGATGACCACGGTCGCGAACGGCAGGTATCTCTGGGCGGAGGCTGTCACCGGCGATATCAGCAGCCCGAAAACGCCGAACACGGTGACGAATCCGGCAGACATGGCCACGGTGGCCGCGCCCGCGCGGGCCACCGCCGCCGCACGCGAGGAGTCATTCCCTGCCGCCGGCAACCACCAACACCAGGTAGCCGGGCAGAAACGCGAAGCCACACGGATTCAGCGCGGCCGCCAGCCCGGCCGCCACGGCGAAGCCGAGGCCCACGGTGTCGATCACGGGTTGACCAGCGCGGTGACCCGCTGGCTCAGGTCGGCATCCGACAAGGGTTGTTTGACGACGTCGATGCCGCCGTCGGGGCGGATGAACGCGTACGCGGGTTGGCGCGTTACGCCGAATTTGGCCCAGACCACGCCGTCGGTGTCGGCGAGTTCAGTGAATCCGTTCACTGGGTATTTGCTGACGAATTCCTGCATGGCCGGCGCCGTGTCCATGTCCAGCCCGGCCACTCCGACGAAGGTCACGGCAGGATGGGCGGCCGCGATCTGGCCGACGGCGGGGGCTTCGCGTTGGCAGACCGGGCACCAGGGCGCCCAGAACCACAGCACGGCGGGTTTCCCGAGAAGACCTTGACCGCTGAAGTCATGCCCATCAAGGGTTTTCGCGGTGAACTGCAGCTGAGCCGGCACAATCTGCCCGGTTGTCGGGCTTACCGCCGCTGGTGCGCTGTGCCCTCGCGTGAGCTGTGATCCGGACTGAGAACCGCAGGCCGCGACCACGGCCGCCACCACGGCGAGGCAGGCGATCAGCCGGGCAAGCGTCACGTGATTCCTTTCCGCGCCTACCCGTGTACACGACGTGGCCTCACGCTGGGTTCACCGCCGGGCGGGCCGCCCTACCAGGTCTGCTCAGCGGCGCGCACGAGGATTTCGTTGATCGCTACCCTGCGGTCGCGGGTGACCATGTAGGTCACCGCGTCGGCGATGTCCACCGGCCGCAGCATCTCGATGCCCGCGGACTGCCGGTCGAGTGCGTCACGGAAGTGCTGCGGTAGCTGGGTGCTGATCTCCGTGTCCACCCTGCCCGGCTCGACGATGCCCACCCTCACTCGCTTCTGGAGCACCTCTTGGCGGACGGCTTCGCTGAACGCGTTGACACCGAACTTGGTCAGCGCGTAGACGGCGGTGCCCGGCCGTGCGACCCGGCCCGCGGTGGAACTGATGGTGACCAGGTCGGCGACTCCGCGGGGCGCGTCGGTGGCTCAGTTGATGAGGTGCGGGAGGGCGGCACGCGTCACGTGCAGGACGCCGAGCACGTTGACCGACACCATCTCGTCCCAGTCGTCGAGCGAAGCCTCGGCGGCCGGGCCCATCCGCATGAGTCCGGCGTTGTTGACCACGATGTCCAGCCGGCCCAGTCCGGTGACGACCCGCTCGACGGCGGCGCGGGCGTCCCGGGCGTCGGCGACGTCGGCCGGCACGACGAGCGC
>NZ_DATFZD010000383.1:0-2271 GCF_035314665.1 Mycobacterium sp. | reverse complement strand
CGTGGGCGTGCTGCTGAGCATGGCGCCGTTGTGGATCTCCACCTACGTCTTGGACCTGCGGGTGCCGACGGTGTCGTTGACGGTGGAGAACATCGCCGACTTCATCTCGGCCTACATCATCGGCAACCTGCTTCAGATGGCTTTCCGCTTCTGGGCTTTCCGGCGCTGGGTGTTCCCTGACGAATTCGGCCGCGACGAAGACCAGGGGCTGGAATCGGCCCTTACCGCCGGTGGGTTCGCCGAGGTCCTCGAGGACAACTTCGAGGAGGGCGGCAGTGTCACGCTGATGCGGGCCTGGCGGTCGCGCCGTAGCCGGATGGATCAGCTGGGCGATTCCTCGGATCCCAGGGTGTCGAAAACCTCGTGATACAGCAGCGCGTGGACCTGCTCCACGCGCGGAATGTCGTAGAACTCCAACGGATCTTGTGACGCGGACTCGACGATCAGCGTGCCGGTGCGCAAGATCCGATCGATCAGCCGGTGCCGGAATTCCACGCTGTTGATCCGGGCCAGCGGGATGTCGATCCCGCTGCGGCTCAACACCCCGTGCCGGAACATCACTCGCCGGTCGGTGATCACGAAATGAGTGGTCAGCCAGTTCAGGAACGGCCACAGCGTCAGCCAGCCGATCACGATCAGCCAGATTGCCCCGATGACGCCGAAGATGACCCTTTTGGCGGTTGGGTCCCAGCTGGTGCTGTTGATGACCGCGGAGCCGAACGACGCCGCCGCGCTGGCCAGGATGAGCACGACGACCGGCCAGAAGAGTCGCTTCCAGTGTGGGTGCCGGTGCAAGACCACCTGCTCGTCGCCGGCCAGCACATTGTCGGGGTAGCCCACGCTGGCACTTTAAACGCTGGGGCGAAGGTGCGTGATGTCTCCGGCCGAGATCGCCACGGTCTGGCCGCCGGTGTCGACGCACAATCGGCCCGTCTCGTCGACGGCGTGCGCGGTGCCGACGATCTCCTGGTCGCCGGGCAAGATGGCCCGCACCCGAGAACCCAGGGTCAGGCTGTAGTGCTGATAATCGGCGACCAGCGCCGGATCGGCGCCACCGGCGCTGCGCCAGGCGTCGATGCGCTGCGCTAGTTCGCGAAGTATCCTGCGCGCCAACGTGTTCCGATCGATAGCCGACGACCCCAGGATCAGCAGCGACGTGGCCACCGGGTCAGGGGCTTCGTCGGCGGTCAGCGTCACGTTGAGCCCCAGGCCGACCACGATCACCGGCGCCGGCGCGGCGACCTCGGCGAGGATCCCGGCCAGCTTGCCGCCGTCGACCAGCACATCGTTTGGCCATTTGAGGCCGGCCGCCACGCCGCACTCTGCGGTCAGCGCGTCAGCCACCGCGACACCGGTGGCCAACGGCAACCATCCCCAGCCGGTCTGGGGAACCGAGGCCGCGCCCACCCCGACCGACAACGCGATCTGCGCACGCGGCGGCGCCGACCAGTGCCGGCCGTGGCGCCCGCGGCCGGCGTTCTGGTATTCGGCAAGCAACACCGATCCGTCGATATCTGCGCCGCCCTCCGCCCGGGCGATCAGATCGGCGTTGGTGGAGCCGGTTTCGGTGACCACGTCGAGTTCACGCCACGGCATGCCCGGCCCGACCAACCCGTCGCGCAACGCCGTCGCGTCCAATGGCGTCCTGAGTGTGTCCATGGGATCGCAATATAAGGGACCGCTAAGATCGACAGCCATGACGAGCACTTCCGAGACCCACGTCGAGGCGAAGGCCGAGCACCACATCGACATCCACACCACCGCGGGCAAGCTCGCCGAACTGCGCAAGCGGTCTGAGGAGACGCTGCACCCGGTCGGCGAGGCCGCGGTCGACAAGGTGCACGCCAAGGGCAAGCTGACCGCCCGCGAGCGCATCTACGCTTTGCTCGACGAGGGGTCCTTCGTCGAGCTCGACGCGTTGGCCAGGCACCGCAGCACCAACTTCGGGCTCGGCGAGAAGCGCCCGCTCGGCGACGGGGTGGTCACCGGCTACGGCACCATCGACGGCCGCGACGTGTGCATCTTCAGCCAGGACGTCACGGTGTTCGGCGGCAGCCTCGGCGAGGTCTACGGCGAGAAAATCGTCAAGGTCCAAGAGCTGGCGACCAAGACCGGCAGGCCGCTGATCGGTATCAACGACGGCGCGGGCGCCCGCATCCAGGAGGGTGTGGTCTCGCTGGGCCTGTACAGCCAAATCTTCCGCAACAACATTTTGGCCTCCGGCGTGATCCCGCAGATCTCGCTGATCATGGGTGCGGCCGCCGGTGGGCA
>NZ_DATFZD010000382.1:0-5499 GCF_035314665.1 Mycobacterium sp. | reverse complement strand
GCGTCTCGCGCCACATACGTCGATAGACGCGTCGCGCTTCGCCGCAAGACGGCTAGCAGCCGCATCGTCTCCGGCTCGTCCCGCTGTCGGATGGACCAGAACGATACGCATGCGGGCATCCCCCCTCGACTGTCAGCGGATCGTGACACCCCCTCTGACCGCATAAATGGACGTGGATCAATGCGGGACGTCGGCGTGTCGGCCCGCGAAAATCGCTTGGGCCTCAGAGTCCCAGCATGCGGGGCAGCCAGAGCGAGATGACCGGGATGTAGGTCACCAGCATCAGCACGCCGAACATCACCAGATAGAGCGGCCAGATCTGCCGCATCGCCTGTTCCAGGGTGATCCGGCCGACCGCGCAGCCGACGAACAGGATCGAGCCGACCGGCGGGTGGCACAGGCCGATGCCGAGGTTGAGCAGCATGATCATGCCGAAATGCACCGGATCGACACCGAAATTGAGCATCACCGGCAGCAGGATCGGCGTGGTGATCAGGATCGACGGCGCCATGTCCACCAGGCAGCCGATGACCAGCAGCAGCAGCACGTTGATCATCATCAGGATCACGTACTTGTTGTGGCTGATGGTCAGGAAAAATGCGGTGATCTTCGACGGCACCTGCATCAGCGCCATCATGTAGCCGACCGCCGAGGCGAACGCGATCAACGTCATCACCATCGCGACGGTGCGCAGCGTCCGGTGCACCAGGACCGGCAGGTCGCGCCAGCGATAGTCGCGATAGACGAACATGGTGACGAAGAACGCCCACACCGTCGCGACCGCACCCGCCTCGACCGCGGTGAACACGCCGCCCAGGATGCCGCCCAGGATGATGACGAGCGTCACCAGCCCCCAGAACGCATCGAACACGATGCGCCCCGCCTGCCGCAGCGGCACCACGTCTCCGCGCGGATGGTCATTGCGGTAGGCGAGGAACACGCACAGCATCACCAGCGACAGGCCGAGCAGCAGGCCCGGCATGATGCCCGCCATGAACAGGCTCAGCACCGAGATCGTGCCGCCTGTGGCCAGCGAGTAGATCACCGCGTTGTGGCTCGGCGGGATCAGCAGCGCCTGCACCGAGGCGGTGATCGTCAGGTTGGTGGCGAACACGCGCGGATAGCCCGACGCCTCCATCTGCGGGATCATCACCGAGCCGATCGCCGACGTATCGGCCACCGCCGAGCCGGAGATCCCCGACAGGAACGTGGTGGCGACGATGTTGACCAGCGACAGGCCGCCGCGCAGCCGCGTCACCCCCACCAGCACGTTGGCGAGTGCCACCAGACGCCCCGCCATGCCGCCCTCGGCCATGATCGCACCCGCCAGCACGAAGAACGGGATCGTCAGCATGGCGAACTTGGACACGCCGCTGGACACCTGCAGCATCACTGCCTCGAGCGGGATGTCGACCCAACACGCCGCCGCGATCGCCGACAGTCCGAGCGCGTAGGCGATCGGCACGCCAAGTGCGACGGCGGCCAGCAACGTCCCGATGACGACCAGCGCGTCCATCAGTCGAACGGCGTGGTGGCGTGCGTGTCGCCGTGCACGCTGCCGCGCCGGTCCACCGGCCGTCCGATCGCCAGCCGCTCCAGCACGAACAGCATCAGGCACACGCCGCCGAGCGGGATCGGCAGATAGGTGATGCCGGCCGACAGCGCCGGGAACTCGGCGATCGACTGCTGCCAGGTCGTCGCGCCCAGCGAATAGCCCCACACCGCCATGAACAGGCCGACCAGCAGCACCAGCAACTCGGCCACGACGTCGACGGCCGCACCGAGCGGCCGCGGCAGCTGGTCGCGCACATAGGCGACGCGCATGTGCACGCCGAACCGGTAGCAGGCGGCGGCACCGAAGAAGGTCATCACCACGGTCAGCAGGATCGCCAGCGGCTCCGGCCACGACGCGGCATGGTTGAGCACGTAGCGCGTGAACACGCCCCACGGGATGACGAACGAGATCAGCACCAGCGAAACCCCGGCGATGCCGGCGCAGAAGACGTAAAGGGCGTCCATCGCGCGGCGCAGCGCGTGCGTCATGGGGTGCTACGCCGCATCGCGCATCCCGTCATTGCGACCGCGAGCCGAAGGCGTGGCGGGAAGCAACCCAGGGCAACACTGCAGGCGTTTGTTACGCGGCCCTGGGTTGCTTCGTCGCTACGCTCCTCGCAATGACGGAGTGCGCGCAACGGGTACCGAACCTCCGTCACAAGCGATCACTCGCTCAGGCGACCGCCTGGATGCGCTTGATCATTCGCTTCGGCATGGGCATGAGCTCGGTGCATGTCAGTACCCCCGACCGACGCGACCGCCTGTGGCTGATCAACGCCTTCGCGGTCGCGCTGCTAACCTTGCTCGGCGCGGCAGGCGAAGCGCTTGGCTACGACCGACATCTCAAGTCCAACACCACCAAGCGACGCACTCACTCGCTGCTCCGTCAGGGACGCATGCTCTACGAGCTGGTCCCGAACATGCCAGAACATCGACTGAAACCCCTGATCGAACGGTTCGCTGAAATGCTGGTGGCACAGCCGGTCTTCGGTAAGATGTTCGGTGCGATATAAGAATAAGGGGATTCCTGAGGCCCAAAAGGGCATTCGGAGCGGTATCAGACGATCAAAGGTCATCGCTCGTATTGTGAGCAAAAAGTGAAGCATTTCCGTCCAGACGGCAACAACGCGCGTGTCCAGCGTCGGTTAGAAATCGTTCTAGAAAAGTATCGGCTCGAGCACCCCCCCGGCTTTGAGGGGCTTGCCGAAGAATCTGTCGCGCTGGTCCCGTTCTTGCCGCTCTCCACGACTCCCCAGCGATAACGCCTGTGTTTGCCAACGAGTCCGGAGCGTAATGCCCTCGCCACGTTCTCGGATGATGTCGGATACACACATGTGCTCAGGCCGTCGCTCTCGAATTCAGCTATTTCGCGATGCGACGGAGACGGCCGCCTCACCGCTGATCGTCGGCTGAGTCGTCAGCCTCGCCAATCTCACAGTCGTCAACGATAAGCGCAAGGATGTTCTCCAGCCGATCCGCGTCTGCGCGGCGTGCTTGGTGGGACATTGGACCAGCGCGAGATACCACGATCCCGCGTGTGATGGATCGCCTGCGCGACGATATGAACGCCCAGAAGCAGGCCGCCGATTGATCAGCAGGTACACCACACCGATGTGGGCAGCGGTGTTCTCGTCAGCGACATGGACGTGCGTCAACCGCCTCGTGGTGCCTCTCAGGTGAGCGTTGGCGGCATGCTGGACTCGACGCAGTATGATGCCGCGACTAGCATCAGAGGGGCACCTACGCTCACCGGCGATAGGGGCAAATGTCCGTAACGGAGGTCACGCCATGCATCGAATCAGGATGCTCTGCATAACTACACTGGCAATGCTGTGCGTCGGTATCGCCCTAACTATGACCGACGCGCTGGCGCAGGGAACGTCAAAAGTCGATACGACAAAGCTTGTAGGAGACTGGACACTTGTCTCAGTCAACAACACGTTTCCAGATGCCAAAACGGTGCAAAGTTTTGGTCCGAATGACGGTATCATGGTTTTCGGAGCGAACGGCAGGTTTGTTGAAGCGCTCGCGCGCCCTGATATCCCTAACTTCGCGTCCAACAATCGCAACACCGGAAGTTCCGACGAAAATAAAGCAGTCGTCCAAGGAAGTGTGATGTTCTTTGGGACGTATACAGTCAGTGAGGACGGCACCCTGACCCTTCATATAGAACGCAGCACCTTTCCGAACTGGAATGGCACTGTTCACACGAGAACCATTACTTCTCTCACCGCAGATGAACTGAAGTGGCACAACCCCCTTGCGACAGTCGGCGGAACCACCGAGACAACCTGGAAACGCACCAGATAGAAGTAGTCGTCGAACGAGACGGCGTGATTTCATCACGATCCTGGGCGGCGCGGCGGTTGCGTGGCCGCTGCGCGCGCTTGCTCAAACTGATCGCGTGATTCCTCCATCCACGCGGATGTTTTGTCCGGTAATGTAGCCTGCCCCGTCAGACACGAGGAAGGCAACAGTGTCGGCAATCTCCTCCGTGCGACCATAGCGCCCCATCGGAATGCGGGCACGAAACTCCGCCTTTTCTGGAAGGCTATCGATGAAGCCGGGTAGCACGTTGTTCATCCGGATGTTGTCCGCCGCATAGCGGTCAGCGAAGAGCCTGGTGTACGCGGCAAGCCCAGCGCGGAACACGCTCGAAGTTGGAAAGGCCGGATCGGGCTCGAAGGCCGCGAACGTGGAGATGTTCACGATAGCGCCGGACTTCTGCCGCTGCATGATCGGCGTGACGAGGCGCGTCGGACGGACGACATTGAGGAAGTACACCTCCATGCCTCGATGCCAATCCTCATCCGAAATATCGAGCAAGGGTGCTCGCGGCCCGTGGCCTGCGCTATTGACCAGCGCGTCGATGCGCCCCCAGCGATCCACGGTTCGCTCGACAAGCTGCTTCAGGTCGTCGTTCGACTGATTTGAACCCGTGACACCGATGCCACCGAGTTCTTTGGCGAGCGCTTCGCCTTTCCCCGACGACGAGAGAATCGCTACCCGGAAGCCATCACGCGCCAATCGACGTGCGGCTCCTGCACCCATTCCGCTGCCACCCGCAGTGATTACCGCTACTTTTTCTGCCATTGAGCCTTGTTCCCTGTAGCTGCCGGTTGATGCGTTCGCTGAAGAAGTCTTCTCGGGGAATGGCTGACCGCTCAAGGTCGAGTCCCTCGTCCCGGATGATCTGTGGGTTCGTGGGGATGATTGTAAACAAGCTCTAGAATACGCACCTGACGAAGAGGGAAGCGAACGCACCCATTAGTGCAGGGACAGAGCGCCCAGTCATGACCCACGTCTACCATTATCCTTCTGGCGAGTTCGCGTTTTCGATTTATGGTGGGTACGCATATCCCGCGTCCAACGGAGGCCAACCGTCGTTCTGGGTGAATGGAGACTACTGGTATAGCTATCCACCGACCGCTGAGCCGGTGTATTGGGTGCAAGGTAGGTTCATCTACAAGTATCCAGTATCCGGCAATCCGGAGTTCTATATCCGGTGATCGGGGCGAATTTCGCACTGGCCCGCTCGACGCCATGAGTAACCGCACGCACCACGTCCAGATCACCGCCGCATGGCGGTCTGAGATGGAACGGAGGCAAGCCACCTACGCCGCGCGCCGCCAGCGCCACACCGCGACATTTCTAGGAGGAGAGCAACCGGAGCCGCCGACCGACACTGGTACGGAAAAGCGGCGCGGCGGCACCACCGTCACCGACCGGCGGCAATTCCGCTTCGAGTTTTGAACTTTGAAAGCAGGATCGGGTATGCCAGCCCCCGCGCTCACCCAGCCTTTCTACGGTTCCGCGCTGCTTTGGGTGGGTAGCAACGTGGCTATGCGGGCAGCTGCAGGTCGAGTTTCCCGGCGAGGAGGTAGACGATGGCTTTGAGGTTTCGGATCGAGCGATAGCCTCGTGCCTTGGCCTTGGCGGCCTGGA
>NZ_DATFZD010000381.1:0-2327 GCF_035314665.1 Mycobacterium sp. | reverse complement strand
TGTGGAAAATCGCCCGCCGGCGTTCCTGACCGCGCTCGACACGATGGGCATCGGCATCCGCCAGCGGCGCGGCGCGGTCACCAACGCCACAGTGGTCTGCCTGAATCTTGAACGTGGTTTCAGCCGACAGGCGGTCGCCGCCGAAACGGAGCAGCACACATCCGGATACGACGATCAGGATGTGTGCCCAAGCGGGTCTGGGCCGCGCGTAAAGGCGACGTTAACTCGATCGGTGGCCCGTCACCCTCTCGCTGAGTGACGGGCCGGTTGTCGGTAACGAGTGCGATGCTTCAGCCGACCAAGGAGCCGGACGTGAACGAAGTGGACACCAGCGGTGAACCGACCGCCGTCGCAAAAGAGCGCGACGAGAGCAACGAGACCATTGTCGTGCCCGACGCCGGCCCAACCCGGGCCGTCGAGCTGGCGTGGTCGAGCGAGGACGAGACTGAGGACTACGACGCGCCCACCTAGCGGCACACCTGGGGCGCCACGTGGTCGACTGCCGGGGTGTTCATCCTCTGCGGCGCGGTACTCGCCGGCGTGATCGGTGTCGTGGGCTGGGCGTTGGTTCAGGGCCGCGACACACGAGTGCGCACGCCGCAGGTCGACATCGGTTCCCGCCGAGCCGCCGTCGACCGCCGCGGCACCAGTGCAGTCGACGACGCTGCCACCCGCCGCCGCTCCTGCTCCACCACCGCCGACGACGGTCACCGTCACCGAGACACCCACTCCGGTCGCGCTACCCCCAGCTCCCGTTACCGTCGCACCGCGGCGCCCTGACCCTGACCAGACCTTTATCGGGCTGGCTTCGCAGATTCCCGGGATGACAATCGCCGACCCCACGATCGCGGAGGCCGGTGGCGGCAAGGTCTGCGCATACCTTCAGGCCGGGCACAGCCGCGCAGACACCAATGCCACCGTGCTGCAAAACGATCCGACATTTACGCCCTGGCAGGCCAACGCCGTCGTCAACGCGGCGATCACCGCCTACTGCCCGCAGTACGCGGCTGACTATGCGCGTCCTCGCCACCCTGTTCGCCGCTTCCATAGCTCTCGCGTTCGCCTCAGCCGTCCCGGCTGCGGCCGACCCGATCTCTTGTGTGACACCCGATGGCGCGCCGTGCCCGCCGCCGCCGGGATGCGTGCAAGATAACGGGATGCCCTGCTCGGCGTCGCTGCCGGATCTCAACGCCGCGTGTATGCGGAATCCAGTCGTGTGCATGTGGCTCACCCGGTTCTGACATTGCGGGTGCGGGGAACCGCACGACAGGCCGCACGTCCAACACTGGTGTGGATGACGAAGAACGCCAAGCCCTGCAGGCTGAGGGACTCGACCCCGATGATCCCGCGGTCATCGCGGCGATAAACCTTGCCCGATGGGAACTCTCGCTCGGCACTTGAGTCACCGCACCGCAGCAGCACCGTGCAGCACACGGCACCGGGCAGAGAAGCGCAGCGTGATTCCAATGTCGTATGCGCGACGGGCTTGCTCTCATAAGCTGCGAGTGTGACCAACGATCGGCGAGAGAGAAGCGCCATGGACATCAATCCGGAGGGACTACTTACCCAAATCCGAACGGGCAACATCCCCGATGGGCTGCCCGCTACCCGAAACCTCTACCGCTTCATTGACACCAGACTTGCTAGAGGCGAATCGGTTGAAGAATTCGTCAACCTCAGCCTGGGATATCTGGCGGTGATCGAGACGCGACTGACGGCGCTCGAGAGCCTGCTGGACCAGGACGCGCGCCTTCGCCAAGCGATCCAGGAGATCTTCCCGGAAGGGCTCTAGCTCCTCGCGGATGATCGCAGGGATTCGCCGGTCCTCAGCAGCTTCTCGATTGCTTGTCATAGCTGATCATTTCGGGGCGCCCGTCTCCGCTCGCCACTCATTTGGGCACCCCGGTTGCGCTCTTTCGCAACAGTTCGGAGCGCGTGGCGAGCCATTCGCGCACGACGACGTCGCCCCGGACGGCTGGAAACAGGGCCCGCTCGCAGACGGTCTCGCCGGGCACCGTCTCGCCAGGCAGAGGGGCGCGGGCGCTGAATGGGAGCACTGGTTGCCCCGGCTCGAACCATGAGGCATAGACGGGGTCGGCCGGGTCGTGCTGCCCGGCGAGTTTGTACCACGATGACAGTAGGGGAATTTGCGCAGGTCAAGGAGCGGGCTGCGGGTGCGCTTGCCTTAGCGGCCGGCTCTGCTGGTCGAGTCGGTTTCAGGGTAGGGCGCACCGAACGCCGGCACGGCGTGGGTGCCGCGCGTGTGGGCGGCGGCGACGGCGCGCCGCACGGGCAGAATCAATGGCACAAACAGGATTTGGTCGACG
>NZ_DATFZD010000380.1:0-32167 GCF_035314665.1 Mycobacterium sp. | reverse complement strand
GCGGCGCCCACCACCCACTGGCCGAACAAGGCTGGACCACCCGCAAAAACCAGCACGGCGACACCGAATGGATCCCCCCACCACACCTCGACCACGGCCAACCCCGAACCAACACCTTCCACCACCCCGAAAAACTCCTGCGCGACGACGAAGACGACCCGTAGGCTACGTGCCCAAGATTGCGGCAGGCGGACGTCCAAAACCGCGCAACGAACTTGGCCAGATCCATTCGTCTATCAGCCGACACATCCACGGCAAGGCTTCTGTCGGTCAACCGCTTTCAGAGCCCCGGCAAGCAAATGGGCGCCCCGTTGCACGGGCCTGGACCCCAGCCGGGGTCTCCCTCGACGATAGGTCGCCGTCGAGTCCCGCTACTTGTGTTCGACCCGCTGCGCCCCGGGCAGCGCACACGTCGCGGCATCGTCGGTGGGCCGGTCGCCCGCCCGGTGCAGAAGGCGCTTGAGCTGACGTCGTTCGGCAGCGGTGAGGTGGGCCAGTATCTGGTCCTCGGCCTCCTCGACGGCCGCTTCCGCGCGCTTGAGCAGCGTCCTACCCTTGCGGGTGAGCTGAGCTGGCAATGCACGGCCTGATGGCGCCGTTTCCGGACGAGTCACCGCGCCCATGTCTTCGAGCTCGTGCAAAACCAGGTTCATCGCTTGGGCCGTGACGTGGGTGTTGCGGGCGAGTTCGGCGCTCGTGCGGCCCGGATACGTGTCGAGAATGCGCAGGCAGACGAACTCGGGCAACCCGAGCCCGAGCGGTCGCAACGCCGTCGCCGCCTCGGGACGCAATCGCGCCATCAACCGGCGCACCAGAAAGCCGAGCGGCTGATCCTCGAATTCGCTCATCTGCACCATGCTGACACGGATTAGCTGGCCCGAGGTCCCGATCGATCAGCGCGCCGCTGATGGATCGTCGCCCGACGACCGGCCTCGATATCAAGTTTCTTGACACGCATCGGCCGCCCGCGTATCAAGGACCTAGATATGCAAGTGGCGACGGAGTCGATTGGCTAGGTCGCCGTTAACTCAAGGAGAACAAGGATGTTCGGTGGTGGATTTCATGGTGGACCCGGCTGGGGTGGACCCGGTTTCGGCGGGCACGGCTGGGGCGGACCCGGCTTCGGTGGGCCCGGATTCGGCGGACCTGGCTTCGGTGGACACGGCTGGGGTGGACCTGGCTTCGGCGGGCACGGTGGGCACGGTTTCGGCGGACCCCGCAAGCGGGTAGTGGTCGGCACCGCCGCCCTGCTGCTCGACGGGCCGGCCAACGCCGCGGAGATCGTGCAGCGTGCTTCTGAGGCGACCGACGGCGCTCTCACTCCTCCGGAGGCGATCGTCGAGCTCGCAATTGGACACCTGGCGGGCCGTGGCTTTGTGACTGTCAGCGACGGGGTAGCCACCCTGACCGAGCAGGGCACCAACGTGTTGGCGTGGAAGGGCGTCACAAGTGAAGGCATCCACGCGCGCCTCGCTCAGGCCGCAAAGTTCGGCGACGTCATCAAGATCCGCTGGGGACTTGTCGAGCTTGCCGGACTGGCGCGGACCATCGCCTGGTCGGGCACAGATGCGCAGAAGGAGAAACTGGCCGAGGCCCGTACCAAGGTCTTGACCGCGATCACCGAGGCAAAGAAGTCGCTGCACGCCGCACTCGCCGAGAGCTAACGGAATGAAACACCAGCGCGGCCGTGGCCTCCGCACGGCCGCGCTGGTATTTCTCGGTTACCCCGGCCGGTGTCCGGCCTCGCCGAGTTTGTCGGCCAGCCGGCGGTTGACCGGCTCGGGCAACAGCTCGGAGACATCACCGCCGAACATCGCCACCTCCTTAGCCAGCGATGACGACACGAACGAATACCGCGGCGTTGTCGCGACGAAGAACGTGTCGACGCCGGCGACGTGTTTGTTCATCTGCGCCATCTGCAGTTCGTATTCGAAGTCGGTGCCGGTGCGCAGCCCCTTCACGATGGCCGTCATCCCGCGGGCGGTGACGAAGTCGACCACCAGACCTTGCCCGGCCTCCACCCGCAGGTTCGGCAAATGCGTCGTCGACTCCTTGATCATCGCGATCCGCTCATCGAGGTCGAACATGCCCTTTTTGGCGGGGTTGATCAAAATCGCCACCACCACTTCGTCGAATTGCGCCGCGGCGCGTTCGAAAACGTCGATGTGGCCCAATGTCACCGGGTCGAATGACCCCGGGCAGACCGCGCCGCTCACGCGCGCCGTCGACGATGCAGAGCGGAGCGATGAGGAGGACTGGCGCCCATGCGGGATGACGGTACACCGTGACCTAGAGCCGTTCGGCCAGCTCCAGACGGGTGTCGCCGTAAACGCGCTGCTGCCAGGGTTGCCAGTCGGTCGGCCATGTCAACGGGGTGCTGCCCGCCGCACGCTCGACAACGGCGATCGTTCCCTCATGCGTCCAGCCGTGGGTGATCAGAGCCGCCAAAACGGCGTGCATGTCGGCAGTCTCGATGTCGTACGGCGGGTCGGCCAGTACGAGGTCGACCGGCGCTGCCGCCCCAGCGGCCAGCACGGCCGTCACCTGCCCGCGGCGCAAGGTGGCACCGGGCAGTCCAAGGGTCGCAATGTTGCGCTCAAGCACGGCCGCCGCGCGGCGGTCGGACTCAACGAATAGCGCCGACGCCGCACCGCGTGACAGCGCCTCCAGGCCCAGCGCCCCCGAGCCGGCGTAAAGGTCCACCACCGACACGCCATTGAGGTTCCGCCGAGCCGTCACGATGTTGAACAGCGACTCACGGACCCGATCGGTCGTCGGCCGGGTCCCCCGCGGCGGTACCGCGATGCGCCGGCCCCCGGCGACGCCGCCGATGATCCGCGTCAGGCGAGCACCACCAGCAGGTCCCCGCCCTCTACCTGGGCAGTGGCGGACACCGCCACCCGCTCCACGGTGGCGTCGGCGGGGGCGGTGATCGGAGCTTCCATCTTCATCGCCTCGATGGTCGCGATGGTCTGGCCGGCGCTCACCTGATCGCCAACAGAAACGCCGACCGTTACAACGCCGGCGAACGGCGCCGCCACGTGATTCGGGTTGGCGCGGTCAGCTTTCTCCGCGGTGGGAATCTCGCTGGCAATAGCGCGATCCCGCACCTCCACCGGCCGCAGCTGACCGTTGATGATGAACATCACCGTGCGCATCCCACGTTCGTCGGGTTCGGAAATCGCCTCCAAACCGATCAGCAGCTCCACACCGGGCTCCAATTGCACCCGGTGCTCCTCGCCTTGCCGCAGTCCGTAAAAGAACTGGTTGGCCGACAGCCGCGACGTGTCGCCATAGTTCTCCCGGTGCGCCTCGAATTCCTTTGTCGGACCGGGAAATAACAGCCGATTGAGGGTGGCTTCGCGTTTGTGGCCCTGCAGGCCCAGCGCGGTCTCATCCTCGGGGGTCAACTGTTCGACGGGCTTGGGCTCACCGCGGCCGGCCAAGGCTTTCGAACGCAGGGGCTCCGGCCAGCCGCCCGCCGGGTCGCCGAGATCCCCACGCAGAAAACCGAGGACCGAATCCGGGATGTCGAATTGTTCTGGATTCGAAGCGAACTCATCGGCGCTTAGGCCCGCGCCGACTAGTGCCAGCG
Source organism: Mycobacterium sp. (assembly GCF_035314665.1). GTDB lineage: Bacteria > Actinomycetota > Actinomycetes > Mycobacteriales > Mycobacteriaceae > Mycobacterium. The sequence continues at coordinate 28,572 of NZ_DATFZD010000380.1, read as the reverse complement.
CGAGATCGCCGACAACCTTCGATGACGGCGTGACCTTGATCAGCCTGCCCAACACTCGATCGGCGCCGGCGTAGGCCTCTTCGACTTCCTCGAATCGGTCCCCCAGCCCCAGCGCGATGGCCTGTTGGCGAAGGTTCGACAGTTGACCGCCGGGGATCTCGTGGTGGTACACCCGTCCCGTCGGCCCCGGCAGCCCGGATTCGAAGGGCGCATACACCTTTCGGAGCGCCTCCCAATACGGCTCCAGCGCGCAGACCGCCGAGAGCGACAGTCCGGTGTCGTACTCGGTGTGCGCGGCGGCCGCCACGATGGAGCTCAATGCGGGCTGACTGGTGGTTCCAGCCATCGGGGCTGCCGCGCCGTCGACCGCGTCGGCGCCTGCCTGCCAGGCAGCGACGTAGCTGGCCAGCTGACCGCCCGGTGTGTCGTGGGTGTGCACATGCACCGGCAGGTCGAAGCGACTGCGCAACGCGCCGACCAGTTGCCGCGCGGCCTGCGGGCGCAGCAGGCCGGCCATGTCCTTGACGGCCAGCACGTGCGCTCCGGCATCCACGATCTGCTCGGCCAACTTCAGGTAGTAGTCCAGCGTGTAGAGGTTTTCGCCCGGATCGGACAGGTCGCCCGTGTAACACATCGCGACTTCGGCTATCGCAGAGCCTGTTTCGCGGACCGCATCGATTGCCGGGCGCATCGATTCGAGGTTGTTCAGGGCGTCGAAAATCCGGAAGATGTCGATGCCGGTGGCGGTGGCCTCCTCGACGAACGCCGATGTGACCAGCTCCGGATATGGCGTGTAGCCAACGGTATTGCGCCCGCGCAGCAGCATCTGCAGGCAGATGTTGGGCATCAATTCGCGAAGCTCCGCCAGCCGTTCCCAGGGGTCCTCTTTGAGGAATCGCAGCGCCACGTCGTACGTTGCACCGCCCCAGCACTCCACGGACAGCAGCTCCGGGAGGGTCCGAGCGATATGGGGCGCAACCAATCCCAGTCCGCTGGTACGCACCCGCGTCGCCAACAATGACTGATGGGCGTCCCGGAAGGTCGTGTCGGTGAGGCGCACCCCCGGCAAGTCCCGCAGCCAGCGGGCGAAGCCCTCTGGGCCCAACTCGACCAGCAACTGCTTGGACCCGGGCGGCGGCGCGATCTGCAGGTCGATCTCGGGCAGCTTGTCTTGCGGATACACCGCCGACGGTCGTGAACCGTGCGGCTTGTTGACGGTCACGTCGGCCAGGTAGTTGAGGATCTTGGTGCCGCGATCGGCCGACGACCGCGCGGTGAGCAGAGCCGGACGTTCCTCGATGAACGACGTGGTGACGTGACCGGCCTGGAAATCCGGATCGTCCAGGACCGCTTGCAGGAACGGGATATTCGTCGACACGCCGCGGATACGGAATTCTGCGATCGCGCGCCGCGCCCTGTTGACCGCGGTCGTGAGGTCGCGGCCTCGGCAGGTCAGTTTGACCAGCATCGAATCGAAGTGCGCGCTGATCTCTGCGCCGAGATTCGTGCCGCCGTCGAGGCGTATGCCCGCCCCACCCGGGCTGCGGTAGGCGCTGATCCGTCCGGTGTCGGGCCGGAACCCGTTGGCCGGGTCTTCGGTGGTGATGCGGCATTGCAGCGCGGCACCGTGCGGGCGGATGTCGTCCTGCCGCAAGCCCAAATCGTCGAGGGTCTCTCCGCCCGCAATACGCAGCTGGCTGGAGACCAAGTCGACATCGGTGATTTCCTCAGTGACGGTGTGCTCGACCTGAATTCGCGGATTCATCTCGATGAAGACGTGATGACCGCGCTCGTCGAGCAGGAATTCCACCGTGCCTGCGCAGCTGTATCCGATGTGGCGGGCGAAGGCCACCGCGTCGGCGCAAATCTTGTCCCGCAACTCCTCGGGCAGGTTCGGGGCGGGTGCCAACTCGACGACCTTCTGGTGGCGCCGCTGCACACTGCAGTCGCGTTCGTAGAGATGGATGACGTTGCCGTGGGTGTCTGCCAGGATCTGAACTTCGATGTGGCGGGGGTTGAGCACGGCCTGTTCGAGGTATAATGTCGAATCCCCGAACGCCGACTCGGCCTCCCGGCTGGCGGCCTCGATGGCCTCGGGTAGCGCGGCAGGATCGCTGACCCGACGCATCCCGCGGCCCCCGCCCCCGGCAACGGCTTTGACGAACAACGGGAACTCCATGTCAGCCGACGCGGATACCAGCTCGTCGACGGAGGACGACGGCGCCGACGACGCCAGAACCGGCAGGCCGGCTTCGCGCGCAGCGGCGACGGCACGGGACTTATTACCGGTCAGCGCAAGCACTTCGGCCTTAGGGCCGACGAACGTGATGCCCTTCTTCGCACACTCGGCGGCCAGCTGAGGGTTCTCCGAGAGGAATCCGTATCCGGGGTACACCGCGTCGGCGCCGGAACGCCTGGCCGTGTCGACGATTTCGTCGACCGACAGATACGCCCGCACCGGGTGGCCGATCTCGCCGATTTGATACGACTCGTCGGCCTTGAGGCGGTGTATCGAATTGCGGTCTTCGTAGGGATAGACGGCGACGGTGCCGACGCCGAGCTCGTAGGCGGCCCGAAACGCACGGATGGCGATCTCGCCGCGATTGGCAACCAACACTTTTGAGATCACGCGCGTCCCCTAACTTGACCGTTTATAGAAGCGTCGACCAGTAGTCCCAGAACCGGGCCAGAATCAGCAGAAAGACCGCGGTAAACCAGAGCGCGGCGATCGACCAACGCCAACGGTGGAGCTCGCGCATCACTGCGCTGCTATAGCTTCCACCGGCCGGTTGGAAGGCGATCGTGCTGACCACCACCAGCAGCGAGATGGTGGCCACCCACACCACCATGCAATACGGGCACAGCGCACCGATCCGGTAGAGACTTTGAAAGATCAGCCAGTGCACGAACGCGGCGCCGACCAGCGTCCCGGCAACTATTCCGACCCAATACCACCGCGGCAACGGAACTTTCGCCACCGCCAGGACGCCGGTGACCGTGACAACGCTGAACGCGGCGATACCGATCAGCGGGTTGGGGAACCCGAGCACCGAGGCCTGCGGCGTCGTCATCACGGAACCGCACGACACGATCGGGTTGATGTTGCACGACGGCACGTACGACGAGTTGAGCAGGAGCTTGATCTTCTCCACCGCCAGTGTCGCCGACGCGATCAGCCCGATCACACCGGCGATCAGCACCCACCATGCGCTGGTCGACGGCACCGTCGGCGCAGGACGGGATGGGGAAGCCGAATCCTCAACCGGCCCGCCAGTTTGCGCTGACGCCGCGATGGTCACGACGCCGCTGGGGTCGCAGCCGTGTCGAGGCCCGGGACATCCCCGACGATCTCTTTGATCTTGGCCACCAACGCGTCGGGCGTCGACCATTGGTATTCCTGGCCGTTGATCTTGATCGTCGGAGTGGCGTGAATGCCGGTGGCCGCGGCCAGGCCGTCCACCATCTTTGTGTACTTGCCGGCCTTGATGCAGTCGGGAACCTTGCCCACCACGCCGGCCTCGCGCGCATACTCGGTCAGCTTCGCGTTGTCAGGAAAGGTGGTGCCGGTCTCCAACGGTTGGATTTCCTTGGTGTACAGCGCGGTGTGGAATCGGCGGAACGCGTCCACCGACTCGTCGGCGACGCAGTAGGCCGCGTTGCCGGCGCGTGAGGAGTATTCGTCGTTCTGCGGTCTGCTGAGCAGCCCCACCATGTAGTAGTCGGCGGCGATGGCGCCAGCGTCGATCAGCTTCGACACCGTCGGCCCGAACCCTCGCTCGAAGTTGCCGCAAGCCGGGCAGAGGAAATCCTCGTAGAACGTCACGACCGCCTTGGGTTTGCCGTCTTGGGTGACCAGCTTGCTCGACGTCACCCGCACCGACCGCTCAGCACCGGCGGTCTTCTCGTTGTGCGAGATCACGATGTACCCGACCAGGACGACGGCGAACAACATCACGATCGCGGTGAGTCCGATCCTGACCAGCATGTCGCGTCTGCGTCCGGCGGCGTTCAGGTCGTAGCTGGCTGGGCGTTTCGGTTTGTCGGCTTTGGCGCCCATGGGCTGGCTCACGCTCCGTCGTGTGATAGTCGGCTGAGTCCAACCGCGGCGCGGTCGGCGATAGCGTCTAAGCGTACCGGCGTGGTAGCTCCGCCCGGCGACGATGCGGGCCGGTAGGCCCGAGGAGGGGCGGGCAATCGAACTCATCAGACGCGACTGAGGTGACTCGGTCGTGGCGACAGCGCTACCGCCGCCAGCGGAAACAAGCTGGCGAAGCTGGGGGTCAGCGACGCCGTCTCGGCGCGATCGACCATCGAATAAGCCTGTCCCACATGGGCTTTTGGGACATTTTCGTCGAAGTAGACAATATTCGGCCTGCGCCTGCCGCCGCCGCGCGGACAGTCCACGAATCGGACATCGCCATATGCCCCAGCCGGCCAAGCTTTGTGGCCATGGCGCGGTGTTGCCGGCTGAGTTTGCGGTAGGCGGCCTCGTCGCCGCGCGCACCGGCCAGCAGCACGCGCAGCCGCAGCACCCAGATCTTGAGGTCCGGCAAGTCGACTGGGGCGGCGGCCAACCGGTCGATCGCGGCATCGGCTTCCCGCAGGTCGGCCTCGCCGCCGCGGGCCAGCAGCGTCTCCACAAACACGCGGGTGGGAGTGATGCACCAGGCGAACTGTCCCGCCTCGAACAGGTCGGCCACGGCTGCCCGCATTGTCGGGATGGCACCATCGAGGTCTCCGCGTCGGCCGTGCTCCCAGGCGATGTAGGCGTCGATGAACGGTACCTCGGAAAGGGTCCAGTGCCCGTGCAGGCACATGTCGCGAAGTTGGGTGAGCACCGCCAGTCCGCGCTCACGGTCTGCTGGGGAGTCGCGGTGTAGCAGCGCGAGGCCCAGCGCGTATCGGGCGTGGCCCAGTGCGAAATCGTCAGCGGATCGTTCGGCGATCTGCAGCGCCTCTTCAATGAGCTCCAGCGCGGCGTCGTCGGCCAGCAGCGCCCCAACACATATCCCTGTTGCGTATGTGAAGGCGATGACCATGGCATGGGTCGTCGGGTCCGTCTCGCGGGACATGGCGGCGGCGACGGGGAGGGCAGGCAAAATCTCTGCCAGTGGGCGGCCCATGGACGCTCCGCCAAGCGCGCGCGTGGCGTGGGCGAACGCCAGCGGAGATCCCATGATGAAGTTGCCTTTGGTGGGGTCGCCGTCGGCCAGCTCGATGACGGTTTGTGACCAGCGCAGCACGTCGGTGTGTTCGCCGGTCTCGAGCTTGACGAGTGTCGGCATGCACGAGAGCCCGACCGTCATGGTCGGATCGGCGATCGCCTCGACCAGGGCCATGAGTTCGGATGCCAGCGCCGAGGCGTCCGGCACGCGGGCATGAACCCAGTGGTCCATCACCTGCCCGGCCATGCCCATCGCCAACGATGCCTTGTCGCTGGCGAGCGTGCTCAGTTCACGTAGCTCCTCAAACTGCGTCAGGGAGTCTGTCGCATGGACTCGGTAAGCGGTGCCACACAGCAGGGTGCGCGGGGCGATACGCATCTCGGTGCGCGCCGGATCGTCGGGGGCCAACGCGTCGGCGATCTCGCTCGCGCGCTCCCAACTCAGCCGTGCCGCGGCCACATCGCGGTGCGTCGACCACGCGCCGGCACGCATATGCCAGCGATAGGCGAGCTGCACATCGCCGGCCGCCTCCAGGTTCTCGGCGATCATCGCCGCGTTCTCCTCGACCGATCCCGGATCGCCCGCCTCGATGGCCGCGGCCAGGCGCCGGTGCAGCTTCGCACGGTCCGATTTCAGTTGGGATTCGTAAGCCACCGCGCGGATCAACGGATGCCGGAATGCGTATTCGGCGCGCGGGGTGAACCGCACCTGATCAATCAACTCCGCATCGACCAGCGCCTCCAGCGCCGGATCGACCCCCAGGCTAATCAGCAGATCCGGGCCGAACTGTGACCCGATCACCGCCGCGGCGCTCAGCGTCTGTTTGGCCCCCGGCTCGAGGCGATCGATGCGCGCGGCGATGACCGCCTGCACGGTGACCGGCACGCTGAACTCGGCCACATCGGCGCGGCACCGGTAGCCCCCGCGCTGGCCCTCGAGCACACCGCGTTCGGCAAGCTCGTGCACCATCTCCTGCGCGAAAAACGGGTTACCGGCGGTCCGTTCGGTGATCAGCGCGGCAACCGCGCCCACCGAGGGATCGGGGCCTAACAGCTCACCGACCAACGCCGAGGTGTCCGCATCACCTAGTGGTGTGAGCGCCACCGTCTGCGCACCGGGCACCTGGGCGAGCGCCCCGTGGTAGTGCGGGCGGTAGGTGATCAGCGCCATCGCCGGGGTGTGCGGGATCACCTTCAAGAACCCGGCCAGCATGGATTCGCTCACCGCGTCGATCCAGTGCGCGTCTTCGAGGATGTAGAGCACCGGATCTGTGCGCGCCAGCGACACCGCGTTGATCAGCGCGGTCAACCGCCGCCCCCGCGCGGCCGGGTCGATGGGCGGCAGCTCGGTGTGCGGGTCACGAATGCCCAACAGGTCATCCAGCAACACCAGATCCTGCGGGTCGACCCCGTCGGGAACCTGGGCGCGCAGCCGTGCCCGCGCGGCCTCACCGTCCAGATCGCTGATCCCGCCGATGGCCCGCAGCAGCCGCGCCACCACATGAAACGAGATGTCACCGGCATGCGACTCACAAAAGGTCGAAAGCACCTCGACACCACGGCCGCGCGCGATCGCGGCTGTCTCGTGAACCAGCCGGCTCTTGCCGATGCCCGCCGCTCCCGCCACACACACGACACACCCCTGGCCAGCGCCCGCCCGATCCAACATGCCTGTGATGGTGGTCATTTCCCATTGCCGTCCCACCAACGTGGTGTCAAAGCGACCGATCTCCCCTTGCTGCGACGCCACCCCCAGCAGGCGACGGGCCGGCACCGGGTTATCGGCGCCCTTGATCTGGACCATCTCCGGCTCGCCCAGCACCGCGGCGCGCTCGACCAGCCGTGCGCTGGACTCGCTGAGCATGACCCCGCCGGGTGGGGCGACGGATTCCATGCGCTGCGCCATCCCCACCTGCACGCCAACCGAGGTGTAACCCAAAGAACCCGAACCGATCTCACCGGCGATGACCTGGCCCGAGTTGAGGCCAATGCGCAATTGCAGGTCCACACTGTCGCGACGTTCGACCTCGGCGGCCAGGCGCTTGACCTCCTCCTGGATTCCCAGCGCCACCAAACATGCCCGAAGCGCATGATCCTCCAACGCCGCCGGTGCGCCGAACACCGCCATGATCCCGTCGCCGGTGAACTTGTCGACCATTCCGCCATAGCGCTGCACAACCGCAGCCGAACCGTTGACCAGCTCGGTCATGACCTCGCGATACCGCTCCACACCCAGCGCCGCGGCGATATCCATTGACTTAACAACGTCGGCGAACAGCACGGTCACCTGCTTGAACTCAGCCGATTGCGTAGGAGGCGCAGATGCGGCGGCGTCCGCCCGTTCGCTGCCGACCGTTGGGACGTCCTCGGCGGGTGACCCCGCCGGGGTGTCGCTCACATCAGCCATAATCCTTCGTCCAGCCAGACCTGGAACCCAGCCCGCTGAACATCGCTACCCATGGATCTGACAGCGCTGCATCGTGTCGCGAGTAACCGATGAACAACTTCATCGCACGGGCAAACTCCTTGAACCGCCCCGGCATGTCCGGTCACTTTGCTGCTGAGCTCCCGACCTGACTATCCGACTGCGTTTGAGCGTAGTAGTCGGCCCTCAACAAAGTCGTGTAACCGGACAGCAGTGCCGTCGCTATTGCCAGAGCAGTTCGGCGACGACGCAGGGTAGTCGAGCTCAGACGCGGCTGAGGTGAGCGCGCAACGCCGAAATCAACTCGGTGGTGGCGACTGCACTGCCACCGCCGAGTTGGAACAAGTTGGCGAAGGCATGAGTCATTGACCCCATCGAGCGCAAGTCGACGGGCGTGCCGGCATCGCGCAGCGCCGCGGCGTATCGATCGCCTTCGTCGCGCAGCGGGTCGAAGCCTGCCGTCGCGATCAGCGCGGGCGGTAAGCCGGCCAGCGACTCGGCGAGCAACGGCGACATCCGCGGATCTGTCGGCTCGATATCCGAGTCGCCGAGATATTGGGTCTCGAACCACTCGATATCGTGCTTGGTCAGAAAAAAGCCTTCGGCGAACAGGCTCAGCGATCGGGTCTTGGCGGTGAAGTCGGTCCGCGGATAGATGAGCCACTGCAGCGCGGGCAGAGGACCCGGAGGGTCCTGGGTGGCCCTGTCGTCGCGTGCCAGCTGCGAAACCACGGCCGCCAGGTTGCCGCCGGCGCTGTCTCCGCCGACGGCGACCTTGCCGGGGATCGCCCCCAGGTCGCCGGCGTGTTCGTGGGCCCACCGAAATGCCGCATAGGCGTCGTCGACCGCGGCCGGTGCCGGGTGCTCAGGTGCCAGCCGGTAATCGATCGACAGCACGTGGACGTCGGCGTCGCGGCAGGTCAACCGACACAGCGCATCATGGGTATCCAGGTCGCCGATCGTCCAGCCGCCGCCGTGGTAGAAGACCAGCAACGGTGTCGGCTCGGCGGTCGCCGGCCGGTAGTGCCGAGCCGGGATTTCGCCGGCAGGTCCAGGTATCGAGAGGTCGCTGACGCCGACGTGAACCTGCGGACCCGCGAAGGCCAGCGCTATCTCTCGCGCCTGGCTCCGGGAGGCAACGAGGTCCTCGTCCACGACCAAGCCGTTGACGCCGACAGCTCGCTGCGCGGACAGCATCAGCTGCAACGTCGGATCCAGCGTATTGCCGTCGATCGTCACCGAGCGTCCCCCCGCAAGCAGCCGCTTGGCGCGGGTCGGCACCCACGGAAGGACCTTGAAACCGACGTTGGTAGCGACGCTCTGCAGCCGACCTGCCCAGCCGCTCAGCGCTTTGACTTGCACGTCCGGCGCTCCTGGCAGACTTCGTGTCATGGCTGGCCCCTTTAGTCCCTCTATCCCACTGAACGACGGTAATTGCGTTCCTGCGGTCGGATTCGGCGTATTCAAGATCCCACCCGCGGACACCGAGCAGGCGGTGGGCACCGCGCTACGCACCGGTTACCGCCATATCGACACCGCGGCGATGTATGGCAACGAACGCGAAACCGGCCGCGCAGTTGCGGAGTCCGGCGTGCCCAGAGACGAACTCTACTTGGTGACCAAGTTGTGGAACGCCGACCAGGGCTACGACACCACACTGGCGGCCTTCGACGCCAGCATGGATCGACTGGGGATCGAGTACCTGGACCTATATCTGGTGCACTGGCCGCTGCCGCAGCGAAACAAGTTCGTCGACACCTTCAAGGCGTTCGCTCACCTGCGCGATCAGGGCCGGATCCGGTCCATCGGGGTGAGCAATTTCGAACCCGAGCACCTCAGTGTCCTCATTGATGCCACCGGGATTGTTCCGGCGGTCAACCAGGTCGAGCTGCATCCACGGCTGCCGCAGACCGAATTGCGAGAGGTCCACGCCCGGCTGGGCATCGCCACCGAGGCCTGGGGACCGCTCGGGCGAGGATCGTTGCTGACCGATCCGATCGTCACCCGGGTCGCCGAAAGCTGCGGTCGAACACCCGCCCAGGCTCTGATTCGCTGGCATATTCAGCTCGGTAATATCGTGATCCCCAAGTCGGTGAACCCCAAGCGGATTGCGAGCAACTTCGACGTGTTCGATTTCGAACTCAGCAGCAACGACATGGCGTCAATCTCTTCGCTCGACGACGGCAACCGGCTCGGTCCTGATCCACGAACCTTCGACTTCACAGGCAGGTGAATGACCTTGACCGGCGAGTCGGGCGCCTCGGTCCCCTCAATAGCACTCAATGACGAGAACACGATGCCGTCGCTTGGCCTCGGTGTTGCCGAATTGTCCGACGACGAGACCGAGCGAGCGGTCTCGGCGGCACTGGAGATCGGTTATCGGCTGATCGATACCGCTTCGGTATACGGCAACGAAGCCGCGGTCGGCCGCGCTATCGCGGCGTCCGGGATTCCCCGCGCGGAGTTGTTCATCACCACCAAGCTGGCCAATGCCGACCAGGGCATCACCTCCACCCAGGCGGCCTGCAAGGCCAGCGTCGAGCGGCTCGGCCTGGACTACGTCGACCTGTATCTGATCCATTGGCCGGCGCCGCAGTTGGGCATGTACGTGGACAGCTTCGGCGGCCTGATCCAGTTACGCGGCGACGGCTACGCGCGCTCAATAGGCGTGTGTAACTTCACCGAGGAACACCTGGAGACGGTCATCGACCTGACCTTCGTCACCCCCGCGGTCAACCAGATCGAGTTGCACCCGCTGCTCAATCAGGCTGAGCTGCGCGCGGCCAACGCCGCCCACAACGTGGTCACCGAGGCTTACAGCCCGCTGGCGGTTGGCAGGTTGCTGGACAGCCCGACGGTTGCGTTCATCGCTGCCGAATACAGCCGCACCCCCGCACAGGTCCTGATCCGGTGGAGCCTGCAGTTGGGCAACGTGGTGATTCCGCGATCGGCCAAACCCGAGCGCATCGCCAACAACATCGACGTCTTCGATTTCGAGTTGGCCGCCGAACACATGAACGCGCTCAACGGGCTCAATGACGGCACCCGAGTGCGCGAAGATCCGCTGACCTACACCGGGATCTAGCCGGGCGGTCCGACCGGGCAGGTGGCCGTGGCGTGCCGCAGCACGTCCCCTGAAGCCCGATCGATGGGAAGCGCGTAGCCACGCGACACCGCGATGTATTGCATGGCGTACTGACACCAGAACGCATTGTTAGGCGGCATCCACAGGGCAGCCTGGGAGTCAGCCTTGTCCTCGTTCGCCTTTCCGGACACCGCCAGCAGGTTGGCCGGATCGTTGGCGAAGCGCACCCGTTCGGCGATCGGCCAGTCGTAGGCGCCCATGTCCCAGGCCAGCGCCAGCGGCACGATGTGGTCGATCTCCACTGACGCCCCGATCCCGGCACCACGCCGGAAGTTGATGGTGGCGTTGGTGTACGGGTCGTGCAGGATGCCGGTTTCGACAGCGTCGGGGCAGCGTTTGATCCACACATACGTCTTGTCGACGAGGTCGCGGGTGAGAACATCGTCACGGGTGTCGCATCCGTTGTGTCCTCCGGGCGCATCGGTGTCGTCGGTCCAGGCGTCGCCATACGCTGCACGGCGGTAGTCGTAGCGATGGATCCTGGCCGGCACCAACACGATTCCGCTCAGCACGTCGACACCGGGCCGCACGGCCGGAACGTCGGCTCGCGCAGCGAACTCGCGGGCGCGATCGCCCGCAGATGTGGTTATCACCTGATAGGCGACCAGCACCGCGAGCATCGCGATCGCCGACAGCCACCACAACGTCTTGCGGGTCATGACTTGTCCAGATATTCGATGCGCTCGCTGCCGGTGAATGGTGCTGCCAGTAGCGCTAATCCGGGATTGGCGGCCTCGTCGTCGTAGACCTGTTCGCAGAAGTCCCGGGCTGCCTCGATGATGTGCTGGTGGTCGATCAGCGACAGCAGTTGCAGCGTGATCGCACGGCCGGACTGGCTGCGGCCCAGCACATCTCCTTCACGGCGCTCCCTGAGATCCAGGTCAGCCAGAGCGAACCCGTCGAGGGTCCCGGCGACGGCATTGAGTCGCCGGCCTGCGCGGGAACCCGGCGCCACCCAGCTCGCCAGTAGGCACAGGCTCGCGTGCGCGCCCCGGCCGATGCGGCCCCGCAACTGGTGTAACTGGCTGATGCCGAACCGGTCGGCGTCCATAACCAGCATCACGGTCGCGTTGGGGACGTCGACGCCGACCTCGATGACGGTGGTGCACACCAGCACATCGATGTCGCCGGCGCGAAACGCCGTCATCGCAGCGTCCTTCTCGTCGGCGGGCAGCCGCCCATGCATGAGTCCCAGCCGCAGGCCGGCCAGCTGGTCACTGCGCAGATGGGCGAACAGCTCTTCGGCTGTCGCCGAAGGCCTTGCATCCTTGTCGGTCTGGCCGCCGTTGTCGGACTCGTCGATCCGCGGTGCCACGACGTAGGCCTGACGCCCGGCGGCCACCTCCTCGATGATGCGTCGCCAGGCCCGGTCCAGCCATGCCGGCTTGTCTTTGACGAAGATGGCGGTGGTAGTGATCGGCTGCCGACCGCGGGGAAGCTCCCGCAGCGTCGACGTCTCCAGGTCGCCGTAGACGGTGAGCGCCACCGTCCGCGGTATCGGTGTCGCGGTCATCACCAGCAGGTGCGGCGTGATTCCGGCAGGAGCCTTGGCCCGCAACTGGTCTCGCTGCTCGACACCGAACCGGTGCTGCTCGTCGACGACAACCATGCCGAGCTGGTGGAATTCCACCGCGTCCTGCAGCAGTGCGTGCGTGCCGACGACGATGCCGACCTGGCCGCTGGTGATCTCGCCGCGAACTTGTTTCTTCTGCGCAGCCGACATCGATCCGGTGAGCAGCGCCACTCGGGTGGCGTTGTCAGCGCCGCCGAGCTGCCCGGCCATCGCCAGCGGCCCAAGCACGTCGTTGATCGACTGGAGATGTTGTGCAGCGAGGACTTCCGTTGGTGCCAACAGCGCGCACTGGTATCCGGCATCGACCATCTGCAACATCGCCAGCACCGCGACGATCGTCTTGCCCGACCCCACCTCACCTTGCAGCAGCCGGTTCATCGGGCGGGTCGAACCGATCTCGGCGGTAAGCACCTCCAGCACCTCACGCTGGCCGGCGGTGAGATCGAATGGCAAGCGGTGCAGGAGTTCATGCTTGAGACCGTCCGAACGCACCGACGCCGCCGGGCCGGACTGAGCCAGTTCGCCGTGCCGGCGACTCACCAGCGCCCACTGCAGCCCGACGGCCTCGTCGAAGGCCAAACGTTCGCGGGCCCGACGCCGGTCGGCGCTATCTTCGGCCAAGTGGATGGCGCGCAGCGCCTCGTCTTCGGAGACCAGATTGTGCTTGGCGCACAGTTCTTTTGGCAACGGATCGGCCACCGGGTCGAGGACTTCGAGCACTTGGCGCACGCAGTTGAAGATGTCCCAGCTCTGCAACTTGGTACTGGCCGGATAGATCGGGTAGAAGCGGCGTTCGAAGGCCTCCTGCAACACCTCCCCGCTGACAGCCTGCGAGGCGTCGGCGATGTTGCGCAGCGACCGGCTGCCCCGGTTTACGCCGTCCGTAGAGTCGAGGATAAGAAAGGCCGGATGCGTCAATTGCATTGCGCCCCGGAAGAATCCAACCTCTCCGGATAGCATCACTCTGGTGCCCTTGGTCAGCCCTTTCTTGAGGTAGCGAGGGTTGAAGAACGTGGCGGTGACCTTGCTGCGCCCGGAGCCGAGCGTGACGATCAATATCCTGTCCCTCGGGCGATTTCTGATCGGCCGCTCAACCACACCGGTGATCTCGTCGACGAGCGTGACGTGCTCGCCTTCGGCCGGCCGCTCGTCGTCCGCGCCGCGCATGCTTGCGCCCTCGACATAGTTGCGTGGATAGTGGCGGAGCAGGTCGTCGACGGTGCGGATACCGAACACCTCGTCGAGCGGGTTCGCGGCCTTCGCGCCAAGGATGTAATCGAGGCGGTCGCTCAGCGCCACCATGGCTACTCGACCCCGATCAGCAGCGCGTCGCCACGGTGCCCGGTGTGGTAGGTCATCAGCTCGGTACCCGGGTGACGGTCGTGAACGTGGGCTTGCAGGCGGTCGCTTACCTCGGCGGCGTCGACATGCCCGTCGAGGTCGGCGCCGAGCAGCACCGTCACCAGCTCACCGCCGGCAGCCAGCAGCAAATCAATCAACCCGATCGCCGCCGACGCGACGTCGGCGGCCACGATCAACACCTCGTCGCCCGCGATGCCCAACCCGTTGCCGGGTTCACAGGTGCCGGCCCAGGTCAACGCCGTTTCGGTGGCGATGCGCACCGACCCGTGCTTGGCGGCGCCGGCGGCGCGGGCCATCGTGAACCCGTCGTCGACGGCCTGCCGGCCGGGTTCGTGTACCGCGAGCGCGGCCAGGCCCTGCACCATCGATCCGGTCGGTAGCGGCACCACATCGATCCCCCACCCGATCGCGGCGGTGCAGCCGGCCACGAGTTCTTCGGCGGCCAGGTAGCCGTTGGGCAACACCATCACCTGCGCGGCTTCGGTGTCCACCACGGCTCGCAACAGCTGCTGGGCGCTGATCGCCGTGGTCGGGTCGGCGACATGTGGGCCGGGACGCAGCACGCAGGCTCCCTCGCCGGCGAACAACTCCGCCGCGCCGTCGCCGTCGACGACGGCCAACACCGCGCGCTCCCGCGTCCAACTGCCGGGCGGCAGCCCGCTGGCAGCACCGGTCAGGGCCGAGATCTGGATCCGCCGCGGATTGCCGAACGCCAGGCCGGCCTCGACCGCCGCGCCGGCGTCGTCGGTGTGGACATGGACCGAGTAACCGCCGACCACGCCGGAGCTCGCGATAGCCACCGACTCACCGAGCTCATCGAGCCGCTCGCGCAGCAAATCAGCGCACTCGCTGTCGCATCCGCCCAGCAGGTACATCACCTCGAATTGCGGCGCGGGGGGTTGCGGGGCGGATTCCGCGGCTTCCCGGCGCGGTGAGGGCTCGTACAGCGTGCGGTTGGGCGCCTGGCCGGTGATCGTCGAGCGCAACGCGTCCAGGAGGACCAGCAGGCCTCGCCCGCCGGCGTCGACCACCCCGGCGTCGCCGAGGACGTCCAGCTGCTCGGGCGTCTTCTCCAGCGCCACCACCGCGGCGTCGCCCGCGGCCGTGATCGCTGCGACAACCCCCTCCCCGGTGTTCTGCTCGACGGCATCGGCGGCTGCCCGCAACACCGAGACGATCGTCCCGGGGACCTCCTGGCCGCCCATCGAGGCGACAACCAGATCCACGCCGCGACGCAACGCCGCGCCGAGCAACGCCGCGTCGATGACGTGCAGTTCGGCACCGGATTCTTCGGCGGCGCTCGCGGTGACGTCGGCGATGCCACGCAGAATCTGCGAAAGGATCACCCCGGAGTTGCCGCGCGCGCCGTTCAAAGCGCCCCCTGATAGGGCGGCGGCCACCCGGACGACGTCGCGGGGACGGGTCTGCGAACTGGCAACCGTGTTGGCCTCGGCCAGCGCCGAGCGCATGGTGAACAGCATGTTGATGCCGGTGTCGGAATCGGCGACCGGGAACACGTTCAGCCGATTTATCTCGTCGATGTGCGTGATCAGGTCACCGACGGCGCTATGCGCCCAGTCGCGCAGGGCGGACGCGTCCAGTGGGCGATCCGGCTTGGCCAACCCCGACCCCACCTAAGCCACCTCCTCACGCCGCCGTCAGTGGGCGCCAGCCTATCTACTGAGCCCGACAGCACAGGTCACATAGCGCACGACGCGTGTTAGTCGTTTTGGCGGTTCCGCCCGGCGGCGGCTATTCTGGCCAGGTCGTCGGGCCACCCGTCTGTGGTTGTTGGCCCCAGAGGTTCGAGGAGTTTATGTATGGCTGCCGTCTGCGATATCTGCGGGAAGGGCCCCGGCTTCGGCAAGTCGGTGTCGCACTCCCATCGCCGGACCAGCCGTCGGTGGGATCCCAACATCCAGAGCGTGCGTGTTGCCACCCGCCCCGGTGGCAACAAGCACCGCATCAACGTCTGCACGTCGTGCATCAAGGCCGGTAAGGTCACCCGCGGCTAGCGGGCCAACCGCCCAGCAAACAAGAGGGCGCTGAGACGGTTTACGGCAGTCGCCAGTCGATCGGCTCACTGCCTATCTCAGTGAGCAGTTCGTTGGCGCGGCTGAACGGACGCGAGCCGAAAAATCCCCGCGACGCCGACAGCGGCGAAGGATGCGGTGATTCGATCGAGACACAGTCGCTGCCCGCCAGCATCGGCTTCAGCGTCGAGGCGTCGCGGCCCCACAAAATCGCCACCATCGGCTGCCGGCGATCGACCAGAGCGCGAATCGCACACTCGGTGACGGCCTCCCAGCCCTTGCCGCGGTGCGACGCCGGATTACCCGGCCGAACGGTGAGCACGCGGTTGAGCAGCAGCACCCCACGCTCTGCCCACGGCGTGAGGTCGCCACAGGAGGGTGCCGAATAGCCCAAGTCGCTGGCATATTCGGCGAAGATATTCTCCAGACTTCGCGGCAGCGGACGCACCGCTTCGGCCACCGAGAAGCTCAAGCCGACAGCATGCCCGGGCGTCGGATACGGGTCCTGGCCGACGATCAGCACCCGCACCTGGTCGAACGGAAAGGTGAAGGCGCGCAAGACATTCGGCCCCGCCGGCAGGTAGCCTCGGCCGGCAGCGATCTCCTCGCGCAGAAATTGGCCCATCTTGGCCACTTGTTCGCCGACGGGCTCCAATGCGGCCGCCCAACCGTCGTCAACCAGTTCGCGCAGCGGCCGGGCGGTCACGCCAGCCCCTTCGCCAACAACACCACAGTGTCCGCACCCGCACGGCGATCCCGCGAAATCTCTTGGTAATCAGGAGATTCCGACCACAGCCGGAATGCCGCCTCGTCGGGAAACGACATCAGTACCACCTTATCCAGATCCCACTTGCCCTCGACCAGCTGTGGGGACTCATCGGCGGCCAGTAACGTTCCGCGGTGGCGACGGAAGACATCCATGAATCGGACCTGGTACCGGTCGTAGGCGGCGCGGTCGGTGAACCGCAACTGAGCAATGGCGTAGACGGTCACCGGGTCACCCTACTGACTGAAGGACTGCCAGCCGGCGTATCCGTGCCACTCTGCGCCGTCAACGAGCACCCGCGCCGGCCCGTCGAGCACGTACCCGATCACCCGCCACCCCGCGGGAACCGGGCCGGCGAATGCCGCGACCAGGGCATGGTCCTCTCCCCCGCCGAGCACCCACGTCCACGCGTGGACCCCAGCGGCTTCGGCCGCACCCAGCAGCGCGTCGCGATCGGCGCTCAGCGCTTCGGTGCTCAGGTCGATGCCCACCCCGGACGCCTCGGCCAGGTGCCGCAGGTCGCCGACCAGACCGTCGGAGATGTCGATCATCGCCTGGGCGCCGGCCTCGGCGGCCGCGCGCCCCTCTCCGTACGGCGGTTGCGGGACGAGGTGACGACGCCGCAAGTCGTCGAACCCCGCAATACCGTTGTGCCACAGTGCATGCCCGGCCGCTGAGTAGCCCAGCTGGCCGGCGACGGCGATCCGCGAGCCGGGTCGCGCCCCGGACCGCAGCACCGGCGGTCGGCCGGCCAGATCGCCCAGCACGGTCATCGACACCACCCACACCGGGCTGCTGACCAGGTCTCCGCCGACGATGCCGGCGCCGATCCGGCCGGCCTCGTCCCACATCCCGTCTGCCAGCGCGCTGACCTGTGCGGTTGACGTTTCGGGCGGTGCGCCGAAGCCGACGACGAACGCGGTGGCCCGTCCGCCCATCGCTTCGATGTCGGCGGCGTTCTGCGCGACGGCCTTACGGCCGACATCGTGCGGTGTCGACCAGTCCAGCCGGAAGTGGCGACCCTCGACGAGCATGTCCGTCGACGCCAGGACGCGGCCGTCACCGGCAAGCACCACAGCGGCGTCGTCACCCGGTCCGAGAGCGACCGTGTCCGGCTGGCGCCGACCCCGAATCAGTCCTTCGATCACACCGAATTCACCAACGTCGCCAAGCGTGGGATCAGACTCGCCGCCGCCCACATCACCTCCGGTAGGTTCTTGTCCGCTGACTTCGGGAGTGTAGGCGCGACGAGGAGAAGGTGAGCCAATGGTCGAGTCGGACGGGCCGCCGCGGGGGGTGCTGATCGCCGCACTGGTACTGGCGGTCGGTGTGGTCGGCGTCGTCCTGGCGATCGCGGCGACCCGCCACCCGCCGCTCCCACCGGTGGCAATCCCGAGCGT
Source organism: Mycobacterium sp. (assembly GCF_035314665.1). Classification (GTDB taxonomy): domain Bacteria; phylum Actinomycetota; class Actinomycetes; order Mycobacteriales; family Mycobacteriaceae; genus Mycobacterium. Next base: position 10,704 of record NZ_DATFZD010000380.1, on the reverse strand, counting down.
CCCGGCTCCCCATGCGCAGGATTCGGCCTGCCGGACGCTACTGGAAGCGCTCCCGCAGCGACTCGGCGACTATCAGCGGGCTCCCACCGCGCAGCCGACGCCACCCGCCACCGCCGCGTGGCGGACCGCAAGCGATAGCGATCCGGTGGTGCTGCGGTGCGGCCTGGACCGTCCGACCGACTTCGTGGTCGGTTCGCCGATCCAGCTCGTTGACCGGGTGCAGTGGTTTGAGGCCCGCCAAGGTGATCGATCCACCTGGTACACGGTCGACCGAGCGGTCTATGTGGCGCTCACCCTGCCGTCGGGGTCTGGCCCGACGCCGATCCAGCAACTCTCCGACCTAATCGACCACACCATGCCCGCGGTGCCGATCAACCCGTCGCCGCCGAGCTGATTGGCCGACTTCTCCTCGGGCCGCTACGCGGCCGGCATCGTCGTCGCCGAGCTGATTGGCCGACTTCTCCTCGGGCCGCTACGCGGCCCGCATCGTCGTCGGCCGGGTTAGCGCAGACCCGTCCCGCGCGCGAGCGCCGTTTCAACCATGGTCGCCACCAGGGTTCGATAATCCACGCCGCTGGCGGCCCACATCCGCGGATACATCGAGATGGTTGTGAATCCGGGCATTGTGTTGACCTCGTTGATGATTGGGCCGTCATCGGTGAGGAAGAAGTCGACCCGGGCCAGGCCCTGGCAGTCGATCGCCCTGAACGCCCGGATCGCCAATTCCCGCACCGCGTCGCTCACCTCGTCGTCGACCTTGGCGGGCACGTCGAGTTCGGCGGCGTCGTCGAGGTATTTGGTCGCGAAGTCGTAGAACGAGTCTTCACGTCCGCGCACGCCGGCCACCCGGATCTCCCCGACAGTGCTGGCTTGCACTGTGCCGTCGGGGAATTCGAGTACACCGCACTCCAATTCGCGACCCACAACCGCGGCCTCGACAATTACCTTCGGATCGTGCTGGCGCGCATGGACGACGGCCTCGGGCAGCTCGTCCCAGCCGGTCACCCTGCTGACGCCGATCGACGAGCCGCCGCGTGCGGGTTTGACGAAGACCGGTAGTCCAAGCCGTTCGCGCCGCCCGGTGTCCAGCGTGGGCTGCGACGGCCGCAGCACCTCATAGGCACCGACCGGAAGTCCTTCGGCGACAAGCAGTTTCTTTGTGAACTCCTTGTCCATCCCGGCGGCGCTGGCCAACACCCCGGCACCGACGTAGGGCACGCCGGCGAGTTCGAGCAGACCCTGAATCGTGCCGTCTTCGCCGTAGGGGCCGTGCAAGACCGGAAAGACCACGTCGACGGATGCCAGTACCTCAGCCCCACCGGGCGACAGTGACACCAGCTGACCGGCCCGCCGCGGATCGGCGGCCAGAGCCAGCTCGGTGCCCGATTCGGAGCTCACCCCCGGCAGCTGCCGATTGGTGATCGCCAGCGCGTCGGGGTTCCCGTCGGTCAGGACCCACGAGCCATCCGGGGTGATGCCGACCGCGACCACGTCGAAACGCTGCGGATCGAGATTGCGCAAAATGCTGCCCGCCGAGACACAGGAGATGGCGTGCTCGTTGCTGCGTCCGCCGAACACGACGGCGACGCGGACGCGGCCGCGATCGGTCGTCTCGGCGGGGAAGCGGTCCCTCACAACCTAGAGAGGCTACCTTCTGGGTGCTGCGGTGCTGGTTACCACGAGGTTAGCTCCGCCCTTAACCGTGGCCAGGGTCATTCCGGCTTGGTGCGGCGTCCCAACAGCAGTGCCATCGCCTGGTCCACCGACAACCCCTTATGACAGACCCGGTGTACCGCGTCGGTCAGTGGCATCTCGACGTCGTAACTCGAGGCCAGCGCCAGCACCGACTCGCATGACGTCACCCCCTCGACAACGTGGCCGCCGCGCGCCTGCAGCGCCGCCTCCATCGTCTGGCCCCGCCCCAGGGATTCGCCGAAGGTGCGGTTGCGCGAGCGGGGCGAGGTGCAGGTGGCCACCAGATCGCCGACCCCGGCCAACCCCGCCAGGGTTGTGCCTTTGGCCCCGACCGCGATCCCGAGCCGCATGATCTCCGCCAGGCCGCGGGTGATGATCGCCGCCGCGGTGTTTTCGCCCAGGCCCACCCCGGCCGCCATCCCGCAAGCCAGCGCGATGACGTTTTTGCAGGCACCGCCGATCTCGGTGCCGATCACGTCGGCGTTGGTGTACGGGCGGAAGAATCCGGTGTTCAACATGCGCTGCAGGGCAACGGCACGACCGGAATCGCTGCAGGCGATCACGGTAGCCGCGGGTTGCCCCGCGACGATCTCGCTGGCCAAGTTCGGCCCGGAGATCACCGCGACCTGCGACGGGTCGATGCCGGTCACGTCGACAATGACCTGGCTCATCCGCATCAGAGTCTCCAACTCGATGCCCTTGGCCGTGCTGACCAGGGTCGCACCTTCGCCGAACAGACTCTTCCACTGTTCGACATTGGCCCGCATCGTCTGCGCCGGCACGGCCAGCAGCACCGTCGTCACCCCGCTCAGCGCTTCTTCCGCGTCGCCGGTGGCACGGACACCCGGCGGCAACTCAACGCCAGGCGAGTAGTCGGGGTTGTGACGGCTGTCGTTGATTTCGTCGGCGAGGTCGGATCGCCGGGCCCACAGGGTGACGTCGCCGCCAGCGTCGGCGAGCAATTTGGCCAGCGCCGTACCCCATGCGCCGGCCCCCATCACCGCTGTCGCGCTGGCCATCGTGTGCCTTCGTCCCCGTCTCGTCGAATTGTCGGCGCTCAACCGTAGCCCAGCGACGATGCCGACCGCCCGGCGATCTGAGGAGAAGCTGGGCAACCAGGTCGAGCGCAGCCGCCTGAGAGGCCATGGACCGCGAGAACGCCATACACATGCACAAAGAAAAAAACTGGCAGGATGGCTTTTTGACGTCCTCCCCCGGCTGAAGCCGACGGATTTCAACCCACCCACTACCTATGTGGCAGGAGAGCTGAGTTGAGGTTCACGGTTCGCAGACCTGCTGGTGCCGAGGTCTCCCCGTGCTGTCACCGTCCGTCCGGCGGCGATGTTGCGTGCAGCGTTCACGTCGGCGTTGCACGGTCCCGTGTTGCACGCTTCGCACTCGAAAACCGCTTGGCTCTTGCGGTTTTCGGGTGCGACGTGCCCGCACGCGGAACATCGTTGCGACGTGTACGCGGCCGGGATCCGCTCGACCCGACCGTAAGCCTTGTGCTGCAAACGTGCGGCGAGCAGCCCCCAACAGCTTGCGTTGATAGCCCGGTTCAGTCCACGCTTTTGAGCAACGCGCACACCCGGTTGCGCCACTGTTCCCCGCACGCTACGGGTCATCACTCGCACGTCGAGGGCCTCGATCCGGATCGTATCGAAGCGCCGCGCAACGTCAGTAGTGGCCTTTTCGACCCAGTCATTGCGTCGGTCGACCTCACGCGCTTTCAGCTTTGCGATCGCCAGCCTCGTGCGGGCTCGCCGGCTCGAGCCGCGCTTGGCGCGTGCGAGCCGCTGCTGCAGCACCTTCAACCGCTTAGCCTCACCACGGCTCAGACCGGGGACGTGCAGCAGTTCACCGGTCGACAAGGCCGCCGACACGACAACACCACGGTCGATACCCACCACGCCGCCGTCACCCGGACCGGCGATGGGACTAGGGATATGCGCGAACCCGATATGCCAGCGGCCAGCCCGATCGCGGGTGACCCGGTAGGACTTCACGCCCTCGGGGACCGGCCGCGACAGGCGGAATCGCACTCAACCCACCTTAGGCACCCATACCCCACCAAACCGGCAGTTCAGGCGCTGGACGTGATGCGGTTTCACCCCAACCTGCCGAAATCCCTCATGCACACCGGCTTTGCGCCAGGTCGGGCGGCGGTGCGTCCCGGTGAGAAAGTTGCGCATGGCCTGGGCGAAGTCCCGCAACGCTTGCTGCTGCACGGTCTGCGAGCCAGACGCCAGCCAGTCATGCTCGGCGCGGGCCGCGGTCAACTGAGCACACTGCTCGCTATAGCCAGGCGCATGACGTCCGGGCTGCCAGTGCTGTTGCTGCTCAACGGCCAGGTTCCACACGTATCGGGCGTGGCGACAATGCTCGGCCAGGATGGCCGCCTGCTCAGCAGTAGCAATCAGCCGATGTCGCGACACCCTGGCAACGTAGCCACGCCCACCGACAACTTAACGAAAGGAGACGCGGCGTTTCCTCCCCTGGCCCAAGCCGAGGGCCAACATGCCGCAAGTCACCGATGAGCGGGCGAGCCGACGCCGGAGGCGATGTCGGTTTGATTGTCGCCGTCAAGCGACTGGCCGCCGCCAAGACCAGGCTGGCGCCGGTGTTTTCCGCACAAACGCGGGAGAACGTGGTGCTGGCCATGCTGGTCGATACCCTCACCGCCGCGGCACGTGTCGGGTCCGTGGGCCGCATCACCGTCATCACGCCCGACGACGCCGCGGCAGCCGCGGCGCGCCAACTCGGCGCCGAGGTGCTGTTCGATCCCACGCCCCAAGGCCATCCCGACCCGCTCAACAACGCGATCTCGGAAGCCGAGCAGGTGGTGGTCCAATCAGTGTCCAATATTGTTGTGCTGCAAGGTGATCTGCCGGCATTACAGACGCAGGAGCTTGCCGAGGCGATCGCCGCGGCACGACACCACGAGCGTAGTTTCGTTGCCGACCGGCTGGGCACGGGTACCGCGGCGCTGTGTGCGTTCGGTGCCGCGCTCGACCCGCGGTTCGGGCCGGATTCTTCTGCGCGGCATCGACGTTCGGGAGCGATCGAGCTCACCGGGGCGTGGCCTGGATTGCGTTGCGATATCGACACACCCAACGACTTGGCGGTCGCGCGCCGGCTCGGGATCGGGCCGGCAACGGCGCGGGCCGTCGGCACCGCCGTGCGCCGCTAGCGTAACGACGGGTAAACGGCTCCTCAACGGCGAATGGATGTCAGCTCGTGGGTAGCAGCACCGTCCACCGATGGGGAATGATCACAAGGTGACCGAAATCGAAGCCCGCGAGGGCAGCGAAGCAACAGTTACGACCAGCTCAGCCGAGCAGCGGCCCGACGGGCCCGGGTGGCAAGCGGACGGCACAGCACCCGCCTCACCGCCCGCCGCCACAGCAGCAGCCCTACTAGAGGACGAGCTTCCGGAGCACCGCTACCTCAACCGCGAACTGAGCTGGCTGGACTTCAACGCGCGGGTATTGGCGCTGGCCGCCGACACCTCGCTGCCGTTGCTGGAGCGGGCGAAGTTTCTGGCGATCTTCGCCTCCAACCTCGACGAGTTCTACATGGTTCGCGTCGCCGGGCTGAAGCGGCGCGACGAGATGGGTTTATCGGTGCGCTCCGCGGACGGTCTGACCCCGCGTGAGCAGCTGCGCCGCATCGGCGAGCAAACCCAGCAGATCGCCACCCGACACGCACGGGTGTTCCTCGACTCGGTGGAGCCCGGGTTGGCCGAGCAAGGCATTCACATCGTCACTTGGGCCGATCTGGACCAGGCCGAACGCAACCAGCTGCAGACGTACTTCAACGAGCAGGTCTTCCCCGTCCTGACTCCGCTCGCCGTCGATCCCGCTCACCCGTTCCCCTTCGTCAGCGGCCTCAGTCTGAACCTCGCCGTCACGGTCAAGAAGCCAGAGGAAGGCGGTCAGCATTTCGCTCGAGTCAAGGTGCCCGACAACGTCGATCGCTTCGTTGAGCTCGACGTTAAGGAAGGCGCAGACGGATCGGCCGGGAAGGCGGAAGTTCGCTTTCTCCCCACGGAGGAACTGATCGCAGCCTTCTTGCCGGCGCTGTTCCCGGGCATGGAGATCGTCGAACACCACGCGTTCCGCATTACTCGCAACGCGGATTTCGAGGTCGACGAGGATCGTGACGAGGATCTGCTGCAGGCACTCGAGCGCGAACTGGCCCGTCGACGGTTCGGATCACCGGTACGCCTCGAGGTGGCCGACGACATGACCGAGCACATGTTGGAGTTGCTGCTGCGGGAGCTCGATGTGCATCCCGGCGACGTCGTCCAAGTGCCGGGACTACTTGATCTCTCCTCGCTGTGGCAGATCTACGGCGTCGACCGACCGGCACTGAAGGATCCCGCGTTCGTTCCGGACACCCCCCCGGAATTCGCCGACCGGGAAACGCCGAAGAGCATTTTCGCGACGCTGCGCGAGGGTGACGTGTTGGTTCACCACCCCTACGACTCGTTCTCCACTAGCACGCAACGCTTTATCGAGTTGGCCGCGGCCGACCCCAATGTCCTGGCGATCAAACAGACGCTGTATCGCACCTCGGGCGATTCACCGATCGTGCGCGCCCTCATCGAAGCCGCCGCGGCCGGAAAGCAAGTAGTAGCACTGGTCGAAATCAAGGCGCGATTCGACGAACAGGCAAACATCCATTGGGCCCGCGCGCTGGAGCAGGCCGGAGTCCATGTGGCCTACGGCCTCGTCGGCCTGAAAACGCATTGCAAGACTTGCTTGGTGGTGCGCCGCGAAGGCTCCGCGATCCGGCGTTACTGCCATATCGGGACCGGTAACTACAACAGCAAGACCGCCCGGCTCTACGAGGACCTCGGCCTGCTGACCGCCAATCCCGACATCGGCGCCGATCTGACCGATCTGTTCAACACGCTGACGGGCTATTCGCGTAAGTTCTCCTACCGCAATCTGTTGGTCGCACCGCACAGCATCCGCGCCGGAATCATCGAGCGCGTCAACCGGGAGATCGCCGCGCATCAGGAAACCGGTAACGGGCACATCCAACTCAAGATGAACTCCCTTGTCGACGAACAGGTCATCGACGCGCTCTACCGTGCGTCGCAAGCCGGGGTGCGGGTGGAGATCGTGGTGCGCGGAATCTGTGCACTGCGCCCCGGTGTCGAGGGATTCTCCGAAAACATCACCGTGCGCTCGATTCTCGGCCAATTCCTGGAGCACTCGCGGATCTTCCACTTCGGCTTGATCGACGAATTCTGGATCGGCAGTGCCGACATGATGCACCGCAATCTCGATCGGCGGGTCGAGGTGTTGGTTCAAGTCAAGGACCCCCGACTGACCGCACAACTCAAAGACATCTTCGCATCAGCTCTGGACCCCGCCACGCGCTGCTGGGAATTGGGGCCCGAAGGGCAGTGGACCGCGATGCCGCAAGCCGGCCACAAGGTTCGCGACCACCAGGTGTCGCTGATGGACCAACACAGGAGCGCCTGAGGCCACCTGTACCATGGCCAGGATGTCCATCAGGCGCGAAGGTCCGAATTGACTTGCAGGGGTTACGGTGCCGACCCGAGCCTGGTCGGATGACCCGGGTGTGAGCGGGAAAGTCGTTTGGGCCGCGGGCACGGTGCTCTGGCGCCCCTGCGCCAGCGAATCGGTCGAGGTGGCCGTCATCCACCGTCCCCGCTACGACGACTGGTCATTGCCCAAGGGCAAAATGGATCCCGGTGAAACGGAACCGGTGACCGCGGTCCGAGAAGTTTTCGAGGAGACCGGTCATAGTGCACAACTTGGCCGCCGGCTTTACAACGTGAGTTATCCGGTCGACCAGGGTGTCAAACGGGTTCGCTACTGGGCGGCGCGCAGCCTGGGCGGAGAATTCACCCCCGGTCGGGAAGTCGATGAGCTGATCTGGCTGCCGACCTCCGACGCGATCAAGAAAGTGTCCTACACGCACGATCGAAAGGTCTTGCGCCGGTTCGCCAAATTCCCGGCGGACACCCAGACCGTGCTCGTGGTCCGGCACGGCACCGCCGGCAGCAAGTCCCGGTTCTCCGGCGACGACAAGATGCGACCGTTGGACAAGAAGGGCCGTGCGCAGGCCGAGGCACTCGTAGGGCAGCTATCGGCCTTCGGCCCCACCGATGTCTATGCCGCCGATCGCGTGCGCTGCCACCAGACAGTGGAACCGCTGGCCGAGGAGCTAGGCGTCGTCATCGGCGATGAGCCGACGCTGACCGAGGAGGCGTACGCCGACAACCCTAAACGCGGTCGACGGCGGGTTCTGCAGATCGCCGGCTCGCACAGCACACCGGTGATCTGCACGCAGGGCAAGGTGATTCCGGACCTGATCACGTGGTGGTGTGAACGCGACGGGATACTTCCGGACAAGTCCCGCAACCGCAAGGGCAGTACGTGGGTGCTGTCGCTGGCGGACGGCCGTCTGCTGGCAGCCGACCACATCGGCAGTGCGCTGGCCGCCAACGTCGTGACCTAGCACGCAGATTCGCCGCGGGCGCCTCGAGAGAGCCGGCCCCGCGGCGAATCTATGTGTTGAACTGGTTAGCGCCTACCGGCGGCCGCGACGGGCCGTGGCCTTCTTGGCCGGAGCCTTCTTGGCAGCGCTCTTCTTCGCCGGTGCCTTGCGCGCGGGAGCCTTCTTCACGGCTTTGGTGACCCGCTTCGCCACCGCCTTTGTAGCCTTGACGGCTTTCTTGGCCGGCGCCCGCTTGGCGGCCGCCTTCTTAGCCGGAGCCTTCTTGGCGGCGACCTTCTTGGCCGGAGCCTTCTTCGCAACGGTCTTCTTTGCGGCCTTCTTCGCCGGCGACTTCTTTGCCACCTTCTTGACACCGCCCGCTACGACGCCTCGCTTCACTGCTGGTCCTTCCGCTGGGAGGCGCTGTGCGCCAGAGACAACCGCTTTGAATTGTGCGCCCGGCCGGAACGCCGGCACGGACGTTGGCTTGACCTTCACCGTTTCGCCGGTGCGAGGATTACGGGCCACACGTGCCGCGCGACGGCGCTGTTCGAACACACCGAAGCCGGTAATGGTGACGCTGTCGCCCTTGTGCACGGCCCGCACAATAGTGTCGACGACATTCTCGACGGCGGCTGTTGCCGACCGACGGTCTGAGCCCAATTTCTCAGTGAGCACATCAATGAGCTCTGCCTTGTTCATGCATATCCTCCGCTTGCTCGCGGTCCACTTTGGACCGACTAGAGGACACGGTAAACCCTGAGGTGCCTGATTTCCAAGAGCCACGCGCAATTTCAGTCGGTTCTGGCGAACTTTTTAGGAATCCGGTTGCAGCGCATAGTCAGTGGCTTGGAACGGTTCGAGCCGTCAAATACGGCACTGGGGCGCCCTAAATTCGGGCCCAATCGAGCCGTCAGGAAGTGGGCAATGTCTGCGGTTTCCAAGTCGGCCGCTCCGACTCGAAAAGCTCAATCTCGTCACGTTTCCGCAGCGTAAGGGCTATGTCGTCGAGTCCCTCCAACAAACGCCAGGCGGTGTAGTCGTCAATCTTGAACGGCACCACCACCGTTCCTGCGGCCACATTCCGATCTTGAAGATTGACAGTGATTTCCAACCCGGGGCTGCCCTCGATGAGCTTCCAGAGCAGTTCCACATCGTCTTGGACAACTTCGGCAGCCAACAACCCCGCCTTCCCCGCATTGCCCCGAAAAATGTCGCCGAAGCGGGACGAGATCACTACCCGGAATCCATAGTCCATAAGCGCCCAGACCGCATGCTCCCGAGAGGATCCGGTGCCGAAATCGGGTCCGGCGACCAGTACCGAACCCCTGTCAAACGGACTCAGATTGAGCACAAAAGACGGATCGGTCCGCCAAGCCGCGAACAAACCATCCTCGAAACCCGTTCGGGTCACCCGCTTCAAATAGACCGCCGGAATGATCTGATCCGTGTCGACATTGGACCGCCGCAGCGGCACTCCGATACCCGTGTGAGTGTGAAAAGCGTCCATTACGGTTCTCCCTCAGTTAGTTCAAGTCGGCCGGGGCGGAGAGCTTCCCGCGCACCGCGGTGGCAGCGGCGACGGCAGGCGACACCAAGTGGGTACGGCCACCCTTGCCCTGGCGTCCCTCGAAATTGCGGTTTGACGTTGCCGCGCAGCGCTCCCCCGGCGCCAGCTGGTCCGGATTCATCCCGAGACACATCGAGCACCCAGCCTGCCGCCACTCGGCACCCGCAGCCGTGAAGATTTCGCCCAACCCTTCTTTTTCGGCCTGCGCCCGTACCCGCATCGATCCCGGCACAACCAGCATCCGCACCCCGTCGGCCACTTTGCGGCCTCGCAACACGTCGGCTACCACGCGCAAATCCTCGATGCGGCCGTTGGTACACGACCCGACAAACACGGCATCCACCGCGATGTCGCGCATCGGGATTCCGGGTCGAAGGTCCATGTACGCCAGCGCCTTCTCGGCGGTCTGGCGCTCGTTGTCATCGGTCATCAGCTCGGGATCAGGCACCGCGGCTCCCAATGGCACTCCCTGCCCCGGATTTGTCCCCCAAGTGACGAACGGCGTCAACGAAGCGGCATCCAAATACACCTCGGTGTCAAACTCGGCGCCTTCGTCGGTAGCCAGCCGATCCCAATAATCCAGCGCCGCATCCCACTGCGCGCCGGTCGGGGAATGCGGGCGTCCACGCAAGAATTCGTAGGTGGTCGCATCGGGTGTAACCATCCCCGCCCGGGCCCCGGCCTCGATACTCATGTTGCAGATCGTCATCCGGGCCTCCATCGAGAGCGATTCGATGGCGCTGCCGCGATATTCGATGACATGGCCCTGGCCTCCGCCGGTGCCGATCTTGGCGATCACCGCAAGGATGATGTCCTTAGCTGTCACTCCGGCGGGCAGCTCCCCGTCGACGTTGACCGCCATCGTCTTGAACGGCCGCAGCGGAAGCGTCTGAGTGGCCAGCACGTGCTCGACCTCGGAAGTGCCGATTCCCATTGCCAATGCACCGAATGCGCCGTGGGTA
>NZ_DATFZD010000379.1:0-4074 GCF_035314665.1 Mycobacterium sp. | reverse complement strand
GGCGTTCTCCGAGAAGCCGGCGAACACCTCCATTTGGCGGATGTACAGCTTCTTCTGGGTGTCCGACAAACTGTCCCAGGCGGGGAAAAGCTCCGGCCGGTCGGTCAATTCGGTGTCCCCGGGCACAATCCCCAGTTTCTTTTGGCGCTCCAGCGTGTTCTGGCGGTAGACGTCCCAGCCGTCGTCGAACTGGCCCTTGTACTTGTCCGCCCACTCCTTCGGCACATGGTGCGGGGCATGGCTGCAGCCGGTGGAGTAATACATCATCCACGGCTTCTGCCCGTCTTGGGCACGAACGGCGTGCAGCCACTCCATCGCCTTGTCCGTCAGGTCGTCGGGGAAGTAGTACGTCTTTCCGTCCTTGCCTTCGGGTACCCCCACAACGGCGTTGTCCTGGGTGATGATCGGGTCGTACTGGCCCGCTGCGCCGGACAGAAAACCCCAAAAATGGTCGAATCCCCAGGCCTGCGGCCAGTGATCGAACGGGCCGGCTGCCCCCTGCACGTTGTCCGGTGTCAGGTGCCATTTGCCGAACCCGCCGGTGACATAACCGTTGTCGCGCAGAATCCGGGGCAATCCGGCGCAGCTGCGCGGCTTGGCTGCGGTGTAGCCGGGAAACGGGCCAGGGTATTCCGCGATCGAACCAAACCCCACCCGATGGTGGTTACGCCCGGTCAGCAGCGCGGCGCGGGTCGGCGAGCACACTGCGGTGACGTGAAAGCGGTTGTAGGTCAAACCGTTCTGTGCAACCCGACTCAGGGTCGGGGTATGGATGGCACCGCCGGACGTTTCCGGCCCACCGAACCCGGCATCGTCGATCAGCACGATCAGCACATTCGGCGCGTCGTCGGGGGCCTTCGCCCCGGCGACGATTGTCCAGTCGCCAACCGACTCGTCGAGCGTGCGCCCGACGGTGCCGCCGAAGGTGCGATCCGGGAGTGGCAGCCGCGTGCGATCGGGGTTGAATTTGCCCATCGCCTCAGCCAGCGACGTCTCGAGCCCTTTCAGGGTCGAGCGCTCCAGCTCCACGATCGATTTCATCGGCGACCCACCCAATACCTGCTCGACGGCCAGCCGGCTCTCGATCGGCAGCACGGCAATGATCACGGCCGTGCCTTCGGCCAACGCGTGTCCGATCTTGTCGGCCAGACCGCTCTTCAGCCGGTGATCGGCGAACGTTCCGGCCACCGCGCCGGCGGCGGCGCCGACCGCCGCCGATGCCAGAAGGGCCGGCGAGAACAGCCCGACCGCGAGTCCGACCCCGGCACCCCATGCGACGCCGCGGCGGCCCAGGTGGTTGCCGGTGTCGATCAGTGTGGGCTTTCCGTTGGCGTCCTTGCCGACCATGACCGCGCCCCGCAGCGCGATGCTCTTGTCCTTGACGCGGGCGTTCAGTCCGTCGAAATCCCGCCGGGCCGCGTCGAGATCCTGATAGCCGGCCACCAGGACCACCCCGCGCTGTTCACTCATCGAAATTTCCGTCCTGTGTAGGCAACCTCAAGCGCCTGTATCGGCGCTCACTGGCGATGCTTGTCGTACTGCGATGAGATCAATAGGGACGAAGGTCCCGACGGCCGAGGATTCGTCACCATCACCGCCTGGTCTGCCTAAGCGAGTTGACTAGCCTGTGTGGCTCAAAGGATCGAGATCAACCTCTGCCCATCGCACCGCCGCGATTAGCCTTTCAGGACATGTCCGTCGTGCGCGGAACATCGTTGTCGAATTACCCGCGTCTGGTCGCCGAGCTCGGCGGCGACCCGGTCGGCCTGCTGCGCGCGGCCGGCATCCGGCCCAAGGATGTCGGCACCTACGAGGTGTTCATTCCGATTCGGGGTGTCCTGCAGGCGATCGAGTCGGCCGCCGAGGCCACCGCAACGCCCGATTTCGGTCGGCGGCTGGCTCAGCGGCAGGGCATCGAGATACTCGGACCGGTCGGTGTGGCCGCCCGCACCTCGGCCACGGTGGGCGACGCATTCACGATCTTCAGCACGTTCATGGCCGCGTACAGCCCTGCCATCGGGATCCGCATCGCGGAGGCAGATGATCCGCAGCGGTCGTTCATCGAATTTGAGATCCTCCTCGACCGAGCACCGCCCTGTCCGCAGAGCATGGAATTGTCCCTGGGTGTCACGCTACGGGTGTTGCGGTTTCTTCTGGGCTCCGACTATTCGCCGCTGTCGGTGCACTTTCAGCATGAGCCGCTGGCCCCGGTGGAGGATTACCTCCGGTACTTCGGCTGCAGGCCGTATTTCGCCGAGCGGCGGGCGGGTTTCACCGTTCGCGCCGTGGACCTGCACCGACCCCTGCAACGGGACGACGTCGCACACCACGCCATCGTCGAGTACCTCGCCGGCATCACCGAGCACCAGACCCGACTGACGCAGTCGGTCCGTTTGATCGTCCGGCAGCTGTTGCCCACCGGCGCAGCGACGCTGGAGGTGATCGCAGCTCAGTTCAACCTGCATCCAAAAGCGCTGCAGCGCAGGCTCGCCGACGAGGAAACGACCTTCGCCGCCCTGGTTGACCAGGTCCGCAAAGAAGCCGCAGAGAGGTATCTTCGCGACACGCAGATGAGTCTGTCCCACCTCAGCCGCGAACTGGGCTATGCCGAACAAAGCGTCCTGACACGGTCGTGCCGGCGCTGGTTCGGCAGCGGTCCGGCCGACTATCGCCGATCGGTCCGCTCCGGCCGCCGATGACCGGCTGACCGCCACGGACGCGGACACATCCGCGACCCACGAAGCCGTTGATGTATGCGATGTTCGATCACTTAACGTCCAGTTTGATGGGGTGGCGGCCTTGGTGCCCGGTAGGTGCCAAACGGCTCTAGCAGGGAGCGCGCGGGAGGCGAAGTCTGGGTTGATCAGGAGAAGGAGGTCTGCGATGAGGCAATCGCTCCATGGCTGGACCACGATCGCCGTATTCGTCGCCGCATTCGCGTCATTGATGGTGATATGGGACTGATGACCGTTTCACCGGCCCCAGCCGACAATGGCTGCGGTATCGGCTGGTACTACAACACCGACGTGCGTTGGTGCCAGCCCTATACGGGCGGGCCCAAGGTCACCGGGTGCTTTACCACCACCGGCAGGCGTGGACGCGTCACGGCGGGCGTGTGCGTCGGGAACTGATACCTGCGCAACTGCCCTGTGGGCCGGGCTAGCAAAAGGAGTATGAGATGAAGAAGCTGGCAGCAGCGCTGTTGACAGCGATGGCGATGGCGGTAGCGCCGGTGGCCATAGCACCGGTAGCGCACGCCGATGTGTGCGCCGGCGCACACGGACGCCATGTCGCGGCGGGTGGCTGCACCGACATAGCGGGTGATGTGGGGGCCGTGGCCATCGCGGGCGCCGCCGCGCCGTACTGGGCGGGCGAGGAGCCGTGCTACTCGGTAGAGGGTGTGCCGTATTACACGCCTGATGGCGACCCCTGCTAATGGTGCAAACGCAATTCCGTCACGCTCATTCAGCCCCGGCTCAGGAGTAGGCCGTCCGAGACTTGCTGCCACCGCGTTGACAAGCAGACCGTCGCGTTCATGCACGACGGAAAGCGCGTGCTGGGACCCCGATCCGGCCGGTGCAGAACCGTTGCAGCGCTTGAGAAACCAACTCTGGGCCGTTGTTCATCTGCAGCACCTTCAGCGGCCCGCCGGCGGTAGCGAACACCTGCTCGAGCTCGTTCACACTCGACATCGGGCTGGCGAACTTGCTACTGCCGTGCACCGGGAACGCCTCGACCCCCTCTACGGCGACGACTGGACCCAGAAATGTTCACCGACATCGCCGTTCACCTCGGAGGCGGCATCGTGGCGATGCTCAAATGTTGGCTCATACACGGCGAAGATCCTTCGGACCCCGAGGCATTCACCGATCGGACATTGCGGGTGAGCTACTTCTTCGTACCTGCTGGCGAAACCAGCGCCGCACTCGGACGACGTGAGCCCTGACACCATCGGTCATGCACCTACCGCATAGCCGATGCCACCACCGCTAGGATCCTCCAACGGACGGTCCGCCTTTCGGGACTGTGTCTCTGCACTAAAACTAAAGGGTGTGAGCAGATCGACGGGGTGAC
>NZ_DATFZD010000378.1:0-24571 GCF_035314665.1 Mycobacterium sp. | reverse complement strand
TCGGCGGGCACCGGCATCTTGCACTCCGAGATGAACGATTCGACCACCGCTCCGGTGCGCTTCGTACAGATGTGGGTGCAGCCCGACGTGTCGGGCATCCCGCCGAGCTACCAACAGCATGAGATCGGCGACGAGCTGCTCGACGGCCGCCTGGCGACGATCGCCTCGGGCATGCCCGGGCACGACGCGGCCATCACCATCCACAACCGCTCGGCGGCATTGCACGGCGCTCGGCTGCGAAGCGGCGACGGCCTCGAGTTACCCGCGGCGCCCTACCTACATTTGTTCCTCGCGCGCGGCCGGCTGAACATGGCGGCCTTGGACGACGAGGCCGAACTGGCCGAGGGTGACGCGGTGCGGTTCACCGCCTCGGACGGCGTCCGGGTCACTGCCCACGAGCGCTCGGAGATTCTGGTCTGGGAGATGCACGCGGCGCTGGGCGGCTAACGCAGCCACGCTCAAGCTGCCCCTCGAACACACACCCGCGGCCTATGATCGGACGATGTCTGGCCTCCTCGATGCTGTCCTCGCAGCCCACGGTGGGCTGGACAGGTGGCGCGAATTCAGCACCATCGAGGCAACAATCATCAGCGGCGGCAAGTTGTGGGAGATCAAGGGCCAACCGCAAGATCCCACACCACGACGGATGACCGTTGCGCTGCAACACGAATGGGCATCGGTGCAGCCGTTTGGCGCGGCAGACCAGAAATCCGACTTCACACCGCAACGGATCGCGATCGAAAAGCTAGATGGCCGCGTGGTAAGTGAACGAGTCAACCCGCGGGACTCATTCGCCGGGCACGAATTGACAACACCGTGGGATCCCTTGCAGCGCGCCTACTTCAATGGCTACGCGCTGTGGACCTATCTGACCACCCCGTTCCTGATGACGTTGCCCGAATTCACGGTCAACGAGATCGAT
The DNA here is from genome assembly GCF_035314665.1 of Mycobacterium sp. Lineage (GTDB taxonomy): Bacteria > Actinomycetota > Actinomycetes > Mycobacteriales > Mycobacteriaceae > Mycobacterium. Next base: position 23,649 of record NZ_DATFZD010000378.1, on the reverse strand, counting down.
CCTGTCGAGGATCACGGCGAGCGCTGGTATGGACTACAAGCGCAATTTCCGGACCGGTACGCCAGCCACAGCCACCTGCAGGAGTTCTACTTCGGCAGTGACTTTCTGCTGCGCCGCCACGACTACCGCGTAGACGTCGCCGGCGGATTCGCCGCGATCCAATACGTCTACGACATGGTGGAGGCCGACGGAATCCTGCTGCCGTCCAAGCGCCGCGCGTACCGCTGCGACGCCGATGGTCGGCTCATGCCCGACGAGCTCATGGTGTCAATCGACATCAGCGACGTTCATCTGACATGAGGAGTTCTCGATCCGTGCGTGTTGGTTGGCTGGTATCGGTGCGCCGCCACTGATAGCCATCTTCGTCTTCGTAGTCGATCGTGATGCGCAGCTCATAACTCGGGTCGGTTGTCGTGTAGGCCATCACCGCATACTGATTCGGAGACAGCATGCGAGGCCACCGTTTGACAAGGTGACCTGCCAGGGTGTCTCGGACCGCTTGCTTGAGCACCGGCACCAGGTCGCTGCCGGGCTGATGACGATCGCTTGGCTGACCGGATCCGTCTCGCAGCGATTCGAACTGCACTACACGGACGGCCCGGTCGAAGGCCTGGTCGAACGGAACGTTTCGATTGGCTGGCCTGCAGCCGCCAAGCACTTCAAAACCGTTGGCGTCTAGCGCTGTAACGTCGACCGCAAGAATGGTGGTCATCGTGTTGCTTGCGTTGTCTATTCTGACCGTCCACCACACATCGCCGAACATCGGTATTCGACCGCGGGAAGGCACGACTTTTCGAGCCTGGGCCTCGATACGGTCCATGTGCACCCGGTGCAGCGCGTCCATCCGTTCTAAATGGTGTCGGTGTTCTTGGGAGGCTTTCCGGGGATCACGAATAACCGCGATGTACAGCGCGGTGAGCACGCCGATAGTGGTTGCCACCGCTCCGATCGCTTGAATTTCCTGAAGCCACAGCACCATTGCTTCCACCTTCCGATTTGCCTTGCGCGCTAATGCGTCGCAACGAACGTCAGAGCGTCGTCGGTCGTTGAAGCTCCCCCGTTGTCAGGAACCGATTCCCGGCCGCGTCGGGCGTGGGTAGTCGTCGTAGAACCCGGCGCCGGATTTGACTCCCAGCCGGCCTTGCTGAATGTAAGTGCGCAATAGCCGCCGTGGTCCTTCCGGGTACTCGGGGTGTTCGGTGCAATAGTGCTCTTCGATGTCCAGCACGACGTCCAGGCCGACCTGATCCATCATCCGGAAGGGTCCGGCGGAGCCGGTGTTGAGTTGGAACATCTGGTCGACGTCCTGTGGTGTGGAAACGCCTTCGGCGACGACCTCGAGACTTTCTCGCTTCACCGCTGCCCATACCCGGTTGAAGATGAAACCTGTACTCTCCTTGCGTGCTTCGAATGGGTAGAGCCCGAACTGCGGTAGCGTCGCCTTCACGAAGTAGATGACGTCGCGATCGGTCTGTCCGCAGGACATGATATCGACGGCGTTCTGTTTCGGCGGCATGTAGAAGTGAATGTTCAACACGCGCTCCGGATGGTGCACCTTGTCCAGGAACATCCGGCTGGCATAGGAAGACGAGTTGCTGGCCAAAATCGCGTCGGCGGCCGACAGCTCGTCGAGTTGTCCGAACATCTGCTTCTTCAGCTCGAGCCGTTCGGGAATCGCCTCGATGACCAGCCACGCGTTGCCGACGGCCTCGGCGAGGTCGGCCTCGGCGCGGACCTGGCCGGGGCTCACGCCCGGGAGTTGGTCGGCGAGTACCGGAAGCTCCTGCGTCACATAGTCGATCGCGGCGTCCCGTTGGGCTTCGGCGAGATCGTAGATCATCACCTGTGCGCCGTGTGCGGCGAAGATGAGCGCGATACGCCGTCCGAGTGTGCCGCCGCCGATGACGGCGACCGGGCGACTGGCGTAGTCGGTGGGTATGGTGAAACTCATTGGTGGCTCCTTGTTGTGTTACGCGGCGTCGGCCGCTGATTTGGATGGTGTGGGCGGGGTGGCGGCACTCGGTGGGAGCGCCTGGCGACCGGTGATGGTGAGTTGGCCCCGGTCCGTCGTCAGGAAGGTCGCTGTCCACGAAATGATCGTGGAGATCTTGCTTTTGAACCCGACGAGATAAGCCAGGTGCAGAAGCAGCCATGCCACCCAGGCCACGAAGCCGCCGATTTCCAGTCGGCCGACCTTGGCGACCGCTGAGAACCGCGAAACGGTGGCCATGGAGCCCTTGTCGAAATAGTGGAATGGTTCGCGCGCGGCACGGTGGAACGGTTCGCGTACGGCCGGGCTGACGGCGTCGAGTTCGGCCCTGATGGCGCGCGCCGCGTACCTTGCGCCCTGGATGGCGCCTTGGGCCATGCCGGGAACGCCTGGCACCGAGGCCATGTCACCGATGACGAAGACGTTCGGATGGCCGGCAACGGTCAGATCAGGTAACACAACCACGCGGCCCGACCGGTCGACTTCGGCGCCGGCCTGTTGGGCGATCTGCTGGCCCAACGGGCTGGCGGACACCCCGGCCGACCACACCTTGCAGGCGGATTCGATGCGACGGGTGGTGCCGTCGCGGTCCTTGACCGTCAATCCGTCACGGTCGACGTCGACGACCCTAGCTCCGAGCTGTATCTCGACACCCATCTTCTGCAGCCGCGCCTGAGCCTTATTGCCCAGGTTTGCGCCCATGGGCTGTAACACCGCAGAACCCGCATCGAGCAGGATCACCCGCGCCTGGGTCGAGTCGATATGGCGGAACGCACCTTTCATGGTTTGGGACGCCAGCTCGGCAATCTGCCCTGCCAGCTCCACTCCGGTAGGACCCCCGCCGATAACGGTGAACGTCAGCAGCTTCTCGCGGAGGGCCGGATCGCTGGACCGGTCCGCCAGCTCGAACGCGCCGAGGATACGCCCGCGCACTTCCAGCGCATCGTCGATGGTTTTCATGCCAGGCGCGAACTCCGCGAAATGGTCGTTACCGAAATAGGATTGGTCGGCCCCGGCCGCGACGATCAGGCTGTCGTAATCGGTACGGTAACGCTGACCGAGCAGATCAGCGACCACGTAGCGTCCGGCCAGATTGATCTCCACAACATCGCCGAGCAGCACGTCTGCATTGCGCTGGTTGCGAAGAACCTTCCTGGTGGCAGGGGCGATCTCGCCCTCGGACAGTATTCCTGTCGCGACTTGGTAGAGCAGCGGCTGGAACAGGTGGTGCTGGGTCCGAGCGATCATCGTCACGTCGACCGGCGCACCCTTGAGTGCTTTGGTCGCGGCCAGCCCACCGAAGCCTGAACCGATGACGACGACACGATGCCGCTGGGCAGTGCCCTTAGCGGTGGTGGCTACGACGCTCATGTTGGCCTCCCGCTGGGTAATTCGGCGTAGGCGATACCGGTGAGGTTGCCTTGCAGGGCGCGGATGGGTCGCTGACCGGATCCATCCAGGGCCGCAACCCACACGTTGCCGCCGAGGTCGGTGACGAACATCCGATCGTGAGCTGGATCCAAGGCGATGCCGATGCCCTCCATCAAGTGGGTCACCACGATCTCGGGTTCGGTGCCGCCGAGGGTGTCCAGTACCGCCCGATTGACGGTGTTGCCGTGTGGCGGGTCGCCACGGTCGGTCCAGTACAACGTCCGTGTAGCGTGTTCGATTTCGAGGTCAATCGGCTCGGGCAGGTCTTTGAACACCACCTCGATGTCGCTGCGGCTTGCTGCGGATTCCCCAGCGGGAACATCGATCCCGGCTCGCAGGATCTTGCCGAGTCCGGCATCACTGGGACCCTTCTGCGTCCAATACAGATGCCCGCCGACATGGTCGACAGCCACGCCCACGCACCATCTCGTCTCATCGCGGCGGTCCTCATCGTCCTGCCCGGTCTGGACAAGCGTCTCGATGTTCGACCCGTCAAGGTCGCAGCGCATCACCCGCATTCCCTCGCGGTCACCCCAGTACAGCTTGCGGCCGACGGCATCGAGGTGAAGCTGCTTGGGCGTGTAGGTGCCCCCGCTGGGAACGACCGTGGTGCGGTTGGATCCGTCAAGATCCACACGCTCGATCGAGCCATCGTTAGCCGGCGGCACCCCCATGTTGGTCCAGTAGATGTGTCCGGCTTCAACATCGACTGCCACGCCATCGGGGACGGCGCATCCGGTCACGATGACCGTCTTGTCAGAGCCGTCGGGATTGAGGGAGAACAGCCGTCCGCCACCGCTGGCTTCGAGCACGAACAGCTTTCCGGTCGTTTGCGTCATCGTTATGAGTCCTTTCAATCTGATGTAGAAGCGCGTCAACATGTTTGGCACGCCGTCGGTTTAGCTGGGTTGCTGACTCAGTGGCGTGACACCAGCGCGTAGCCGGCAAGACCGAACGTCGTTGGCACCATCGCCAGCACGCCATACAGTAGGTTCAGCATCGTTATATCCTTAGAACACAACACTTTCAGCTAGTTAACCCGAAGGATGACCCGTGCTCGGCTCGCACTGCCATCAGCCCGAACAGCATCTCGTCGCGCTCGGCAGCAAGCTCCTCGATCGACCGGCCGTCCGCCTCTTCGAGGACGCCCTGGACGATCTGTTGCTCAAGCTCGGGCGTTAATTCCGGATTGCCCAGTCCTGGCCATCCGGCGGCCATGCGCGGCATCAAGGTGTCCATGAAGTGCTGGATGCCGCCCTGGCCGCCGCCGAGGTGCCACAGCAGGTTGGGACCCATTACACCCCAACGCAATCCGGGACCCCACGACACCGCGTCGTCAGCGTCGGTTACGTCGAGCACCCCCTGGCTGATCAGGTAAACCACTTCCCGGTACAGCGCCGACTGCAGACGGTTGGCGACGTGGCCGGGCAGCTCCTTCTTCAAATGAATGGGCTTCTTGCCGATCAAGGCGTAGAACACCATCGCGTCGTGGATCGTCTCCGGGGCGGTCTTCGTCCCACCGACCACCTCTACAAGCGGAATCACGTGCGGCGGATTGAAGGGGTGACCGATGACGGTCCGCTCCGGACGCCGGCACTCGGCCTGCATCACGCTCATCGTGATGCCCGACGAGCTCGAGGCGATGATTGCCTCGGGGGGTGTGGCGTCGTCGATCTCGGCGAACAGCTTGACCTTCAGTTCCGGGCGCTCCGGCGCGTTTTCCTGAACGAAGTCGGCGTCCGCAAGGGCCGCTGCCATGTCGGAGGTGAACTTCAGGCGGTCCTGGGAGGCGCCGGGCGCGAGTCCCAGCGTCTTCACCCCCTCCCAGGAACCCTCGACGTAGGACCGCAGCGCCGCCTCGGCGCCCGGCGCGGGGTCGGTGGCCGTGACGTCGAAGCCGCGGGCGAGGTAATGCGTCGCCCAACTCGCGCCGATGGTGCCGGTACCGACGATTGCGATGCGGCGCACTGGCTTTTGTGAATTCATGATCGTTGCTCCTCTATTTCTATTGGTTGTCAGCGCCCGCGCCAGACGGGTGCACGTTTTTCGGCGAACGCCAGCGCACCTTCGTGCGCGTCCTCGCTGTCGAGCAGGCCGTGAGCGTCCTTGTCCTGTCGCTTGAACGCCTCGGCGTCATTGAGGCCCTGGGTTTCGCGCAGGACCTGCTTGACTCGCGCCAACGCGAGCGGCGCGTTGACGGCGATGCGCTTCGCCAGCCCTTGGGCCACAGTCAGTGCGGCCCCGGATTCGGTCAGCTCACTGACGAGCCCGTACTGCTTGGCATCGACGGCCGAAAGCGGCTCGCCGGTGAGCAGCACCTTGACGGCGACGTGGTAGGGGATGCGCTGCGGAAGGCGGATGACGCCGCCCTCGCCGGCGATGAGTCCCCGTTTCACTTCCGGGAGGCCGAATTTGGCGTCCTGGGCCGCGACGATCAGGTCGCAGGCCAAGGCCATCTCGAAGCCACCGCCGAGTGCCCATCCCTCGACGGCCGCGATCAGCGGCTTGTTCACCTCCGCTCGGGTGAGTCCGCCGAATCCACGACCGGGAAGGATCGGGGTCTGCCCGCCCGCGAATGCCTTCAGGTCCATGCCCGCGCTGAACGTCCCACCGGCTCCGGTGAGCACGCCCACCGACAGCGACGGATCGGAGTCCAGCAGATCCAGCGCGGCGGCCAGTTGAACGGCGACGTCGCGGCTGATGGCGTTGCGTTGTGCCGGCCGGTTGATGGTGATGGTAAGGACGCCGTCGCGGTGCTCGGTGAGCACCAGCTCGGTGGCTACTTCTGTGGTGGTCATTTCGTTGTCTCCTGTTCTGCTGCAACGGGAATCACTTTCTGTTCCCGGAGTTGATCGATCTCATCCGTGCTGAATCCCAGCTGCGTGAGGATCTCGGTGTTGTGCTCGCCATGCTCGGGTGCGCGCCGGGAAGGAACTCGGGCCAGCCCGCGCAGAGTGATCGGGTTGTTGACGGTGTACTCCAGGTCCCTGGCGCCTTCGATCGGCACGACGATGTCGGCGGCGCGCAGTTGCGGATCGGCCGCCGCCTCCTCCGCGGTCTGGATGACGCCGTAGGGGATGCGGGCTTCATCCAGAACCTCTTTCCAGTGCGCCAGCGGTTGCGCGCTGAATTCCGCGTCGAGCAGTTTGGCCAACTCCGCGGCGTGCTGGCTGATCGCGTCCGCGTCGCTGAAGCGTGGATCGGCAAGCAGGTCGGACCGTCCGATCGCGTTGGCCAACGCCGGCCATGCCGATCGCCTGGCGGCCAGCATGAACCAACGGCCGTCTCCGCTTTGGTACGGATTGGTCATCGCGTTGACCGGTGCGGTGCGGTCGTTCAACTCGTACGGCTTGCCGCCGGCCAGCGCCGCCGACACCAGGGTTCCGGTCGCCCACACTCCGGTCGCCAGCAGCGATGTGCCGACATTGGCGCCCCGCCCGGTGCGTTCGCGGTGATACAAAGCGGTCGTGATCGCCGCGTAAATCGCGGTGGCGGTCGTGTAATCACCGCTACCCCAAACTGGGGATGTCGGCGCCGCCCCCGCATCCCGGGTCGAGGCCAGCAACCCGCTGCGCGACCAGAAGGCTGTCAAGTCGAACCCTGGCAGCCGCGCATCCGGTCCGGCGTCCCCGAACCCGGTGATGTCGGCGTAGATGACCCGCGGGTTCCACGTCGACACCTCCTCGTAGCCCAGGTGCAGGCCCTCGCGGGTGCCATGCGGGAAGTTGGTGATCACCACGTCGGCCCACTCGACCAGACGCTTGAGGATCTCCGTCCCGCCCTCCGACTTGAGGTCGATCGCCATGCCGCGTTTGTTGCGGTTGGCCAAGTGCCAGCTGTAGTTTCCGGGCGCCGCCGGGCTCGGCGGGACCGAGCTGAGCAGCCGCTGCGGGTCACCCATCCCCGGCGCCTCGACCTTGATGACGTCGGCCCCGAAGTCCGACAGCATGGTTGCTGCGGCGGGTGCGGCGATAAAGCTCGCTATCTCAACGACTTTCAGGCCGGTGAACACGGATTGCGTTGGTTGCGTTGTCATGGTTGTCGTCTCCTTACACGAATGCGCTCAGGCCGGTGACGGACTTGCCGACGATCAGCGTCTGCATCTCGCGGGTGCCCTCATAGGAGTAGAGGGCCTCGGAGTCGGCAACAAACCGGCCGATGTTGTAATCCAGCACAATGCCGTTGCCGCCAAACAATTCCCGGGCCCAGTGGACGGTCTCGCGCATCCGCGATGTGCAGTAGGCCTTCGCCAGCGCGGACTGCTCGTCGCGGTACACGCCCTCGTGCTGCAGCTGGGACAGGCGCACCATCATCCCGGCGCATGCCGTGGCGTTGCCGAGCATCTTCACCAGCAGGTCCTGAACCATCTGGAACTTGCCGATCGGGCGACCGAACTGTGTGCGTTCCTTGGCGTACTGCAGTGCGAGCTCGTAGGCGGCGAACTGGACTCCCACCGCCTGCCACGCCACACCGCTACGGGTCCGGCGCAGGATTTCGGCGGCGTCCCTGAACGAGTTCGCGTTCTGCAACCGGTTGGCTTCCGGAATCCGGCATTCGTCCAGCACGATGTCGGCGTTCTGCACGATCCGTAGCGCGAACTTGTTCTCGATCTTCGTCGCGGTGAACCCGGGAGTGCCCTTCTCGACCACGAAGCCCAGCACCTTGTTGGTCTCGACGTCGCGGGCCCACACCACCACCAGGTCGGCGAACGTGGCGTTACCGATCCAGCGCTTCGCGCCGTTGAGCACCCACTCGTCACCGTCACGGCGGGCCGTGGTCTCCATGCCGCCTGCCACGTCCGAACCGCCGTGCGGCTCGGTCATCGCGAACGCGCCGATCTTCTCGAAGCGGCTCATGGCCGGCAGCCAGCGGCGCTTCTGTTCCTCGGACCCGCAGGTGATGACGGTGCCCATCGCCAGCCCCGAATGCACTCCGAAGAACACGGAGAGCGACGGATCGGCATGCGCCATCTCCATCGAGGTGATACCCGTCATGAGGTTGCTCGGCGCGGGCTCCGACGAATCGGGATCGGCCCAATCCAGCAGGCCCAACTTCGCGAACCCCTTGACGAGCTCGTGCGGGAACTCGGCGCGCGCCCAGTAGTCCTCGACGATCGGCGCAGCCTCGGTGCGAAAGAATTCGCGGATACGGTGGACCTTCTCCCGCTCCGAATCCGACAGCAGCTCCTCGTAGGAGTAGAAATCGGCCGGCAGCAGCCCACTTTCCAGATAGGGCTGGCGCGGCGTCGGCAACTTCACTTCGACGGTCATGGTGTTCTCTCTTTCAGTGGTTGGTGAGTTCTCACCCTTGGGGCCGGTGGCTGATTCGCCGGTCGGTCTGTCTGCCGGGCCATGTATCCACCATCGGCGCACTGCAGATGAGTTCGGGATACCGCGTTTATCCCCGGTACTGGCAGGGACAGGCTCAGCGGTGGCGGCGTGGTGGGCGCGTACTCGCAACGGCTTTCGCAAATGCGTTGTGCACGTGAGTCTTAACCTTGTGCAGCGATAGGTGCAGCTGGGCTGCGACGGTGTGGCTACTTTCCGGGTCAGCCGGAATCAGACATCCTGGCGTCCGAGGAGTGCCGCGACCGCTAACTCGGCCATCGCGATCTCGGGTTCCTCGCCGGTGATGAACTCGGCGTACAGGAAAGATTCGACGATCCGGACGATGAGGTAGGCCAAGTCACGCAGCGGAAGTGGTGACCGTAGGTTGCCCTGTGCGACCTCGTCATTCAGCATGGCCTCGATGGCGCCCACGAGACGCGCCTGAACCGTGCCGGCCCCGGTGGTGAGAATTCTCAGCGCACGTTCCGGCTCTCGCCGCAAAAACTCCCGAAGGTAGTCGGCTTGGTCGACCATGGCCGCGAAGCGACCGATCGCGCCGGTGATGCGCTGTGCGCCGTGGCCGTCGGAGGCCTCGACGGCCGCGGCGAGGGCGGGCTCCGCCAGTGACCACAGAATCTCCCCGAGCAGTTCGTCGCGGCCGCCGACCCAGCGAAACAGGGTCGCGCGGTTCACGCCCAGCTCGGCAGCCAGTTCCTGCATCTCGATGCGGCGCCCGGCCATGAACCACCGCCGGGCAACCCGAAACGCGTCCAACGCGTCAGGCTTGCGCTCCTCCGCCAACATGCGGGCTAGCGGTGTTTCGGCGATCGTGCACCTCCTCGGGCTATGCAGCAGACTACCAAACGTTGCGTGAAGCCACGCGTTCGAACGCTGGGATGCGGTGCTAGCAATGACGCGCATGACCCATTCAATTAGCCTAGTTCAAACCGGATTACAGCTATTCACGATTCGGGTCCCATTCCGTAGTATCGCCGATACGGCCAGCTCAGTGTGAGATCAATCTCTTATTAGTCGCATTTATGCAACATTCTGGCGATACGTTGCATACTGTTGTGGAACGGGCGTAGACCCCGATCGAACCTGAGTAAAGGAGTGTTGCTATGCCCGTGCTTGATCGTTTTCGTATCGACGACCGCGTCGCCGTCGTCACCGGCGCGTCCAGTGGGCTCGGAGTCGCGTTCGCGCAGGCTCTGGCTGAGGCGGGCGCCAACGTGGTGCTCGGCGCCCGGCGCATCGACCGCTTGGAGGACACCCGTGCGCTGGTCGAGGCCGCAGGCCGAAGGGCCGTCGCGGTGCGTACGGATGTGACCGACCCCGGCGACTGCCACGCTCTGGTGCGCGCCGCGATGGACGAATTCGGGCGGGTGGACATTCTGGTGAACAACGCCGGGGTCGGAACGGCGGTGCCGGCCACTCGCGAGACGCCCGAGCAGTTCCGGTCGGTCATCGACCTCAATCTCAACGGCTGCTACTGGATGGCGCAGGAATGTGGCCGCGTGATGCAGGCGGGCAGCTCGATCATTAATGTCAGCAGCGTGCTGGGCTTGACCACCGCAGGTCTGCCGCAGGCCGCCTACGCGTCCTCCAAGGCGGGGTTGATCGGGCTGACCCGAGATCTCGCCCAGCAATGGACGGGGCGCCGGGGCATTCGCGTAAACGCAATCGCCCCGGGCTACTTCGCATCCGAGATGACCGACCAGTTTGAGCCCGAGTACTTCGACTCGACGATCGTGCCCCGCACACTGTGCCGGCGCCTGGGTGAGCCCGAAGAACTCAGCGCCGCACTGCTATTCCTCGCCAGCGACGCCAGCAGCTACATCACCGGAATCACGCTGCCCGTCGAAGGCGGGATGCTGACCAACTAGGGAGCCGTTCGTGAAGCAACTCAGCGGAATAGACGCGACGTTTCTGTACATGGAGACGCCGACAACCTTCGGACATGTCACGGGGCTGATGATCTTCGAGCGGCCCAGTGCGGACTACGACCCATTCGCGGCCGTCTATGCCAAGTACGCCTCTTTGGTGGGCGTGTTGGAACCGCTGCGCCGCCGCCTCGTCGAGGTGCCATTCGGGCTCGACCATCCGTACTGGGTGGCCGACCCCAACTTGGATCTCGACTTCCATATCAGGGAGATCCATCTGGCCAGGCCGGGCATGGTCGACCAGCTGGCCGACCAGGTCTCCCGTATTGTCGGTCGCCCCATGGATCGGACGCGTCCACTATGGGAGGTCTACGTCATCGACGGCCTGCACAGCGGGCGCTGGGCGCTGCTCACCAAGTACCACCACGCCACCATCGACGGCGCCGCCGGGCAGCTCATGCTGAAGATCCTGACCGATCCCGACGCCGACGCCCCACCGCCGGGCGAGAGTCCCCCGTGGGACGCCGAGTCTCTGCCGGGCACCGTAGATCTGTTGCGACGCACGGCAACCCGGCTGGCCCTAAATCCCGTCAAAGCATTGCGGGTTCAAGCGCGGCTGGTTCGCAAGGTTGCTGACACCGCAGGTGTCAACAGCGTCAGCAGTGCGGCGAGCCAGGCCGGGGCGGCGGTCAAGGCTATTGCCCGCCTCGGCCGCGCCGACGGGCCGCGCATCGCTTTACCGACCACGCAGGCGCCGCCGACTCCGTGGAACAGGTCGATCACGGGCCACCGCCGATTCGCCATGCGGACAACGTCTTTGGAGAATGTCAAGGCGCTCAAGAACGCCACCGGAGGCACGGTGAATGACATCGTGATGGCGATCTGCGCCGGCGGGCTTCGCCAATACCTGCTGTCTCATGACGCGCTGCCCGATCGTCCGCTGCGGGCCATGGTGCCGGTGTCCATCCGTACCGGCGAGGAGGAAGACCCGTGGACCAACCGTGTCTCGGGCTTGGTCGCAGAGTTGCCCACCGACTGCGCCGACCCGCTGGACCGTGTCGCCCGATGCAGCGCAGCGATGCGCAACGCGAAGCGCACCCTCGACATGGTGCCGGCCGACGAGCTCGTCGACCTCACCCAGTTCTCCGCGCCGGTGCTGGCAACCTCGGCCGTGCGACTCGCGTCGCGGCTGAGGTTAGCCGACCGGATGGCTATGCCGTTCAACCTGGTGATCTCCAACGTGCCCGGGCCGCGCGAGCCGGTGTACTTCGCGGGCGCGCAGCTGTGCCATCAGTTCCCGGTGTCGATCGTCACCGACGGACAGGGACTCAACATCACGGTGGTGAGTTACCTCGACCGACTCGACTTCGGCTTCATCGTCGACCGCGACCTGGTGCCCGACGTGTGGGACCTCGCCGACATGCACATCGACGAGATCGGCCGGCTGTTCGAAGCCAGCGGAGCGGAATGGGTGCAACCCCCGCAACCGCCTCACCCACGACGCGGGCGTGTCGTGCGCGCCGAGACCGACGACATCTGCTGAACAGCAGTTGTCCGGCAAAGAGGTGTCGCGAGGGTCTGGAGGCCTGGCCAGGCGCGACTGAGACCATCGTGCTCGCGCACCGATGAGGATGGCAATTCCTCCAGTGCCCGCGCGGACTGACTGTCCGGCTCGGCGTGATAGATCAGCAGGTGCTGCCCAGATCTTTGTTGCGTGGCCTAACGCCACAGTCACGGCCGCCTGTTTGCGAGCAGCGGCGGAATGGCAGGCACGTCGGGTGCATTGACGATGTCGTCGAGGGTCAGCTTGAAGCTGTCGGGGTAGGCGGCGGGGTCGGCCCGCCGCGCGGGTTCGCTTGTGCGCCAACAGTATAGGCATTGCTGGCATTGCAATACATCCCACACGCCGGGGACCGGAGAGGTGTAGAGCTGCTCAATCGTGTCGAATGCGCAGCGCGGGCAGACCACGTTGGTAGGCATAGCGTTCCTTTCGAATTGGGTTAGCGGTCGGCGGCGAGCTGTTGGAGTTTGGTAAGCCACTGCCCCATCTCGGGAAGGTCGTGGACTTGATTGCCGTAATTGCCCCGATGGTCGGGCTCGACGGGAGTGGTGGCGTCGATGATGAGCTTGTCGACGATGCCGGGGGTATCGGCTTGCGGTGCCAGCGCAAGAATCGGCATGTTGGGTACCTGGATCAGGTCGCCGGCCGGGTTCATCTTCGTCGACAGCGCCCACATCACCTGCGGCAAGTTGAACGGGTCGACCTCCTCGTCGACGACGATCACCGTGGCCGCGTATCCGAGCCCGTGCGGTGTGGTGAGCACCCGCATTCCAACCGCCTTGGCGAAGCCGCCGTAGCGTTTCTTGGTGGACACGATCACGACCAGGCCGTGGGTGTACATGGCGTTGACCGCCTGTACCTCCGGGAAGTCCTTCTTGAGCTGTTCATACAGCGCCACGCAGGTGTTGGCGGCCATCAGATAGTCGATCTCGGTCCACGGCATCCCCAGGTAGAGGTGCTCAAATATGGGGTTGTCGCGGTAGGAGATGCGGTCGATGCGGATCACGGTCATGTTGCGTCCGCCGGAGGAGTAGCCGGTGAATTCGCCGAAGGGACCTTCGATCTCACGCTTGCGTCCCTCGATGACCCCTTCGATGACGACCTCCGAACCCCAGGGCACCGGCAGGCCGTGCAGTGGTGATTTCGCAATCGGGGCTGGTTCGCCGCGCAGCGCGCCGGCCAGTTCGTATTCGTTTTGGTCGTACTCCATCGGTGTGGAGGCGACGATGGAGATCACCGGGTCGTTGCCGAGCGTGATGGCGATCGGCAAGTCGTCGCCGACCTGTTCGGCCTTGCGTAGGTGCTGGGCGATGTCGTGCATCGGTACCGGCTGCAGCGCAAGTTTCCGCTTGCCTTTGACTTCGATGCGGTAGATGCCGACGTTCTGCTTGCCGGAGTTCTCCGGATCCTCGGGGTCCTTGGACACCACCGCCGCTTTGTCGATGTAGAACCCGCCGTCGCCATCGTTGAGCCGGATCAGCGGAAGCACCTCGAAGATGTTGACGTCGTCGCCGGTCTGGGTGTTGTGCGCCCACGGCGGGTCGTCCCGCCACACGGGCTGCACCGGGAACTTCGCCCAGCGGGCAACGAACTCGTCGACCTGGGCCTTGACGCCGGTGTCTTTGGGCAATCCGAGCGCAAGGGCGTGGTTGGCCCAGGATCCGTGCACGTTCATCGCAATCCGCGCATCGGTGAATCCCTTGACGTTGTCGAAGTACAGCGCCGGGGCGTTATCGCCCAGCCGTGGCGCGGCGTTGGCGGCGGCGGCGATATCCGGTTCGGGCATCACCTCTTCGGTGATTCGCACAAGCTGTCCCTGCTCGTCGAGTGCTTTCAGGAACTGGCGCAGGTCGTCGTAGGCCATCGGATATGTCCTTACGTGTGAAATCAAGCAACAGTGTGGATTTCGCGCGCGCCGCGCATGCCGCCCCAGCGTTTGGCATCGGGCGCAGGCAGGTCGAATTGGTCGAGGATCCGTACCACCAGGTGGTCGACGAGTTCGTCCACCGATTTCGGGTGGTTGTAGAACGCGGGCATCGGCGGCACGATCTGCACGCCTTTGCGCGCCAATTCGAGCATGTTCTCCAGGTGGATCTCGCTCAGCGGAGTCTCACGCGGGACCAGGACGAGCTTGCGGCCCTCTTTGAGCACGACGTCAGCCGCCCGACCCACCAGCCCTTCGGCATACCCGACGCGGATGCCGGCCAGCGTCTTCATCGAGCACGGGACGATCACCATTCCGTCGGTGCGAAATGAGCCCGATGAGATCGTCGCACCTTGGTCCTCGGGGCCGTGAACGACGTCCGCGAGCTTGCCCACCTCAGCCACCGACATCCCGGTCTCCAGTTCGATGGTGGTGCGCGCCCACCGGCTTAACACCAGGTGCGTGTCGACGTCGGGCATCTTCGCAAGGTGCTCCAACAACCTGATCCCCAGCTGCGCGCCAGTCGCTCCGGTCATCCCCACAATCAGTCTCATGATGGTCACTTCCAGTCGTAGTGTTGTCCTTCGAGCCATCAGGTGAAAGCTGGTTTCCTCGCCGACGCAACCCTTCTGGGACGTCATTGACGGATTTGGGTTTAGCCGGGATCGTCAGTCGGGCTAGGGGTTTGCCGTTACAAAGCGGTGCAGCTCCGCCGGCTCGTCACCGACGATCGACATGCTCAGCCGTCTCCGTCGTTTCAGCTCCCAGGGCCAGGTCATGAGCGCCCAAACCGCGCCAACAATAGCGACCTCTGCCAAGACGTAGAACGGCCACGGTCCCAAGAAGTCCAGCATTGAGGCGTTGGCGGGTTTCCTGTTGAGAAAACCGTAGTCGGATCCCGCGAATGTGTTGAAGCTCAAGGTGAACGCCCCCCATGCCAGGGTTGTGATGACTGCGAACCGGTAGCTACGCCAGCCCGGCTGCATCCTGCTCCCCCGGGTCAAATAGATGGCCGCCCAGACAACGAGCAGGTGTAGCCCAAAGAACGTGAGGAAACTGTGGCTCGGGAAGTCTGGCGCGTTGAGATCCGGCGTGATCAACGCCTGTGAACTTAGGGGCAGACCCCAGTAATAGGTGAGGGTGAAAGCCCACTTCCGCCGCGTCCACAACGCGTAGGCCGCCGTGAGTTCGGCGAGATCGCACAGTTGCAGCGGCACCGAATGGTCGATGGCTGGCTGGACCAGTTTGTACACCAGAGCCACGCTGAATATCGCTATAGTCAGAGCCGCCAGCACGCGGCCGAAGAGCCGGGCCTGAGATTCGGTCTGCCGGCGTCCGATCCATACCAGCGCGGCGGACCCGATCGCGAAGACCACCAGCACCGTCAAATGTGATAGGCCGTAGGCGGCGAACTGCCGCGTCGCAGAGATCGGCGCCAAATCGGCCGACGACAGTGTGATGGTCATGGCATGCTCTCTGTTCGTTGATCAGTGAAGGCTGTTGCCTTCGCGAGGCTGGCTGGCGAACTAACTCGCCACTGGACCACGCCTTGCGTCGACCATCGCCGCATTGACGGTCAGATCGGGATACCGCGTTTATCCCCTGTACCGGCAGGGACACTATTAAGCTCGAACGATGGCCACGCAGGCCAACGCGCTGGGTGACTTTCTACGTGCGCGACGGCAGCAGGTGCATCCCGAGGATGTCGGGCTGGTTCCTGGCGCGCGCCGACGTGTCGCAGGTTTGCGCCGCGAAGAGCTGGCATTGCTGGCGGGCATCAGCGCCGAGTACTACCTGCGACTAGAGGTAGGCCGAGACAAGAACCCGTCGCCTCAGGTGGTCGACGCCCTCGCGCGGGCTCTGCGGCTAGACACCAGAGCCAGGGAGTATCTGCACGCCCTGGTTACCGCGCCCGGGGGGAGTACCCCGGAGCTGGAAGCAAGCGCTTACGCATTAGCCGAGGTGATCGATGAGTTCTTGGTGCCGGCCATTCTGTCCAACAGGTACCAAGACGTCTTGGCGGCAAATCCGCTTGCCCGCGCCCTGTCACCGGGGTTCGCACCAGGACAAAACTTCCTGCGCTGGCGCCTGCTCGATCCCGCCGCCCGCGAGCTCTACGTAAATTGGGACGAGGCGACCGAGACGGCGGTGAGTGGATTACGGGAACTCAGCGGTCCTTGTCCCAACGATGCTCGCATGCGGGAGTTCGTTGCTGAATTGTCCTCAGTGAGCGCACGTTTCCGCGAGCTGTGGTCCCGTGCGGAGGTTGGCTACCGCTTGGGAGTCCACCACATGCGTCATCCGCTAGTCGGCGAGCTTTACCTTTACCGGCACCGGCTCAACGCTCCGTATCCCGGTGGGGACCACGTGGTGATGTATCGCGCCGACCCCGGTAGTGACTCCGCCCGGGCGCTCGACAAGCTGCGATCCCTGGCGGCCGAAACCAGCGCTTCTTCCAGCGCAGATGCCGAAGCGATCCGCGGCACTGGCAGGGAATAAGCTCGTGGCGCTGAAAGCCACGGCGAGCCCGGCAGCGACTCCGCCAGAGCGCTAGAGGAACTCCGGTCCTAGCTGTTGCCGCTACATTGCGTCCGTGCTGGTCAATGCCGGCCTGGGGCGGCTTTGAACCCTCTGAGGCCACCAAAACCACGGGCCGAGCAGCCGGGCGAGCGGCATCACCAGGAATAGGCGGACGATCAGCATGTCGAAAATCAATCCGAGACAGATCGTTGAGCCTGCCTGGCCAATATTTATGACATCGCTGGAAAGGAGCGCAAGCATTGTGCCCGCAAGGACAAAGGCCGCCGTGATTACCACGTTTCCCGAGCCGGCCATCGCCCGGATCAGCCCAGTCTTGATGGCGGCGCCAAGTTCCTCTCAGTAACGTTGCTGAATAGTCGGCCGGTGTTTCGCCGCTTGAGCTTGGCGTTCACAAAAGCCCACCTTTGATCTGGTGGAAGCTAGCTCGCCCGGCCCGAGGCTAAGCTCCGCAACATTTCTTGGCGTTTGCTGGCAGCAGCGTACATCGCCTCCGTTGATGGCTTGGTGAAATCGGCAAATTGTTAAGCAAGTGAGCCCGATCCTGTCCCTGCCAGTACCGGGGATCAATGCGGCATATCCACCGGGTCCGCAGTGCGCCGATGGTGGACACATGGCCGGCTAAGCGGCCTTCGGCAAACCATCGAAGAGGGAGGACGCCATGACTGTCAGCGTGACGTCACCTGCGCCACCCGACGGGACCGGGCAGCAACATCGGTTCGTGGCCATCGGTTTCGGTTTCGGTGGGCTGGTCGCGGCGAAGGCACTCAAGCATGCGCAGTTGAACATCACTGACGCCCTGGTGTTTTTGGTACGCATTACTGCACAGGGCACATCGCGTCTTGCCCATCAAACGTCGCTCTGGGTTCAGCTGATCCCAGCGGCCGCAGCGGTTGGCATCACGGTGGGCGCGCTCATGACACTGTCTGTTGTCGCCGATAAGCGCAACAAAAATTTTGTGGCTCGATCTGGTTCCTGGCGGACACGGCGAATCGAGCACGCCCGCAACACCCTGATGACGATTTTTGTCGGCAGTGCTAAAGCCCTGGCTCCCTATGGTTTACGACGTTCGCGACCGATGGCGAAAGGCTGGTTGTGATCATGTTATTTACGGCGTTGCGGGACATGCAGTGGCGCAGGTGGCGCTTCGCGATCGCGATAGTGGTCACGGCCCTGGTGTTCGCGATGACACTCGTTCTCACCGGTCTCGCAAACGGATTCCGGGTGGAGGACGAGCGCACGGTCGACGCCCTCGGCGTCGACATGTTCCTGATCAAATCCGGTGCGAACGGCCCATTCCTGGGCTCCGCGCCCTTCCCGGAGGCAGAACTGAAAAAGGTCGCCGGCGCACCGGGCGTTGTGGCCGCGGCGCCACTCGCGTACAAGGGGGCGACATTCAAAAGCGGCGACTCGACGCACCCAGCGGCCATGTTCAGCGCCCCTGCGGGCGGTCCGGGTATGCCGACCATGTCCCTAGGCAGGGCGCCGTCGAGCCCCGACGAGCTGGCGGTGTCGAGCACGATCGGTCGCAGGATTGGCGAAAAGCTCGAGGTCGGTTCGCGCAAGATGCTGATCGTCGGCATCGTGAACAATTCCACCGCGTTGGCAAAGACACCCAACCTCTTCGTGACGACCGAGGGCGCACAACAACTGGAATACGGCGGGCAGCCGCTTATCTCATCGATCGGGATCCGCGGCACACTCTCGCAGGTCCCCGACGGCTACCGAATTGCCGACCGCACAGTTGCGGTCGACGACCTGATGCGACCCACCAAGATTGCGGTCCAGGCAATCAGGATCGTGGCGGTTCTGCTGTGGATCGTTGCGGCCTTGATCGTTGGCGGCGTCGTCTACTTGTCCGCGTTGGAGCGTATGCGTGACTTTGCGGTATACAAGGCGATCGGCGTCGCGACGCGATCGATCCTGGGCGGCCTGGTGCTGCAGGCGATCGTCGTCGCGGTCCTTGCGGCCGCCTTCGGGGCGGGACTTTCGCGCCTGCTCGCACCCCTATTCCCAATGGACGTCATCGAGCCCGCTGCCGCCTATCCACTACTAGCGGTAATCGCCGTCGGGGTGGGTCTGCTGGCCAGCGCCACGGCAGTCCGCCAGGCTGCCACCGTCGATCCCGCACACGCATTTGGAGGTCCCTAACCATGATCGGTCTAAGCGCGCAGAACCTCGTCGTCGAATACGCCAACGGCGGCAATGCAATCCGCCCCATCGACGGCTTGAACCTTGAACTCGAAGCCGGCTCGCTTAACATCCTGCTCGGCCCCAGCGGCTGCGGGAAGACGACATTGCTGTCCTGCCTGGGCGGCCTGCTGACACCCACCTCTGGCCGAATCACCATCGGCGACCTGGACGTGACCGCGCTTAACCGCCGCGCGAAGTCCGATTACCGACGCCGCAAGGTGGGCATCGTGTTTCAGGCATTCAACCTCGTGCCCAGCCTCACAGCGCTGGAGAACGTGATGGTGCCGCTCCGTGCGGCCGGGCACTCACGCCGGTCGGCGCGCAAGCGCGCCGAGGAACTGCTGACCCGGGTCGGTTTGCAGGACCGAGTGACTCATCGCCCAGGTGATCTCAGCGGCGGTCAACAACAACGGGTCGCGGTGGCCCGCGCAATCGCACTGGATCCGCCACTGATTTTGGCCGACGAGCCCACCGCCCATCTGGACTACCTCCAAGTCGAGGAGATCCTCAAGCTGATCCGCGACCTGGCCGACGGCGAGCGCATAGTCGTGGTGGCCACCCACGACTCGCGACTGCTACCGCTGGCCGATCGTGTCATCGAGATGGTGCCGGCCAACGCGTTGGTCAACCGCGCACCCGAAACCATTCGCCTGCAAGCCGGAACGGTCATGTTCGAACAAAACACCCTGGCTGATCTGATCTATATCGTCACCGAAGGTGAACTCGAGATCCTGCGCGCGCGAAAGGGCGGTGGCCATGACGTGCTGCGGGTCGCCAAAGCCGGTGACTACTTCGGCGAGATCGGCCCGCTGTTCGGCCTGCCCCGGTCGGCGACCGTGCGCGCCCGCACCGACGCGGCGGTAGTCGGCTACAACGTCCCCGCCTTCCGAAAGCGCCTGGGCTCCTCAGCTGGACCCGGCCTAATCCAGGGGCGCGAGCTGGCCATCGATTAAGTAGGCGCGGGCCGGTGACGTGGCCTGACAAATATCGCGGCGTGAGCGCCAATACCGCGACCGGCGTCATAGGGTGGGCGCGGACGAACAGGAGCCCGTATGTCTGAATCGCAAGCCCGTCACGCAGCACCTGACGCCACCCCTTCGCTCCCGGCTGAAGCCGGCCTTTCCGGACTGGCCAACCCGAAAGCAACGCGGACGGTGCGGTTCTGGACCGTCCCGATCGTGATCACGCTGGCCGTGCTGGCGGCGCTGGCCGCCTTCTATCTCGGCGGAATCTTGAACCCGATGACCAACCTGCGGCATTTCCCGATCGCGGTGGTGAACGAGGATGCCGGGCCCACCGGCGCGCAGGTCGTCAAGGGAATGCTGTCCAGTTTTGACACCGACGCATACGACGTCCGCGTGCTAGGCCACGACGACGCCAAGCACCAACTCGATACCGCGCAGATTTACGGCGTCGCGGTGATCCCCCCGAACTTTTCCTCCAAACTGCAGGCCTATGCGAAAAGCGCGGTCAGGCCGGGCCGCGTCGAGCGCCCGATCATCGTCGTCTCCACAAATCCGCGAGCAGGCACGCTAGGGGCCAGCATTGCCGGCCAGACGCTGGATCGGGCCGTCACGCTGATCGACCGACGGGTGGGCGAACGGCTTTCGCAGGAAGTTGCGCAACAGTCGGGTCCAGGGCCAATGCCCGCCGCGGTGACGTTGATGCTGGCCAATCCCATCCAGGTCGAGTCCGCCGTGCACAACGTGCTACCGGACGGGACCGGAAATGGCCTGTCCGCGTTCTACTATGCGCTACTGCTGCTGTTGGCCGGGTTCATTGGAAGCATGGTGGTCACCATGCTGGTGGACTCGATGCTCGGTTTCGTACCAGCCGAATTCGGTCCGGTCTATCGGTTCGCCGAACAAGTGAAGATATCGCGATTCTGCACGCTGCTGATCAAGTGGGCGTTGATCGTGGTGCTGGCGTTGCTGACGTCGGGCGTGTACATGCTGATCGCCGCCCAGCTCGGTATGCCGATTCAACACAGCTTGCCGCTATGGCTTTACGGGGCATTCGCGATCGCGGCGGTTGGCATCACGTCCACGTCGCTGATCGCGATACTGGGCGCAGTCGGTCTGCTGGTGAGCCTCTTCATGTTCGTGATCTTGGGGTTGCCGTCGGCGGGTGCCACCGTGCCATTGCAAGCCGCGCCGCAGTTCTTCGGGTGGCTGGCGAAGTTCGAGCCGATGCACCAAGTCTTTCTCGGCGCGCGGGCGCTGCTGTACCTCGACGGCCAGGCCGACGCCGGATTGTCGCAGGCGCTGATGATGACCGCCATCGGCCTGGTGATCGGTCTGCTGCTGGGCGGCGTCGTCACCTACATCTACGATCGCCGGGGCTATCACCAGATTCCGCCGGGGCTGGAGGCCTCCACTGAGGCGACGAGCGCGCCGGAGTAGCCTCGTCGCGCTCGGCGCAAATGGCCGGCGGCCGAACGTAATTGGACCGCGCCTAAACCGTCACACGACTGTTATTCAAGTTTACTGCGTTATCCCTGCGGTTGATGTTGTGCTGGTTGTACCAACTTTCGCGCCGAAAGGGCAACCGTGCCGTCTCTCGCCGCCGCCTTCCGGCGGACCGCAGCCTGCTGCGCCGTGATGACGCTGTCCCTGACGCTGGCCACCAGCACCGGGCAGCCGGTCGCACGCGCCGAGGCCCGCGATCTGTTGGCCAATGCCATTGCCAATACCCAAGGTTCCTACCTGGTGTACAACTTCGGCGGTGGGCATCCGGCGCCGATGCTCAACGCCGGCGGTAGCTGGTATGACGACAGTAGCGGTGGCCACCTGATGATCATCAAGGCTGCCTCGCAACGGCTTTCACCACATCTGCTGGTGGACAGCCATAGCGGTTACCAGGCACGTTGTGAACGCAATCCCGGGGCGCGCACCGGCGACGGGTTGATGCAAGCCTCGGAGACCTACGCCCCAGTGCAGGCCTGGCAGGTGATGGGCCAGCCGACGATCGCCATCAACGCCAACTTCTTCGACGTCCGCGGGCAGAAGTCCGGCTCGTGGCGGTCCACCGGGTGTAGTTCACCGCTGGGAGCCTATGTCGACAACACTCGCGGCGAGGGCCACGCCAATCAGGCGGTCACGGGCACGATTCCCTATGCGGGCAAACAAGGCTTGTCCGGCGGGGGCGAAAACTGGAGTTCATTGGCAACGATGATCCTCCCGACCCATGGTGCGCCGTCGGTGCTGTGGCCCAGGGGCGGCCGGGACGGACATGACTACGACGCCGCCACCTCGGTCGTCACCGGCTTGGTCGACCGCGGCGAGTCGTTCGTCGCGGTGAGCGGGCTCGGGCTGTTATCCCCAGGCAATACCGGCCAACTCCGCGACGGCGGTCCCAGCGCCGCGCGCACGGCTCTTGCCTATTCGAAACCCCGAGACGAGATGTATGTGTTCCAAGGAGGCAGCTACACGCCGGACAACATCCAGGACCTGTTCCGCGCCTTGGGCAGCGACAACGCTGTCCTGCTCGATGGCGGCGGGTCGTCGGCGATCGTGCTGCGCCGCGACACCGGTGGCATGTGGGCCGGGGCCGGCGTCCCGAAGGGGAATTGCGATACCCGCCAAGTACTTTGCGACTCGCACGAGCGCTCACTTCCCAGCTGGCTCGCGTTCAACTAGGCTCGGCTCCGACGCGGGTCGCCGGCTTGTCGGGCCCGAACCGGAAGATCAGCAGGCTGACCGCAACCACCGCGGCGGCCAAGGCGATCACCGGAGCCACGGTGAACCGCGACATCGTGGCACCAACGATGGCACCTCCGCACATCGCGAAAATGACGCTGTAGCGCAGCTTTTCGCGTTTACCCGTGCCGCCGGCCAGCCTGCTGTCGACACCGATACCGACGACCGTCGACGTCAGCACGGTGGTGCTGAGCTCCTGAATGCCGAATTGGCGCGCCGTGGCGTTCTGCACGCCGAATGTTATTGCCAACCGGGCGATCAGAAGAAGTTTGGTGTTGGCGTCATAGCTCAGCACGCCCGTGCCGGCCAGGATCGACAAGGCCGCTAACACGACCACCTCGACGCCCAGCGACGTGGTGAGCCACCGGCGGGTCTGGGCGCCGAGATGTCGGGCCAACCGGCCACCGATTACGGTGCCGGTGAGGAAACTAACGAACGCAACGATCGCGGCGGTCAGATCAACGCCCGCCCGGGGGACGAACCAGAAGCCGAGGAAGATGATGTTCCCGGTCATGTTCGCGACGAAGACGTGACCGAGCACCAGCACGCTGATCGCATCCACCAGCCCGGTCGCGAAGGTCAACAGCAACAACGCGGCGACCGTCAGTCGGTCCGATACCGGCGAGGCCATCACGCCAGCGGCCATGTCGTTAGGTCTGCGGGGTGAGTTCCAGCGAGGTGATGGTCGTCATCCTGGTGACCAGCCATCGCGCATGGTCGCGTTTCAAGACCAGCCGATAGGACAGGTACTTCAGCGATGGCATCTCTTTGGTGGCCGGAGTGGTGGACGCGGTGTTGGTGTAGACGATGGCGGTGGCATCCGTGCCGTTCAGTGATTCCACTGCGGCCCCGGTGATTACCGTGCTGTTGGTGACTTTCGCCTGTTTGTTGGGCGCGACGATCGCATCAAGGAATTTGCGGTACTGGGCCTCGAAATCGCCGCTGAGATACTTCGCCGACCGGTCGGCAAGCGTATCCATATTTTCCGGTGTGTAGGTCCACAGCGTGGTGATGGCGTTGGCCGCGGTCCGCGCGATCTGCAGCTTGGTGTTCACGGTGGCGCGAGCAACCAGATACGGCTGGACCATCGCCGCTGCAAAAGCC
>NZ_DATFZD010000377.1:0-6002 GCF_035314665.1 Mycobacterium sp. | reverse complement strand
ATGCCCGCGTAGCTCCTTCGTTGCCTCATGTGTGAATGCCCGCGTACGGCGTGTCGTTGGGGGCCTGTGGGGTGGGGCTGGGCTACCGCCGGATGATGGGGTTGACGTTGGCGCAGCGCAGTGCCGTGACGAGGGCGATCGCGGTTCGCTATCGGCGGGCGGGTAAGGCCGAGAAGGCAAAGATTCTTGATGAGTTATGTGCCACGACGGGGTGGCATCGTGATCATGCCCGTAAGGCGTTGCGTGGTGCGCTGCGGCCACAAGTGGTAGGTGCGCGGCGGCCGCGTGCAGCGAAGTATGGGCCGAAAGCGGTTGCTGCGCTGGTGTTGTGCTGGTCGGTGTTGGGGATGCCGGCGGGTAAGAGGCTGGCGCCGATGCTGGGTGAGCTGGTGGCGGTGCTGCGCCGGTTCGGCGAGTTGGACGTCGACGAGGACACTGCGGCGCTGCTGGCGGGCATGTCCGCGGCCACCATCGACCGTCGGTTGGCCCCGGAGCGCAAGAAGTACGCCATGAAGGGACGCTCACGCACCAAGCCCGGCACCTTGCTTAAAAGCCAGATCCCGGTGCGCACGTGGGCCGACTGGGACGACGCAGTACCAGGATTCGTCGAGATCGACCTGGTCAGCCATGACGGCGGCAACCCCGCGGGCGAGCATGCCTGGACATTGACGGTCACCGACATCGCCACGGGCTGGACCGAGAACCGCAGCCTGCCCAGCAAGGCCCTCAAAGGGGTTATGGCCGCCCTTGACGACATCACCGCGGTGATGCCGTTCCCGATCCGCGGCATCGACTCCGACAACGGCTCGGAGTTCATCAACTTCCACCTGCTCGACTGGTGCTGCAAGCACCAGATCACCTTCACCCGCTCGCGTGCGGGTAACAAAAACGACGGCTGCCACGTCGAGCAGAAGAACTGGACCACCGTGCGCATTCTCGTCGGCTACCACCGCTACGACACACCCGCAGAACTGCTGCTACTCAACAAGATCTGGACGCTGCAGTCCTTACTGACCAACTACTTCTACCCCCAACAGAAGCTCGTCCTTAAAGTCCGCGACGGCGCGAAAATCACCAAGAAGCACGACACCGCCACCACCCCGCACCGCCGTGCACAAGCACACCCAAACCTGCCCACCACCGCCAAAGCGAACCTGACCCGCACCTACCTCGACATCAACCCCGCCGCCCTGCAACGCCAGATCCACGCCTTGATGAACGAACTACTCACCCTGGCCATCACCAAAGTCGGACCCCAACGCAAAGCACCGCCCACCCGGGCACCAGCAAACCAGGCCACCAATCAGTTGTCGCGGGCATCCGGCACATGAGGCAACGAATACCGTCGCGGGCATATTGACATGAGGCAACAGGGCGCTTCGATGTGCCCGGCTTCGAGCGAAAAGTTCCCTGCGCGCCTTGGTTTGTCGCTACAAGGCGGGCAAACTGCCTACCGGCTCCGCGCAGAGATCGGCGTGACAGATGTGACTGCTGTACGGCCTAGGGCGTTGCTGGTGCCGTAACGACGCCGACAGTGCCTCAGCCCTTGACCGTCAGCGGCGGGATGGCGTTGCGCGGCACGTGAACCTGGCTGCCGCCGGCGATTGACGGCGGCAGCAGCTCTCCCGGCGCGAAGTAGAAAATCACCTCGTCATCGGTGATGGCGAAGTTCTGATAGTGCGACGAATCGAGGCCGGAGCCGGGCAGGATCGCCCCGGCGAACCCGGTCTGCCGTCCCATCTCGCGCTGCACGATCGGGAAAACGGAATCAAGCGGTTTGCTGTTAGGCACGAAGAGCGTGTCGAAGGTGATCGCTTGCTGTGATCCGAGGTCGTAGTTGAAACTCTTGTAGGAGTTGGACGGGCGCGGACCGCCGAGGTCCTCGAAGACCTTGAGCACCACGCTTCGGGTGCCGCCCGGTGGCTGGCCGGAATGGTACTGCTCGGAGGTCACCTCCATTTGGTACGGCACCTCGCGCGTTCCCGATGTCTGCGACGACGTCTGCGCGACGCTGACAAATCCATCGCGGTTCTGGCCGATGTAGTCGGTGAGCGCCTGCTCGTCGGGGTAGTCGAGCGGAAACTTCATGTCCAGGGTGTAGGTGGACGTGGAGGCATGCACATGGCACGTCTGGTCACCCTCGACGTCGCCGCCCAAGTTGCCGCACGTCGAGTCCGCGGCCGCGACCGGCCCACCGGACCAACCCAACAGGGCTCCGGCCGCGATCAGCACGGCCGTCATCAGGTAGCGCATGGGTGACTTGTCCTCGCAGACTGGGAACGGCTCAAATGCCGTCCCGCAAGCCTACCCGGCTCCTATCAGGACGGGCGGCAAACGTCCGCCGTCGCCGACATGAGGCAGAAGCCTAGAACAGCGACAGCAGCTCGGCCAGGAAGCCGCCGCTGGTAGCGGCTGCAGTGCCGGATTCGTTACCCAACGCCGAGATGATCTCGTAGAGATAGTCGGCGCCTCGAGCCGAAGCGGTAGCACCGTCAGTCAAGAGGACGGCGGCGAGGTCATCAACCTAGCCAACTCTCTCAGCTCTTTTTCTAGCCCTGAACCGCGCAGGGTCTCGGGCCCTGGCCCAGCAAGTCTTCGGCCGAGATCAGCGCCGCGTGCGCGATTTTCGCCATCAGCGCTTGACCGCCGAGGCCCATTAGTTTATTGACCGGCGTGCAATATGTACGAACAAAAGCTGAGAAAACACTGAGTATGTCCTCAGCTTGTATTCGGACGATGCGAACTCAAAGGCCACTCGCGGTGGAATGCCGTTTAGTGCAGCCGCTACCGCGACGGGCGGCACAGGAATGCGATCCCCCTCGCCGCTGCACCCGAGCCGACCCGGGTGATCACCACCGTCAAGGCCTGGCTGCCCCGCAACGCCAACCGCCGTCGCAGCGCCGTGGGGTCGACATCCACGCCGCGCACCAGGATCTCCAACGTGCCGCCGTCCAGCGCTGAGAGCGCCTGACGCAACCGCCGCTCGTCGAACGGCAGCTGCTGGAGAACCTCGAATCCGCGCACTCCCGTGGGCAATTGGTCCCCGGACAGGTAGGCGATGTGCGGGTCCAGCTGCCACAGCCTGTGGCGCGCAGCGTAATGGCGCACCAGGCCGGCCCGCACCACCGCGCCGTCGGGGTCGACGATCCACCGGCCGACGGGCCGCACCGGGCAATCGTCCGGCTCGGCGTCGGTGATCTGTTCGCCGCGGTCCAGGATGCTAGCCCGCCGGCGCACACCCGGGTCGGCCAAACCGGCCGACCACAAGCACGCTTCCCGCACCGACCCCCGATAAGAGGTCACCTCGATCTCGCCGTCGAAGCCGAGGCGTGTCACGACGTCGAAATCGATTCCGGGAGAGCACTTTACGACCAGCTCCCGGCCACGATAGACATCGAATAGCTGGTCCAGCGCGGGCTGGTACTCGCGCGGGTTGAAGCGCCGTCGTCCGCTGCCGCGCCGCGCCGGGTCGGCCATCACGACCGCGTCGCGGGTCACTGGGTCTAGCGCATCGGCACGGCACAGGTCGGCCGCGGCACCCAGGTTGTGTCGCGCCATCGCCAGCCGCACCGGGTCGATATCGCTGCCCACCACCCGGGCCGCGCAGCCGCGCAGCGCCGCGACCTCGGTGCCAATCGAGCACGTCACATCGTGCACAATGCCGCCGGCCAGCCGCTGCGCCCGATGCGACGCCACAACCGCGGCGCTGGCTTGCTGCAGCGCCTCGTCGGTGAACAGCCACTCGCCGGTACCGGGCAGCTTGTCGGCCGCGCGCCGCCGCAGCAACACGGTTTCCACCAGTGCCGGTGTCCGATCGCCGAATTGCTTTCGTAGCGCAGCGATCTCGGTGACGCGATCGGTCAGCGGCAACCCATCCACGATAGTCAGCGCCGCACGGCCCGCGTCCGATATCAGGTAAGCAACGTCGTCGAGCCCGAAGTTCAGGACGGCTTGATCCCGGTGATCATCACGTTGTAGAACCAGCGCTTCGGCACCACGCGGCGGCACAGGTTCTCATCAACCCAGCTCAACGTCTTCCAGCTGTTGAACGCCAACTTGGCCCAGACCGAGCCCAGCCGTTCCGAGGGCACGGCGTACTCGAAGGTGCGCAGCGGCCAGCCCAGCATTGCCGCTGTGAACTCGACGGTGGCGGTCTCGACGTCCACAGCGCCGGCGGAGACGGCCATCTTCTCCAGGTCACTGGGAGTAAAGGTGTGCAGGTCGACAACGGCCTCCAGCGCCGCAGCGCGCGAGGACTCGTCCAGCTCGGCCTGTGGACGCCGCCAACTGCCCAGACCGGGCAACTTGGTGACATTGGTGGTGATCCGCCAGGTCAGTGTCGACAGCGTCCGGGCGTAGCCGTTGCCCACAGAGGTCGGCTCGCCGGCGAAGACGAAGCGCCCGCCCGGCCGCAGCACCCGCTGCACCTCACGCAGCGACAGCCCGACGTCCGGAATGTGGTGCAGCACAGCATGTCCCACCACCAGGTCGAATGTGTTGTCGTCGTACGGGATGCCCTCGGCGTCGGCGACCCGACCGTCGATGTCCAGGCCCAGCGACTGCCCGTTGCGAGTGGCGACTTTGACCATGCCCGGGGACAGGTCGGTGACCGAACCACGCCGCGCGACCCCGGACTGAATCAGGTTCAGCAGGAAAAATCCTGTGCCGCAGCCTAATTCGAGAGCCCGGTCGTACGGCAGGCGGTAGATCTCATCGTCAGGGATGACGGCGTCGAAGCAGTCCCGCGCGTAGTCGATGCAGCGCTGGTCGTAGGAGATGGACCACTTCTCGTCGTAGTTCTCCGCCTCCCAGTCGTGGTAGAGCACCTGGGCCAGCTTGCTGTCGTGGCGGGCGGCCTCAACCTGCTCGGCGGTGGCATGCGGTTGCGGCGCCGGGTCACCGGCGGCCTTCGAACTCCTCGTCACGATGCGCCAGCTTAGTGGCACTGCCGAACACGTCCACAAAGCGGCGACGTTCGGCGGCCACCCGCTCGGCCGGAGCCAGCTCGAACACGTCGTTGATGCCGGCCTTGGCCGCGGCCAGCGCGTACGGGGGCCCGTCGACGAAGCGCCCGGCCCAGGCCACCGCGGCGTCGTACACGTTGTCAGGAGCTACCATCTCGTCGATCAGGCCCAAGGCCAGCGCCTCCTCGGCGTCGAAGAAACGTCCGCTGTACACCAGTTCCTTGGCCCTGCTGACCCCGACCGTGCGGGTCAACCGCGCCATGCCCCCACCGTCAGGCACCAAACCGGCCAGGATCTCCGTCGCACCGAAGCGCACGTTGTCACCGCTCACCCGCCAGTCGGCGGCCAGCGCCAGGCCCAGCCCGGCGCCCAGCGCGTAACCGGTGATCGCGGCCACGGTCGGCTTCGGAATCGCCGCGA
Organism: Mycobacterium sp.; assembly: GCF_035314665.1. Classification (GTDB taxonomy): domain Bacteria; phylum Actinomycetota; class Actinomycetes; order Mycobacteriales; family Mycobacteriaceae; genus Mycobacterium. The sequence goes on along the minus strand of NZ_DATFZD010000377.1, from coordinate 618 downwards.
CGGCGTCGACGGCGTCGCGCCGCATCTGTGCCCAGGTCTCGGCTTCCGGGGCGGTCAGCGCGCGCAGTTGGGGCATGTCGTCACCCGCGGAGAAGATCTCGTGGCCGCCGAAGATGATCACCGTGGCGATGTCGTCGCGACGTGCGACCTCGGCGGCGGCCTGCCCGATCTCCCGGTAGACCTGGCGGGTCATCGCATTGGTGGGCGGCCGCGACACCACCAGCGTGCCGACCCCCGGGCGCTCTATGCCCAGGTGGATGCTGACGAACTCGCTCACAGCCGCCATCGGTGTCCACCGGCTTTCCGTGCCGCGTGGTAGCGATCGGAGTCGAAGAACTCGAACACCCAGTTGTCGCCGTCCATCTCCAGATTCGGCTGCACAGTGACGATCTGACGCTCGACGGCCAACACGTCGGCGACCGTGCGTCCGGCCAGCGAGTCCAGCTGGGTCCAGGTCGGCGGCAGCAGGAAGCTGCGGCCGGCCGCGAAGTCGTCGATGGCGGCCCGCGGCGTGGTCCAATCCGCACGGTCGGATTCGGTGTTCTCCCCGTCGGCCTGCTGACCCTCCGGCAACGCTCCGACGAAGAAGTACGTGTCGTAGCGGCGGGTGCGCTCGGC
>NZ_DATFZD010000376.1:0-28004 GCF_035314665.1 Mycobacterium sp. | reverse complement strand
CCACTAGGTGTAGTGTTCCCGACACCGACAGACCCCAGGTTCGCCTGGTCGGCCGGGACGCGCCAACCGGCATCGCACGCCAGCTGACGCGGATCGGCAAGACGGGAATTCTGTGGCGCGGCGGTCTGCTGAAAAGCAGTGCAGATGCATTACCCCAGTAGTTGCCAGTTCGTGTCTTTTAGCCGCGTTGACAGAGGAGTTGGACCGCCCATGAGCGTCACCGTTTACACCAAGCCGGCATGTGTGCAGTGCAACGCCACCTACAAGGCGCTGGACAAGCAGGGCATCGCCTACGACAAGGTCGACATCACGCTGGACTCCGAGGCGCGCGACTACGTGATGGCGCTGGGATATCTGCAGGCGCCCGTCGTGGTGACCGGCAACGAGCACTGGTCAGGCTTCCGTCCCGACCGGATCAAGGGGCTCGCCGGTGCCGTGCTGAGCGCATAGCCGGCAGCAGCGCAGTAGGACAGGAGGAGATTGCCGTGCCGTCCTGCAGCCTGGTGTATTTCTCCAGCGTCTCGGAGAACACGCACCGCTTTGTGCAGAAGCTGGGTATCCCAGCGACGCGGATACCGCTGCACGGCCGCATCGAGGTCGATGAGCCGTACGTGCTGGTGCTGCCCACGTACGGCGGCGGCCGGGCCACACCGGACATCAACGACGGCGGCTACGTCCCCAAACAAGTCATCGCCTTTTTGAACAACGAGCACAACCGGTCGTTGATCCGCGGCGTCATCGCCGCGGGCAACAACAACTTCGGTGCCGAATTCGCGTATGCGGGCGACGTGGTGTCCCGCAAGTGCGGCGTTCCGTACCTCTACCGCCTCGAACTGATGGGAACCCCGCACGACGTGGAAGCCGTCCGCGCGGGTCTTGCTGAATTCTGGAAGGAACAGACGTGCCATCAACCGTCACTGCAGAGCCTGTAATCGCCGGAACGCACGGGTTGCCCGGCGAGACGGACTACCACGCGCTCAACGCGATGCTGAATCTGTATGACGCGGACGGCAAGATCCAGTTCGACAAGGACCGCGAAGCCGCCCACCAATACTTTCGGCAGCACGTCAACCAGAACACGGTGTTCTTCCACAATCAGGACGAGAAACTCGACTACCTGATCAAGGAGAACTACTACGAGCGTGAGGTTCTCGACCAGTACTCGCGCAACTTCGTCAAGACGCTGCTCGACCGTGCGTACGCCAAGAAGTTCCGATTCCCGACCTTCCTCGGCGCGTTCAAGTACTACACCTCCTACACACTGAAGACTTTCGACGGCAAGCGTTACCTCGAGCGATTCGAGGACCGGGTCGTGATGGTCGCGCTGACGCTGGCCGCCGGCGACACCACGCTGGCCGAGAAGCTGGTCGACGAGATCATCGACGGCCGGTTCCAGCCGGCCACCCCGACATTCCTCAACTCGGGCAAAAAGCAGCGCGGCGAACCAGTGAGCTGCTTTTTACTGCGCATCGAAGACAACATGGAATCGATCGGGCGGTCCATCAACTCCGCGCTGCAGCTGTCCAAGCGCGGTGGGGGAGTCGCGTTGCTGCTGAGCAACATTCGCGAGCACGGTGCGCCGATCAAAAACATCGAGAACCAGAGCTCGGGCGTCATCCCGATCATGAAGCTGCTGGAGGACTCGTTCTCCTACGCCAACCAGCTCGGTGCGCGCCAAGGCGCCGGTGCGGTGTACCTGCAGGCACACCATCCCGACATCTACCGGTTCCTGGACACCAAGCGCGAGAACGCGGACGAGAAGATCCGGATCAAGACGCTGAGCCTGGGCGTGGTGATTCCCGACATCACCTTCGAGCTGGCCAAGAAGAACGAAGACATGTACCTGTTCTCGCCCTATGACGTCGAGCGTGTCTACGGTGTTCCGTTCGCCGACATCTCGATCACCGAGAAGTACTACGATATGGTCGACGACGCGCGTATCCGCAAGACCAAGATCAAGGCGCGCGAGTTCTTCCAGACGCTGGCCGAGCTGCAATTCGAGTCGGGCTACCCGTACATCATGTACGAGGACACGGTGAACCGGTCCAACCCGATCGAGGGCAAGATCACCCACTCCAACCTGTGCTCGGAGATCCTGCAGGTCTCCACGCCGTCGTTGTTCAACGAAGATCTGACGTATGCCAAAGTGGGCAAAGACATTTCGTGCAACTTGGGTTCGCTGAACATCGCCAAGACGATGGACTCGCCGGACTTCGCCCAGACCATCGAGGTGGCGATCCGGGCGCTGACCGCGGTGAGCGACCAGACCCACATCTGGTCGGTGCCCTCGATCGAGCAGGGCAACAACGACTCGCACGCGATCGGGCTCGGTCAGATGAACCTGCACGGCTATCTGGCCCGTGAACACGTCTTCTATGGCTCCGATGAGGGCATCGACTTCACCAACATCTACTTCTACACCGTGCTCTACCATGCGCTGCGTGCATCGAATCGCATTGCGATCGAACGCGGTTCGAGCTTCAAAGGCTTCGCTCAGTCCAAGTACGCGTCGGGGGAGTTCTTCGACAAATACACCGACCAGATCTGGGAACCCAAGACCGACAAGGTGCGTCAGCTCTTCGCCGACGCAGAGATCCGCATCCCGGACCAGGACGACTGGCGCAGGCTGAAGGAGTCGGTGCAGGAACACGGCATCTACAACCAGAACCTGCAGGCGGTCCCGCCGACGGGGTCGATCTCCTACATCAACCACTCGACGTCGTCGATCCACCCGATCGTGTCCAAGGTCGAGATCCGCAAGGAAGGCAAGATCGGCCGCGTCTACTACCCGGCGCCTTACATGACCAACGACAACCTGGAGTACTACCAGGACGCCTACGAGATCGGCTACGAGAAGATCATCGACACGTATGCCGCGGCGACCCAGCATGTGGATCAAGGTCTTTCGCTGACGCTGTTCTTCATGGACACGGCGACCACTCGCGACGTGAACAAGGCGCAGATCTATGCCTGGCGCAAGGGCATCAAGACGCTCTACTACATCCGGCTGCGGCAGATGGCGCTGGAAGGAACCGAGGTCGAGGGCTGCGTGTCCTGCATGCTGTGAGGCCGCGACGGGTTTGAAAACAGCGGCGACGGCAATCCCATGGGTCTGGCTCGCATTACGCGAGACTGATCAAAGGAGTCGCTATGACTACCAGCACCATCGTATGGATTGTCGTCGTTGCGGTCGCACTATTGCTCATCGCCGCGATTGTCGCGTTCGCCAGCAGTAGCCGCCGTCGGCGCCGGCAAGCCGAAGCTCATCGCATCCGCGAGGAAGTTCTCGAAGACACCGCAAAGCTGAAACGCCGTGAAGCACTCGGCCAAGAGGCTGCTGCCAAGGCACGGGCCGCGCAGGCGGAGGCCGAAGTGAAGACGGCCGAAGCCGCGCGGCTGCAGGACCGCGCCGCTGGTCATCAGAGCGAAGCAGCGGCCGCGCGTGACCAGCTGGATGCAAAGGTGCAGCGAGCCGATGAACTCGACTCGCGCGGCGGCAAAGCCGACGATCCAGGCCAGCGCGAGCATCGGCGTGGTGAATCGGATCGGTCAGAAGGGGAACCCACCTCCGAAGCAGCCGAAGAGCGTTCCACCGCCACACACGACGCCACCTGACCCGGCCCCTGATCGCAGCGCAGCGGGTCTGCGCAGGTCAGCGGCTGCAACGCGGTACAGTGCTTGACGTGGTCAGAATCCCCCGACCTCCCCGACCCCACCCCAGCGTCAAGCCTGGGGTGAAGGTCGACGCGCGCAGCGAACGCTGGCGCGAACACCGCAAGAAGGTGCGCGGTGAGATCGTCGAGGCGGCCTTCCGCGCCATCGACCGGTTGGGTCCCGAGCTCAGCGTCCGTGAGATCGCCGAAGAGGCCGGCACCGCCAAACCCAAGATCTACCGGCATTTCACCGACAAATCCGACCTGTTCCAGGCGATCGGGGAGCGGCTGCGCGACATGTTGTGGGCGGCGGTCTTCCCGTCGATCGACTTCGCCACGAACTCGGTTCGCGAGATCATCCACCGCAGCGCAGAGGAGTACGTCAACCTGGTCGACGAGCATCCCAACGTGCTGCGGTTCTTCATTCAGGGCCGCTTTCCGGAGCAGTCCGAGTCGACGATGCGGACGCTGAACGAGGGCCGCGAGATCACGCTGGCGATGGCCGAGATGTTCAACAACGAGCTCCGCGAGATGGAACTCGATCCGGCCGCGTTCGAACTCACCGCGTTCGCTGCCTTCGGTTCGGCCGCGTCGGCCACCGATTGGTGGTTGGGGTCCGACCCCGACAGCCCGCGCCGGATGGCGCGCGACAAGTTCGTCGAGCACCTAACCACGATCATGATGGGGGTCATCGGCGGTACAGCTGAGCTGCTCGGCGTCAAACTAGACCCCGATCAGCCCATCCACAACGCGGTGCCCCGCGACTCTGCCGCGAGCTGAGCATCCGCGACGTTGACATCGCCGCGGGCATCGACAACACTTATCCGATACCGTCGGTACCAGATATTTGGGGAAGGAAGAGCGGCGCACATGAGCCGCGCCGGCGACAATGCAGAGCGAAGCGAGAGGAGGAGTGGCGCAAATGACCATTACCGAGTCGGCGACCCAGCCCGATGTGCAGGCTCCGCCCGTGCACACCCGCGCGGTGATCATCGGGACGGGGTTTGCCGGACTGGGGATGGCGATTGCGCTGCTGCGCCAGGGCGTGGACTTCGTCATCCTGGAGAAGGCTGACGAGATCGGCGGCACCTGGCGGGACAACAGCTACCCGGGCTGCGCCTGCGACGTGCCGTCGCACCTGTACTCGTTCTCGTTCGAACCGAAGGCCACGTGGAGCAAGCTGTTCTCGCCGCAGCCCGAGATCCTCGACTACCTCGAGGGCGTCACCGACAAGTACGGGCTGCGCCGCTACATCCGGTTCGGCTCGCTGGTCGACCGCGCGCACTGGGACGACAGCGAATACCGCTGGCACGTGTTCACCGCGTCCGGGCAGGAGTACGTGACGCAGTTTTTGATCTCGGGCGCCGGCGCGCTGCATATCCCGCGGCTACCATCCATCGAGGGCATGGATGAATTCAACGGCGCCGCTTTCCATTCCGCGCAGTGGGATCACAGCGTCGACCTGACCGGTAAGCGGGTCGCGGTGATCGGAACCGGGGCAAGTGCTATCCAGATCGTGCCGGAGTTGGTGCGCGACCGAGCCGGTGTGGCCGAGGTGCAGCTGTATCAGCGCACCCCGCCGTGGGTGGTGCCGCGGCCGAACAGTCTGCTGCCGGACGGGGTGCGCAAAGCCTTCGCGAACGTGCCCGGTCTGCGGCTGGCGGTACGGTCGGGAATCTACTGGGGGCTTGAAGGTTTGGGATACGCGATGACCCAACGCCCAAGCCTGCTACGTGGCGTCGAACTGGTCGGCAAGTGGAACATTCGGCGCAGCGTCCGCGATAAGGAGTTGCGGCGCAGGCTTACTCCGAGCTATCGCGCCGGCTGCAAGCGAATCCTGTACGCCGCTGACTACTACCCGGCGGTCGCCAATCCGAAGACGACACTGATCACCGATCGGATCACCCGCATCACTTCCAACGGCATCGTCACGGACGACGGCGTCCAGCACCCGGTGGACGTGATCGTGTACGCCACCGGATTTCACACCACCGACTCCTATACCTATGTCGATATCAAGGGCCTGCACGGCGAGGATCTGGTGGACCGTTGGAACCGGGAGGGCGTTGTGGCGCACCGCGGGATCGCCGTCGCCGATATGCCCAACCTCTTCTTCCTGTTGGGGCCCAACACCGGACTGGGTCACACCTCGGTCGTGTTCATGATCGAGTCGCAGATCCATTACGTGGCCGAGGCGATCGCGACGGTGGAGAAGTTCGGGGCGCAGGCGTTGGCGCCCAATCGCTCCGCTCAGGACCGGTTCAACACCGAGTTGCAGGACAAGCTGGCCGGCTCGGTGTGGAACACCGGCGGCTGCAGCAGCTGGTACCTCGACGAACACGGCGTCAACCGCACCCTGTGGAGCGGCATGACCTGGCAGTACTGGCGGTCCACCCGCTCGCTCAAACCCGCGGAATACCGGTTCTTCGGGGTGGGCACCGGCTCGTCGGCCAAGCGCCGGAAGGTCAGCGCCTGAGCAGATCCGCGAACGCTTTCGCGGCCGCGTCCACGCCGGCCTCGTCGTCGGTGGCCACCAGATCCAGCAGCAGGCCACGGGTGACGGCCAAACCCAATCTCGCCATCGCGGGATCGAACGCGGTGCCGACGACGGATTCGACCCCAGCGAGCCAGCCGCTGACCGCGCCGGGGACCATACGGTCAAACGGCTTCTCGCCCTGGGCTGCTCGGGCGTAGCACTCGAAGAAGAGGCGCTCCAAGTTCCGCAATTCGGGCCGGCGCAGGTCCGCCCACATGGCGGCGAAACCTTCCGCCGGATCTGTGGGCAGATCGCCGAGCAGGCCCATCTGGCGGCGCTCGACCTCTTCGACGATCGCCAGGATGAGATCATCGCGAGAGCCGAAGTGGTGCAATAGCATTCGGTGGCTGGTGCCGACCGCGGCGGCCACGTCGCGCAGCGATCGATCGCCGATGCCGCCCGCGGCGAACTCCTCGATCAGCGCGTCCAGCAGTTGCCGGCGCCGCTCCAGGTCAGGAGTGCGAACCATCGGCGCGGCTGAGCTCCTCGGAGCGGGCCTTGAGTCCTTGGGCCTCGAGTTCGAGGAAGCGCCTGGTCTTCTTGACCATCAGCCGCCCGACCAGCGCGCCGAGCACACCGCGCTGGTCGAGTTGCTGACGCACCAGGGTGCGGCCGCCGCGCTGTCCGGTGACGAAGTGACGGGCCGTCACTTGCACGCCCGGAGAGCGTTGCACCCACGTCCAGGACGAGCCCGGCTCGATCTCGGTGACCGTCCAGACCAGCTTCGACATGCCGGGCTGCTTGATCGTGAAACGTTTGCCGACGGCGAGGACCGGTCCGTCCCGCCCGGTCAGGGAGGTCACCGAGGCGGTCCAATCGGGCCAGTGCTCGACGTCGCTGAAGACATCCCACACCAGCTGTGGCGGCGCGTCGATCTCGATACTGTCTTCGGTAATCATGTACCAAATGGTACATGTCGAACCGGCGCGGTGCCTAGATCTGTCCGGTAACGTCACAGTTTCGTGGGCGGACCGTTGACGAAAGCTGAATTGCAACTCGTCGCGCGGGTGACTACGATCATGAGCTTTGCCGTGATGGTCACCCTCTTGATCGTGTGGGCTGCGCTCAGGCAGTTCGCATCCCAAGCAATAGACCAGGGATACCCTCAGTCGAGAATCGGCCTGCTGGTAGCGAATCTTGGTGGAACGATGGGCTGGCTGACGGTCGGTTGGGCGGTCATTTCCCTGATCGCATACATAACCCTGGTCCGCCTACGGGACGATGCGTGATCCGCTAAACGATCCGCAGATTCATGACACCCGCGCGCTGAGGTGCTTGAGCGCCGCTTCCGCGCCGTTCCACCCCGGGATGCCGGTCACACCCGGACCGGGGTGGGTGCACTGGCCGCACAGGTAGAGTCCGTCGACCGGGGTAGCGAACTTGTCCTCGCCCTCGACGACGCGACCGGTCCACAGCTGGTTGGGTTGTAGCAGGCCGTGCGAGTAGTCGCCCGCGTGCGCGCTGAAGGTGCTGCCGAAGTAGCGGTTGGAGAAGACGACGCGGTTGGTGACGGAGTCGGCGAACCCGGGCGCGTACTTGTCGAAGATCTGCACGCAGGTGTCGGCGTATTGCTCTTTCCAGCTTCGGTTTTCGTCGGCGTCCAGCCCGGTGGGGAAGTACGGCGTGAAAATGGTTGCGCTGTGCTTGCCTTCGGGCGCCAGCGACGCGTCGACCATGCTGGGTATGTATAGGTACGTGGGCGGGGCGTCGGGAAGCTGTCCCTTGCGGTATTGCTCCCAGGCGTCGCTGATGTACTCCGGCGACGGCGCGTAGGCGACGGTGGGACACCACTGTCCGTTGTCGTGCATGAACGGCTGCAGGCGCTCGATCCATTGCGGGGCTTGGTCGATCGTGAGATGTGCCTGGATGTATCCCAGGTTGAAGTTGATCTCCTTGATCTTGCGGATGTAGTCGGGCGGGAAGTTCTGTGCGCCGGCCAGATTCACGAACGTGGTGTACGGGTCGAGTGAGGAGAGCACGGCGTCGGCGGAAATCGTTGTGCCGTCGCGCAGTTCAACTCCGGTCGCACGCCCGTCGCTAACCAGTATCTGTTTGACGTGCGCCTTCATCTGCACCTCGGCACCCAGCGATTCGGCGCGTCGGCACAGCGCCGTGCTCAGCGAGCCGATGCCGCCGCGCGGCATGATGTATTCGACGTTGCCGCCGCCAATCAGGTAGTGGTACAGCGTCGATGCGTTCGAGCCCGGCGTCCAGGGGCCGCCGTCGAAGGCGTCGATCGACATCGCGGCCAGCGAGCCCTGGATGCAGCGGCCCTGGTCGGGCGTCAGGAACCGGCGGACCGTGTCCATCGTGCTGCCGTACCACATCTGGGCGAAGTCGTGGCGGGCCTCGGGAGTGGGCTGTTCGGCAATCACCTCGATGATGTCCAGTGGGGGACCGAATGCCGAGTCGACGAAGTAGGGCGCGAAGCGGCCGATGTGCGCGAACAGGCCGCCGAGCCCCGCCGCGACCTCGGGTCCGTGGTCGTCGAGCAGGTGCCGGCCCATGCGCTCGAGGTCGTTGTACATCACGAACGGCGGGTCGGCCTCGTCGCCGAACGTGCACGTCGACGTCCACTGGTCCATCAGTTCGAAGCCCCACTTGGTCAGCTCTAGGCGTTCGGTCATCTCCTTGCGCCAGATCAGTACCGCCCACGCGCCGACGCTGTGCTTGTATCCGTCGAAGAGTTCCCGGGTCGCGGCCATCCCGCCGAGGAAGTGCGCGCGTTCCAGGACAAGCACTTTCGCGCCGCCCTTCGCGAGCACGTTCGCGGCGACCAAACCGTTGTGGCCTGCCCCGATGATGATCGCGTCGTAGTCGGCCATGCTGACTCCTCCGGTGATGATCCCTCGACAGAAGGCACAATGTCACACCTGACATATTTGCGTCAATGGTGACATTTGGTGTCTGCTTATCCCATGGAATCTCGCAGAGAGCGCACGCGTCAGGCGCTGCAACAGGCGGCGATGAAGCGCTTTGTCGCCGACGGTGTGCACCGGACCAGCGTTTCCGATATCGCCGCCGACGTTGGGGTGACCGAGCGAACCTTCTATCGGCACTTCCCGTCCAAGCACGCGGTGATCTTCGCCGACTACGACATCGGCTTCGAATGGTTCGCTCGTGCGCTGGCGTTGCGCCCGCACGGAGAACCCATCACCGCGTCGGTGCGAAAGGCCATGGACGCGTTCCCCTTTGACTTCGCAATGGTGCGTGAGGCCGCGACCATCCGGTCGCGCGACCTGGACCAGGAGATCATCACCAGGCATATCCGGCGGATGCGCGATCAGGTCGCCGACGAGATCCAGCGCTTCATCCACGAACGTTCCGCGCCCACCGCCGACGGCGCCATGATCGCCGACATCGCCGCACACAGCCTGGCCACCGCGGTGTTCGTGTCACTCGAAACCTGGATGGGCAAGGGCGGAGAGGATGTCGACGAACTCAGTCGCCTCACCGACATTGCGTTGAGCGCGCTGGAAGACGGCCTCACGCACACGCTGCGCCATACCGGATTGGATTGACGCGAGCTACTTTTCGGTTGGCAGCAAGGCAATCATCGTGTCGATGAGCTGCTCGGCATTGGTCTGCCACTTGTCCCAAACGAAATGACCGCTCGATTCGAAACTCGTTGCCCCGTGGGCGGTGGTGAGCAGTAGCGCTCCGTAGTGTCGCGCGCGCCGCGGGCCGACGATGTGGCCGACGAGGTCGAGGAACAGGTCTTGGGTGCGCTCGGCCGCCCGCACCGCCGCGGTCGGATCGCCCGCGGGTGTGGTGAACATCAGGCGGTAAAGATGGGGTCGGGCGCGGCCGATGGCGAGCAGCGAAAGCACTGCGGCGCGCAGCGACTGCTCGGGGGGATCGTCGCCGGTGGCCAGTCGCTCCAGCCGGTCGCCCAGTTGGTTCATGGCGTTCGTGGCGATGGTCGTTAGCAGCGTCTCTTTGTTCGCGAAGTGGCGATAAGGCGCCGATCGTGACACGCCGGCCAGGGCACCCACTTCACGCAGCGTCACCGCATCCGGCCCGCCGCTGTCGAGCAGCGCGCCGGCGGCATCGAGCAACGACTGGCGGGTCATCGCCGCAGTCTCTGATCGCGTCACCACCGGCAGTAGCATAGGTCGCCGACAGTTGAGTTGACAACGTCAACTCAACTGGCCTAGTTTGAGATGACACTGTCAACTGAAACCGGAGATGCCGATGACCGTCTCGAACCGCCGCGAGCTGGTCGTCGTCACCGGCGCCTCGACCGGCATGGGTGCAGCCACCGCGAAAGAGTTGGCGCGCAGAGGCTTTCACGTGCTGGCCGGCGTTCGCCGCGACGTCGACGCCGATGCGCTGCGGACCGAGGGAATCGAGCCGCAGATCCTGGACATCACGGTCGACTCGGATGTGGCCGCCATCGCCGACCGGGTCGCCCGCGATCCGCTGGGCCGGCCGCTGCGCGCGCTGGTCAACAATGCCGGGATCTCGGTCAACGCTCCCGTCGAAGTGCTGCCAATTGCCAAGTGGCGCAACGTATTCGAGGTGAACCTGTTCGGTCAGGTCACGATGACCCAGGCGCTTTTGCCGGCCTTGCTACGCAGCGCGGGCACCGTCGTCAACATCAGTTCGGTGGGCGGCAGGGTGGCGCTGCCGACTTACGGGGCGTACGCGGGCTCCAAGTTCGCACTCGAAGCTGTCAGCGATTCTCTGCGCCGTGAGGTCGGCGGTCTCGGTGTCAACGTCGTCGTGGTCGAACCCGGCGCGGTCAAGACCGAGATGTTGGAACGTGGGATGGCCAACGCGGATCGGTTAAAGGCGGGCATGTCCGCCGATGAACTCGAGCGTTACGGCGATCTCGTGACGGCCGTTTCGGAGCAGGCGCGGTCATTCGGAGAAGACGGTGTTTCCGCCGACAGCGCCGCCAAGGTCATTGCCAGGGCGGCGGTCGCGGCTCGCCCGCGCACCCGCTACACCATCGGGCGTGACGCGGCAATCCTCGTCCGGTTGGCCCGCGTGCTATCCGATCGCGTCCTCGACCGGGTGGTGCGGCTGAACCTTCGGTCCCATTACCCGGCAAACGCCTAATGCGGGTTGTGTTCGCGACACGCAAACACAACGTGTTGTGTTCCATTGTCTTGTCGCCCCCCAGGGGTAGTGTCGATTATCTGAGTATGCTCGACCATCCGTCCTGGTGAAGTGGGGTTCTGGTGACCGAAAAAGTGAAGCTGATCGACCGGGTCTCGGCCATCAACTGGAACCGTCTGCAAGACGAGAAGGACGCTGAGGTCTGGGAGCGGCTGACCGGAAACTTCTGGTTGCCCGAGAAGGTGCCGGTGTCCAACGACATCCCGTCGTGGGGCACGCTGACAGACCACGAGAAGCAGCTGACCATGCGGGTGTTCACCGGGTTGACGTTGCTGGACACCATTCAGGGCACGGTCGGAGCGGTCAGCCTGATTCCCGACGCACTGACGCCGCACGAAGAGGCCGTCTACACCAACATCTCCTTCATGGAGTCGGTGCACGCCAAGAGCTACAGCTCGATCTTTTCCACGCTGTGCTCGACCGCCGAGATCGACGACGCCTTCCGCTGGTCGGAGGAGAACCCCAACCTGCAGCGCAAGGCCGAGATCGTGATGGAGTACTACCGCGGCGACGAGCCGCTCAAGCGCAAAGTGGCCTCCACGCTCCTGGAGAGCTTCCTGTTCTATTCCGGCTTCTACTTGCCGATGTACTGGTCGAGCCGGGCCAAGCTCACCAACACCGCCGACATGATCCGGCTGATCATTCGCGACGAAGCCGTGCACGGCTACTACATCGGATACAAATTCCAGCGCGGGTTGGCGCTCGAGGACGCGGCCAAGCAGGCCGAGCTGAAGGACTACACCTACGAGTTGCTGTTCGAGCTCTATGACAACGAGGTGGAGTACACCCAGGACCTCTACGACGAAGTCGGGCTCACCGAGGACGTCAAGAAGTTCCTGCGCTACAACGCCAACAAGGCGCTGATGAATCTCGGTTACGAGGCGTTGTTCCCGCGCGACGAGACCGACGTCAACCCGGCCATCCTGTCGGCCCTGTCACCCAACGCCGACGAAAACCACGACTTCTTCTCCGGATCGGGATCGTCATACGTGATCGGAAAAGCCGTCGTCACCGAAGACGAGGACTGGAACTTCTAGACCCGCCGGTCTCGCATGCTTCTCCGGCTGATCCTGCAACCCGCGTGGGTGCGATTCGTGGTGTGCGCGTTGTTCCTTGCCGTGTTGTGGGGTCTGTTCACCAGCCTGCAGTCCAGTTATGAGTTCGAAGGCGCCGTCCTGTCAGCCATCGTCTTCGGTGCCGCCCTTGGCGGATATTTCACGGTGACGACCCAAGGCATGCACCGAGCGGCTCAGGACGCGGTCTCCGGACTGGACCAATCGGGACGCTCCGATGCGATCAACGCGGTCGTGCGAGGTGTCGCGCCCGCCGATCCCGATGTGCGCGCGTCGGCGACGCGGCTCGGCAGGATCTATCTCCGCAACAAGTCAGCTGATCAACTCAAGCGCGCGGAGATATGGACCTGGGTCACGTTCGGCGTCCTCATCGCCGGGGGCGTCGCCGGGGCGGCCGCCTTCGCCAACGACAGGCTGCCCTTTGTCGTGCTCGCCGTGTTGGCGACGATCCTGCTGCCCGTCTCGCTGCTCAGCTCGCGGCGGATCCGACGAAATGTCGCGCTGCTCGCCGAAGGTCCCCACTAGACGCCGACCGGAACGGTGTGCGCGTTGATCAGAGTGGGTCGGTCGCGGTCGGCGATGCCGGCCCGAACCAATTCGGCGACCTCGTCGACGGTGTGCGCCTCATGGGCGTCCACGCCGTAGCTGGCGGCCGTTGCCACAACGTCGAGTCCGGGTAGGTCGAGTCCCGGGACTTTAGGCGTTTTCTCCCATACGCCGAACTGCTTGACCACGCCGTACTCGGCGTTGGAGGCGACCACGACCGTGACCGGAATCTGGTAGTGTGCCGCGGTCCACAGCGCGGTGATCGCGTAATGCATTGAGCCATCACCCATTAGCGCGACGACGGGACGATCGGTGGCGGCCAGCTGAGCGCCTACGGACGCCGGTAGCCCCCAGCCGAGCCCGCCCCCGGCGGCCGACAAATGCGACAACGGGTGACCGGGTCGAATGGCGTTGGTGATGGCGAGCTCGTTGCTGCCGGCCTCGCTGACCCACAGCGTCTCGGCGGGCGCTGATTTCCCCACCGCCGTCCAGAGCGCATCCGGCTGCAGCGGCGCCTGGGCGTGTTGGATGTCGGGGATCGCGGCACGTGGGGCCGGAGCCGACCGTTTGGTTGGCTTCGCGGCGTCGAGCAAGGCCCTTGTGGCCGTGGCTAAGTCGGCGACGATCGCGTCCCCGACGGGCGCGCGAGCCGCTTCGTCGGGATCGTTTGTGAGGTGAATCATGCTCGCGCCCTCGGGCAGGTAGGGCCCGGGCACCAGCGGGTAGTACCGAAACACCGGCGTGCCGATCGCAATCAACAGATCGTGTCCGGCCAGTGTCCCCGAGATCCAGCCCGCGCCGGGCGGCAAGGCCCCTTGGTAGAGCGGATGATTCTCGGGGAATCCGCTCCACCCGGTGAGCGGGGCGGTCCATACCGCCGATTGGGTGCGTTCGGCCAGTCCGACAACCGACTCCCACGCGCCATAGCGTTCGACGTCGCCGCCCACGATCAGCGCCGGCGATTTCGCCGCTTCGATTCGTGCGCAGATCCGTTCGGCAAGCTCAGCGGGAAACCCGGTCGCGTGGGTCACCGAGCGCTCACGTACCACCGCGATATTGGCGGCCTGGGCCTCGTCGAGTTCGACCGGCATGTCGTCCATCGGCAGCGAGACAAATACCGGGCCCATTGGTGGGGTGGTGGCCAGGTGGATGGCGCGGGCCAGCACCGCGGGCGCTTCGCTTGCGATGGCAGGCTCGGCCGCCCATTTCACGAACGGCCGTGGCACGGTGGTGGGTTCGATGTTGGTCAGCAGGCAGTACTGGTTCTGCATGTTCCGTCGTTGATTTCCGGCCGTGACGATCAGCGGAGTCTTGTTGCAGTAGGCGTTGTAGAGCTGGCCCTGAGCGTTGCCCATACCGGGCGCGGTGTGCAGGTTGACCAGTGCGGGACGACCGGTGATCTGCGCGTAGGCGTCGGCCATTCCAACCGGGATCATCTCCTGCAGTCCGAGAAAATAGCGGAAATCGTCTGGAAAGTCTTGCAGGAGAGCAAGTTCCGATGAGCCGGGGTTCCCGAAAAAGGTGGTCAGATCGTGGGCGCGCAGCAAATCGAGAATCGCGTTGCGGACGGTGGTCATGTACCTCCGATATCGTCGGGCCGACTTAATCCTCTGTCCGGTTGGCGAAGACCAGGAGTCGAACACCACCTAGGTCATCGCGCTGCCTCGACTCAAGCATAGGGGCGGTCGATTCGCTCATCTTTGGCACCGTGTGCGCGGCGGTGCAAAAGCATCGGGAATGTTTCAACCGATCGGGTACCAAGCCAAAACGTCAATTCAGTACCGGGTTTGATGTCGTATACGGGTATCCGCTGATGCCAGACCTCTAATGCCACGCGTAGTTCGGTGCGAGCCAGATGCGAACCCAGGCAACGATGCGCGCCTCCACCGAAGGCCAGGTGGCGGTTGATCTTCCGATCCAATTGGGGGGCAACGGCGTTCGAGTTATTGGCTTCGTCCGTATTAGCCGATCCGAGCATGAGGAGCACTCGATCGCCGGCCTTCACCGGACATCCACCGAGTTCGGTATCGACGACCGCTTGACGCGGAACACTCATGGCGGGAGACTCCCAGCGCAGCAGCTCCTCGACGATAACGGGGATCACCGAGGGATCTTCAACGATTGCCTGACGCATGTGGTCATTGCGAATGAGGTAGTCGAAAAAGCAATCCAGGGACGCCTCCACCGTATCGAGGCCGGCGACAAAGAGTAGAAAGCTGATGTCAAGAATATCGTTGTGGCTCAAACCTTTACCGTCGATCTCAGCATCTAGAATCCAGCTCAACAGGTCGTCGCGGCGGTGCAAACGGCGGTCGGCGATGACACGCTCGAAGTATTCGTAGATCGAACTTGCGGTGGCCTTCTGATGGGCGTCGGTTTCAGGATGCCCCATAGGCTTGCCGGATCCCACGTTGGGATGAATGATCCCGTCCTTCATCGCCAGGAGTGCTGGCAACTCGTCAGGCGGCAATCCGAGCAGAATGAGGAAGACTTCGCCCGGGAACGGAATCGAGAATGCTTGTGCAAAGTCGATTTCGGCGCTGTCGATGAACTGGTCGATAAGACGGTTGGCCACTGCGATGATCAACCCCTCGCGCGACTTAATTTTTTTGGGCGAGAACAACGGGTCAAGGATCTTTCGAAACTTCGTGTGCTCCGGAGGGTTGATCTGCAGCGGGATGAGCGGGCGCTCATTCTTGAAGTCGCCAGCGTCCTGGGACGCGCGGAACAGACTGGGGCTGTGAAGAACTTCGTCGACCAGTGGCCAGGTGCTCACGACCACACTCGAGTCGTCGATGCGCAACACGGGGGATGTGTCGCGGAGCATCCGGTAGATGAGCCGGGGGTCCCGTTTCAAGGCCTCGCCGGCGGCGCCCACGGGACCCGGACCAGCCGCTGCTTCTTCTTGAGCCGTCATAGTTGGCCGCCACCCTTTCGTCTGAGCCATCCCGTCGTTTGCGTCAAGACGAGTTCAGTTCACCTCATTTCGGGTCACGGTAGTGACCTGGGCCTTCGCTCAAGGTCAGGGATCGCCTCGAAAGATGAACGGTGCATGAATTGTGCGAACGGTGAGCGGGGATGGTAGCGATGTTGACCCGGCTTTCGTGAGACTGATGACGTGGCGATAACCCCATCTTCTACGGCCGCTTTTTTCCGCTCGGTGATCCAGTGGCTGCAGGTCGGCTATCCCGAAGGTGTTCCTGGTCCGGACCGCGTGCCGTTGCTTGCGCTACTGCGCAGCACACCGCTCAGCGACGAAGAGATCACCGAAGTGGTCGACGCCATCGACGAGGAAGCCGAAGGCAAAGTTGACCGTGACGTGATCGCGGACTTCATCTCCGACATGACGCAATACGACGCGGGCCCGGAGAACATCGCGCGAGTGGCCGCCAGGCTTGCCGCCGCCGGTTGGCCGTTGGCGGGTATCGTGGATGCGTCTAACGGCGACGCTTCGGCGTCACAAGCCTGATGTGTCGATGACGAAGCGGTAGCGCACGTCGCTGGCCAGCACCCGCTCGTACGCCTCGTTGACGTAATCGGGTTTGATGACCTCGATTTCCGGCGTCACGTCGTGTTCGGCGCAAAAGTCCAGCATCTCTTGGGTTTCGGCGATCCCGCCGATGTTCGACCCGGACAGGCTGCGCCGGGCCAGCGCCAGCGGGAACGCCGGCACCTCCATCGGGTGCTCGGGGATACCCAGCTCGACGAGCGTGCCGTCGACGTCAAGCAGGTTCAGGTAGTCGCCGAGATTGAGGTTGGCCGAGACGGTGTTGAGGATCAGGTCGAAACTGCCACGAAGTTTCTTGAAGGTGTCCGGGTCGGCGGTGGCGTAGTAGTGGCTGGCGCCCAGGCGCAGCCCGTCCTCCATCTTCTTCAGCGACTGCGACAGCACCGTCACGTCGGCGCCCATCGCCGCGCCCAGCTTGACGCCCATGTGGCCTAGCCCGCCCAGGCCGATGATCGCGAGCCGCGTACCGGGCCCCGCCTTCCAGTGCCGGAGCGGCGAGAAGAGCGTGATGCCGGCGCACAACAGCGGGGCCGCCTTGTCCAGCGGCAACGAGTCGGGGATGCGCACGACGAAGTTCTCATCGACAACGACGGCCTGGCTGTAGCCGCCCTGCGTCGACGTGCCGTCTTTGTCGATCGAGTTGTAGGTGAAGGTCGCGCCGGGCTTGCAGTACTGCTCGAGCCCGGCCTTACAGCTGCTGCAGTGACCGCAGGAGTTGACCATGCAGCCGACCCCGACGTGATCGCCCACTTTGTGTTTGGTGACCGCAGAGCCCACCGCGCTGACCACGCCGGCGATCTCGTGACCGGGAACCACCGGGTAATTGGGTTGTCCCCATTCGGCTTTCACGGTGTGGATGTCGGAGTGACAGATGCCGGCGAACTTGATATCGATGGACACATCGTGCGGGCCGGGGTCGCGGCGGGTGATCGTGGTCTTGGTCAGCGGCGCGGTAGCCGAGGTGGCGGCATATGCGGAAACAGTGCTCATGGGCAATCCTCTTGAGTGCGCTTATTGCAATAACGAATTCTATTAGACCCAAACAAAATAGCATAGATAGGCTATGTATTTCCTTCGGTGCGGTCGACATCACAACCGCTGGCCGTCAGTTGACCGGGGCGTTCACAAAGCGCAGATCGTCGATCACACCGCTGGCCGCAACCACACCTTCGCCGGTCTGCCATATTTCGTTGTTGACCACAAAGACCCGATTGTCGCGGTTGGCGCCTAGTTTTCGCCACGGGTCGCTGTCGAAGATGGTGGCGGCGCGGTCTTTGGCCGCCGGCGACGCGAACGACACGTACACCAGGTCGGCGTCCGCCGCGGAGAAGTCCGGGTTGCCCGCCAAGTCGGCGTCGGTGCTGCCCATCTCGATATACGGCTTGTCGGTAAACCGTTGCGACGCAGGACGATCCACGCCGACCGCGGTTAGCACGCTGGCCGGGAAGTTTTCGGCGCCGTATACCCGGATGGTGTTCTCGGTGAACTGCACGATCGACGCCTGGTAGTGGGCGGCGTCGTGCGCGGCGCCGTCGTCGTGGGCCTTCTTGGTGAAGTCGTCGATCACGCCGCCCGCGGCGTCCGCCCGGCCGGTAGCCGCTCCAACCCCGCGCAGGTTGTCTTCCCACGCCGCACCCGGTGCCCCGGTGAACACCGTCGGCGCGATCGCGGCCAGCGCCGAGTACAGCTTCGGCGTCAACGCCTGCGAGCCAAGGATCAGATCCGGCTTGGCCGCCCCGATAGCCGCCAGGTCGGGGCTGCTGTGGGTGCCCACGCCCGGCAGCCGATGCACAACCGTGCCCAGGTAGGACGGCTGGCTCGAGGAGCCGTCCGGCAGCGCAGCAGCGACGATCCGCGACTGCAGGCCCAGCGCGCACAGGGCGTCCAGCTGGTCGCCGGAGAGCACGACGATCCGCTGCGGATCAGCGGGCACCTGGGCCTCGTGGGGCTGCACGCCCGCCGCGTTGGGGGCTGTGCGAGTCGGCGGCCCGGGATCGGGTTCGGCCGGTTGTGGCGCACACGACTCGTCTGGTCGCCGCTGGTTGCCCAGAACGCCGGCCCCGGCGATTTGGGTGGTGCTGGTGATCACCGACGTCGACGACGCGCTGCCCCCGGGCGGCCCCGTCGTGCAACCAGTGCACAGCGCGGCGGAAATCGCCGTCGCAGCGGCGGCGCACATCACAGGTCGCATACCCCTGAACTGCACGGGTCCGACGGTAACATCCGGCTAGCTGACGCCGGCTGCGCGCGCTCGACGAGGAGGCGCGGCCTTTCCCGCCCCATTACGACAGTTTGTAGGACCAGTCGCTCGCCGGACACCGTCGAAGGCTAGACTCAAGAGCCACTGATCCCAGTTGCCCCGCCCGACGTTTGGAGGAGCTCTTGACCACCGAAGCGCCCCCGCTGGGAGAACTCGAGGCGAGTCGTCCGTACCCGCCCCGAACAGGCCCTAAAGGCAACCTGGTCTACCGGCTGATCACCACCACCGATCACAAGATGATCGGCATCATGTACTGCGTCGCCTGCTTCATCTTCTTCTTCATCGGCGGGCTGCTGGCGCTGTTGATGCGCACCGAGTTGGCCGCGCCCGGTCTGCAGTTCTTGTCGAATGAGCAGTTCAACCAGTTGTTCACCATGCACGGCACGATCATGCTGCTGTTCTATGCCACCCCGATCGTCTTCGGTTTCGCCAATCTGGTGCTGCCGCTGCATATCGGCGCGCCCGACGTGGCGTTCCCACGGCTGAACGCCTTCTCGTTTTGGCTGTTCTTATTCGGTGCCACGATTGCGACCGCCGGTTTCGTGACGCCGGGCGGTGCCGCCGACTTCGGCTGGACCGCCTACACCCCGTTGACCGACGCCATCCACTCACCAGGTGTCGGCGGCGACCTGTGGATCATGGGTATCGCGGTTGGCGGGCTCGGCACCATCCTGGGCGCGGTCAACATGATCACCACCGTGGTCTGCATGCGCGCACCGGGGATGACGATGTTCCGGATGCCGATCTTCACCTGGAACATCCTGGTGACGTCGATCCTGATCCTGATCGCCTTCCCGCTGCTGACCGCGGCATTGTTCGGGCTGGCCGCCGACCGGCACCTGGGCGCCCACATCTACGACTCGGCCAACGGCGGAGTGCTGTTGTGGCAGCACCTGTTCTGGTTCTTCGGCCACCCCGAGGTCTACATCATCGCGCTGCCGTTCTTCGGGATCGTGACCGAGATCTTCCCGGTCTTCTCCCGTAAACCGATCTTCGGCTACACCACGTTGGTCTACGCGACCCTGTCGATCGCCGCGTTGTCGGTTGCGGTGTGGGCGCACCACATGTTCGCAACGGGTGCCGTACTGCTGCCCTTCTTCTCCTTCATGACCTATCTGATCGCGGTGCCGACCGGCATCAAGTTCTTCAACTGGATCGGCACCATGTGGAAGGGCCAGTTGACCTTCGAGACGCCGATGCTGTTCTCGGTCGGCTTTCTGGTCACGTTCCTGCTGGGCGGTCTGACCGGTGTGCTGCTGGCCAGCCCACCGCTGGACTTCCACGTCACCGACAGCTATTTCGTGGTCGCGCACTTCCACTACGTGTTGTTCGGCACCATCGTCTTCGCCACCTTCGCGGGCGTCTACTTCTGGTTCCCGAAGATGACCGGCCGGCTACTCGACGAGCGGCTGGGCAAGCTGCACTTCTGGCTGACGTTCATCGGCTTCCACACCACGTTTCTGGTGCAGCACTGGCTGGGCGACATGGGGATGCCGCGCCGCTACGCCGATTACCTGCCGACTGACGGATTCCAGATCTACAACGTCGTCTCGACGATCGGGGCGTTCATCCTCGGCGCGTCGATGGTCCCGTTCGTCTGGAACGTCTTCAAGAGCTGGCGCTACGGCGAGGTGGTCACCGTCGACGACCCGTGGGGCTACGGCAACTCGCTGGAGTGGGCGACCAGTTGCCCGCCGCCGCGGCACAACTTCACCGAGCTGCCTCGCATCCGTTCCGAGCGTCCGGCTTTCGAGTTGCACTACCCGCACATGGTGGAGCGACTTCGCGCCGAGGCGCACGTGGGTCGCGGCCACGGTCCGACCGACGGCGATGTCACCAGAATCGACGACGTAAGCGTTCGCAGCTGATGGGCCGTCCCGACGGCAATCTGGGGTGACCAGACCCCGCATGGTGTCGGCGTTGATCACCGTCACCGGTGTCGATAAGCCAGGTGTGACTTCGGCGCTCTTCGAGGTTCTCGCGGGCCACAAGGTCGAGCTGCTCAACGTCGAGCAGGTGGTGATCCGGGGCTGGCTGACGTTGGGTGTGCTGGTGTCGGCGCCGCTGGACGTGGCCGAAGGCAAGGCGCTGCGGGCGGACGTCGAGGCGGCCATCCACGCAGTTGGCCTGGACGTCAGCATCGAGCGCAGCGATGATCTGCCGGTCATCCGGGACCCGTCGACGCACACCATCGTGGTGCTGGGCCGGCCGATCACCGCCGAAGCGTTCGGCACGGTCGCCCGCGAGGTGGCCGCACTGGGCGTCAACATCGACCTCATCCGCGGTGTCTCCGACTATCCGGTGACGGGCCTCGAGCTGCGGGTCTCGGTGCCGCCGGGCATGGGCGGTCAGCTGCAGGCCGCGCTGACGGGGGTGGCCGCCGACGCGGGCGTGGACGTGGCGCTGGAGGATTACAGCCTGTCCCGGCGGGCCAAACGACTGATCGTGTTCGACGTCGACTCGACGCTGATCCAGGGGGAGGTCATCGAAATGCTGGCCGCCCGGGTTGGCGCCCAGGACGCCGTCGCCGCCATCACCGAGGCCGCGATGCGCGGCGAACTGGACTTCGCGGAGTCGTTGCACCGGCGGGTCGCCACCCTGGCCGGCCTGCCCGCCGAGGTGCTCGACGAGGTCGGCGAACAGCTGGAACTGACCGCCGGCGCGCGAACCACGATACGAACGCTGCGGCGGCTCGGTTATCACGTGGGCGTCGTGTCCGGCGGCTTCCGGCAGGTCATCGACCCGCTGGCGCACGAGCTGATGCTGGACTTCGTCGCCGCCAACCAGTTGGAGATCGTCGACGGCAAAATCACCGGCCGGGTCATCGGCCAGGTCATCGACCGCGCGGGTAAAGCCAAGGCCCTGCGCGACTTCGCGCATCAGGCGGGCGTGCCGTTGGAGCAGACGGTCGCGGTCGGTGACGGCGCCAACGACATCGACATGCTGGCCGCCGCGGGGTTAGGCATCGCGTTCAACGCCAAACCCGCGCTGCGAGAGGTCGCCGACGCCTCGCTGAGCCACCCGTACCTGGACACGGTGCTATTTTTGCTCGGCGTCACCCGCGGTGAGATCGAGGCCGCCGACGCGGTCGACGGTATGGTGCGACGCGTCGAGATCCCGCCGGAGTAACCGCGCGAGCGGTACGGCACGATGGTCGGGTGCCCGAAACCGGAAGCGACGCAGCCGACTCGGATCTGCTGATCGACTTCACGGACGTTTCGTTGCGCCGCGACGGCCACATGCTGGTTGGGCCGGTGACTTGGCAGGTGGAGCTGGACGAACGCTGGGTGATCATCGGCGCCAATGGGGCGGGCAAGACGTCGTTACTGCGCATCGCCGCGGCCGCCGAGCACCCGTCGTCGGGCGTTGCCTATGTGCTCGGTGAGCGTCTCGGCCGGGTCGACATGTCCGAGCTGCGTTCCCGGGTGGGCCTGAGTTCCTCGGCGGTGGCGCAACGGATTCCGGACCACGAGGTGGTGCGCGACCTGGTTGTCTCGGCCGGCTACGCGGTGCTCGGGCGGTGGCGGGAACACTACGAAGAGGTCGACTACCACCGGGCGGTCGACATGCTGGAAAGTCTGGGCGCCGAGCATCTGGCCGACCGCGTGTACGGGACCTTGTCGGAGGGTGAGCGCAAGCGGATCCTGATCGCGCGCGCGTTGATGACCGACCCCGAGCTGCTGTTGCTCGACGAACCGGCCGCCGGTCTGGACCTCGGCGGCCGCGAGGAGCTGGTGGCGCGGCTGACGGACTTGGCCGCCGACCCCGATGCTCCGGCGCTGGTCCTGGTCACCCACCACGTCGAGGAGATTCCGCCCGGCTTCAGCCACTGCATGCTGATGTCGGAGGGACAGATCGTCGCAGCGGGTTTGCTCACCGACGTGCTGACCAGCGAGAATCTGTCGGCGGCGTTCGGCCAGGCGATCACGGTCGACTTGATCGACGGGCGTTACTTTGCCCGGCGCACCCGCACCCGCGCGGCCCACCGGAGGCGCTTGTGACTGATGACACGTATGTCCCGTTGCCAGCGCGGCCGGCCGCGACCGTGATGCTGCTGCGGGAAGACCCAAAAGGTATCGCAGTCTTCCTGATGCGGCGGCATGCCGGAATGGAATTCGCCGCCGGGACGGTGGTGTTTCCCGGCGGCGGTGTCGATGACCGTGACCGCAATGCCGATATCGCGTGGGCCGGGCCGCCGCCGTCGTGGTGGGCGGAGCGGTTCGGCACCGACACCGAGCTGGCCGAGGCGCTGGTGTGCGCTGCCGCCCGCGAGACCTTCGAGGAATGCGGCGTGCTGTTCGCCGGCCCGGCCGACGACCCGGGCGGCATCGTCGGCGATGCGTCGGTGTACCGCCAATCCCGCCAGGCGCTGGCTGATCGCACGCTGTCGTTCGCGGACTTCCTGCGCCGGGAAAACCTGGTGCTGCGGGCCGATTTGCTGCGGCCGTGGGCCAACTGGGTGACCCCGGAAGCAGAGCGCACCCGCCGCTACGACACCTACTTCTTCGTCGGGGCGTTGCCGGAAGGTCAGCGCGCCGACGGCGACAACACCGAGTCCGACCGTGCGGAGTGGAGCACGCCACAGGCCGCCGTCGCCGACTTCGAAGCCGGCCGCTCCTTCCTGTTGCCGCCAACCTGGACCCAGCTGGATTCGCTGGCCGGACGCTCGGTCGCCGACGTGCTGGCCGTAGAGCGTCAGATCGTCACGGTGCAACCGAACCTCGAAATCGACGGCGACAACTGGATATTCGAATTCTTCGACTCCGACCGCTACCACGCGACGCGCAGGGCCGGTGGACACCGATGGCGGATATGAGCGAGTTCGTCAGCATCCACGTGGGTGCCGAGCGCCCGAGCGTCGGCACCCTGGTGGTATCGCGGCCACCCACCAACGCCATGACCCGGCAGGTCTACCGGGAGATCGTGCAGGCCGCCGCCGACATCGGTCGGCGCGACGACATCGCCGCGGTGATCATCTTCGGCGGTCACGAGATCTTTTCCGCCGGCGACGATATGACCCAACTGCGCACGCTGATCCCATCGGAAGCCGAGACCTGGGCAGGCGTGCGACGCGACGCCGTCGACGCCGTCGCGGCGATTCCTAAGCCGACCGTGGCGGCGATCACCGGTTACGCGCTGGGCGCCGGCCTGGGCCTGGCGCTGGCCGCCGATTGGCGAGTGAGCGGCGACAACGTGCGATTCGGCGCGACGGAGATTCTGGCCGGTCTGGTGCCCGACGGCGGCGGCATGGCGCGGCTGACCCGCACGGTCGGGGTCAGCAAGGCCAAGGAACTGGTGTACAGCGGGCGGTTCTTCGACGCCGAGGAGGCGCTGGCCTTAGGCGTGATCGACGACATGGTCGCCCCCGACGACGTCTACGACGCCGCCGTGGCCTGGGCCGGGCGCTTCGTTGACGGACCCCCGGACGCGCTGGCTGCCGCGAAGGCCGGCATCGACGAGGTGTTCGACCTGGGGCCGGCCGAGCGCCTGGCCGCAGAACGCCGCCGCTTTGTGGACGTCTTCGGCAATGCCACTAAGCTGGCCCTTCGTGACGAGGAGTTCGAAGCCCGCCGGTGACCCGGCGCCGCAACCGCATGCCACCGCCGAGCAGGTGGAGGCCGCCCGCCACGACAGCAAGCTGGCCCAGGTGCTCTACCACGACTGGGAGGCGGAGAATTACGACGAGAAGTGGTCGATCTCGTACGACCAGCGCTGCATCGACTATGCGCGGGACTGCTTCGACGGCGTGGTCCCCGACGACGAGATCTACCGCCTGCCATACGACAGAGCCCTCGAATTAGGTTGTGGTACTGGATTTTTCCTGCTGAACCTAGTCCAATCTGGAGTCGCGCGACGGGGTTCGGTCACCGACCTGTCGCCGGGCATGGTCAAAGTCGCCACTCGCAACGGGCAGTCGCTGGGCCTGGACATCGATGGCCGGGTCGCCGACGCCGAGGGCATCCCGTACGACGACAACACGTTCGACCTGGTGGTGGGACACGCTGTGCTGCACCATATTCCGGATGTCGAGCTGTCGCTGCGTGAGGTGCTGCGGGTGCTGCGGCCGGGTGGGCGCTTCGTGTTCGCCGGCGAACCGACCTCTGTCGGCGACGGGTACGCCCGGGCATTGTCGACGCTGACCTGGCGGATCGCCACCAACGTCACCAAGCTGCCCGGTCTGGGCAGCTGGCGACGCCCACAGGAAGAGCTCGACGAATCCTCCCGTGCCGCGGCGCTGGAAGCCCTTGTAGACCTGCACACCTTCGCCCCCGGCGACCTGGAAAAGATGGCCACCGCCGCCGGCGCCGTCGACGTCGAGACCGCCACGGTCGAGTTCACTGCTGCGATGTTGGGTTGGCCGCTGCGCACCTTCGAATACGCGGTGCCTGCGGACCGGCTGGGCTGGGCCTGGGCCAAGTTCGCGTTCACCAGTTGGAAGACGTTGAGCTGGATTGATGAGAACCTGTCCCGCCGCGTGGTGCCGAAGGGCTGGTTCTACAACGTGATGATCACCGGGAACAAGCCGTCCTGAACTTCGGGCTCGACGACGTTGCTTACCTGATATCGGACGCGGGCCGCGCGGCGCTGGCCGTCGTCGATGGGTTGCCGCTGACCGACCGCGTCACCGAGATCGCAACGCTACGAAAGCAATTCGGCGATCGGACACCGGCGCTGGTGGAAACCGTGTTGCTGCGGCGGCGCGCCGCCGACAAGCTGCCCGATACTGGCGAGTGGCTGTTCACTGACGAAGCGCTGCAACAGGCGACCGCTGCGCCCGTGGCATCGCATCGGGCGCAGCGGCTCGCCGGCCGCGTCGTGCACGATGTGACCTGCTCGATCGGCACCGAGGTCGCGGCGCTGTGCGGCTGCGCGGCCCGGGTGGTGGGAAGTGATATCGACCCGGTGCGGCTGGCGATGGCGCGGCACAACCTCGGCGCCGCCGCCGATCTGTGTCGCGCCGACGCGCTACACCCGGTGACCCGCGACGCGGTGGTGCTGGCCGACCCCGCCCGGCGCGGCGGCGGGCGACGGCGCTTCAACCCGCGCGACTACCGGCCGGCCCTGGACCAGCTCTTCGATGTCTACCGTGGTCGGGAGCTGGTCGTAAAGTGCGCTCCCGGAATCGATTTCGACGTCGCGAAACGGCTGGGCTTCGACGGCGAGATCGAGGTGACGTCCCATCAAGCGTCGGTGCGCGAAGCGTGCTTGTGGTCGTCGGGTTTGGCCGAGCAAGGTGTGCGGCGCCGCGCAACCATCCTGGATCGCGGCGAACAGATCACTGACGCCGAGCCGGACGACTGCCCGGTTCGGCCCGTCGGCCGGTGGATCGTCGACCCCGACGGCGCCGTGGTGCGGGCCGGTTTGGTGCGCCATTACGCTGCGCGGCACGGGCTGTGGCAACTGGACGCGCACATCGCCTACCTGTCGGGGGAGCAGTTGCCCACCGGGGTGCGCGGATTCGAGGTTCTGCAGCAGCTGCCGTTCGACGAGCGTCGATTGCGTCAGACGCTGTCAGCCCTGGACTGCGGGTCGCTGGAGATCCTGGTGCGCGGGGTGGACGTCGACCCCACGGCGCTGCGGCGAAGGTTGGCATTGCGCGGCAGTCAGGCCTTGACCGTGGTGATCACCCGGGTCGGCTCAGGTGCAGCCGCGCGGGGGATGGCGTTCGTGTGCCGGCCGTCCTGGTAGCGACGGAATGTCCCTCGCCGCCATCCTCTTGACTGACGGTGCGACCGCTTCGGCTCGAGGCGCCGATTACCTATACGACACCATCTCGGCGTTGAGTAACGAATCCGGCACCGCCGCCTCGACCTGCGGCGGCTTCCTGGCCGATCTGCTGTCGCTGTTCTGAGGTCGCTTCCTTCCCGAGAGGACCAAGCCCGCACCTAGTGGGTGTGGGTTGGCCTCGCTTTTGTGCCGCCCATCGCGTTTAGGCTGGACTAAACGGCGTTCCACTGAGAGCGGCCCTTGAGTTCTCATCGTCCGAATACAAGCCTTCGACATACTCAGAGTTCCTTCCAAGGCGATTCGTAGAATTTTTGTATGATTTTTGCTAAATTTTCCTCAGCTTGGCCTAAGCTAGGAACACTCAGCGGTCGGCCCGCTGTGACCACACAAGTCGACGCACCCGCCAGGGTGCGCTTGGGGGAAGGAAGACCATCGTGAACACTCGTGATATCGCTCGGCTCGGGATGCTGGCAGTGGGGTTGGGCATCGGCGCCGTATGGGCCCACACGCCAGTCGCCTCGGCCGACTCGTCTACCGACTGGTTGTCCTCAATCGACAGTCTTCTGAGTGGGGCTCTCCCAGCGGCCGACTCGACATCAACGCTGGATTACCAGATCTCAATCGACGGGAAGGATTTGTTCCCCACAACAGGCAACCTCGCCACCGCCACCTCAGGCACTAATGACATCGCAATCGCCTACGGCGACGGCGCGAACGCCTCTGCCACCGGCGGCACCGGCGACTACGCCTTAGCCTCGGGCACCAACGCTCTCGCGAATGCCGGCGGGCTAAGCACCGACACCGGCGCGAATGGCGACACCGCCATCGACATCGGCAATAACGACATTCCGAGTACGGGGGGGGCCCCCCTCGACGGCGCCTACGCCGGCGACTCCGCCCTGATCGGTAGCAGCAACGGCGATACCGGCAGCTACGACACCGCCATCGACCTCGGCAACAACACCAACGACACCGCTCTGGGCGTCGGCGGTTACGACGGCGCCTTCGCCGGGGGCGGCGGCCTGGTCGGTCTCACCGGGAACGGCAACTATGACACCGCGATCAGCTTGGGCAACGAAGAAGGCGCCGATAATGGCCCCGCTGCCGTCGCCGGCAACTTCGACACCGCCACCGTTTCCGGCAACGAAGTCGGCCAGTCCGTCGGTGCCTTCGCGGGCCTCGGCAACGGCGACCTCGCCTCGGTCGTGGGCGGCACCAGTGCCGCGGACGCCGGCGGCAACTTCGGCACCGGCGTCACCGGCAACTACGACATCGCCACCGTCTTCGACCCGTTTGGCACCGTGGGCAGCTATGCCGACTCTGGCGCGAACGCTAGTGATCCCGGCAATTACGACTTCGCCGGTGCCTTCGCTGACGATCTTCAAGCAATCGCTACCGGCGCGAACTACCTATTCGAGGTCCTGCCGACGTTGTTCTGATATGGGGGACTTCGTGTCAAGTGGGCAGGGTGAAGCGGCGGCCGCAACCGTCGCTGCGGCCGCCGCTTCGTTGATCAGTTGAGTCGTCGGGGTGTCGAGCGTGTCGTATCGACGCGTGTCAGTCTGATATTCGCGGG
>NZ_DATFZD010000375.1:0-25700 GCF_035314665.1 Mycobacterium sp. | reverse complement strand
CAGCTCAATGTCAAAGACGTTGGCGCGGTTGCGTTCCTCGTCGGGGGTGAGCAAGTCGAGCAGCAGCGTGGCAACGCCCGCTTGGTTCAACACATCGGCGACATAGCGGTTGCGTGGGCTGTGGCGGCTGCTCCCGCTGCCGTGCGCGAAAACGACGATCCCGACTGGGTGCTCAGGAACCGTAAGGTGGCCGGCCACCACCGCCGGACCGGCGGCCACCCGGACTTCCTCATCGCGCACTGGCGGGTCACCGGGCGTGCCAGCGGCCGCGGGATCCCGATAGCCGTCACGGGCGCGGTCGAGCAACGCGACCACCTCGTCATCTGAGGTCTGGGCGAAGTTGCGGTAGCCCTGACCGACGCCGAAATAGAAGTCAGGTATGTGTAAGCAGATCACTTCGTCGGCGTACCCGCTAAACCGCGCGACGGTATCGTCGGCGCAGATCGGAACCGCCAACACCACGCGGCTGGCGCCCAGCGCACGGGCCACCTGGCAGGCCGCCTTAGCGGTCGCGCCGGTCGCGACGCCGTCATCGACGATTACGGCGGTGCGCTTTGCCAACGAGATGTGGCCACGCCCCCGACGGAACCGCTCTACGCGGCGCGCGAGCTCGGCCCGCTGCTTGGCTTCGACGGCGGCCATCTCGTCCTCGGATAGGTCAGCTTGCCGCACGACGGACTCGTTGATCACCCGGACCCCGCGCTCACCGATCGCGCCGAAGGCCAGCTCGGGCTGAAACGGCACGCCGAGCTTGCGCACGACAAGCACATCCAGCGGCGCCCGCAGCGCCCTGGCGACCTCGAAGGCCACCGGCACCCCGCCGCGCGGCAGGCCCAACACAACAATGTCTTGACTGCGAAACGATTCCAGGCGCTCAGCCAGCTGACGCCCGGCATCGACCCGATCATCGAACACCCTCATATCACCGCGAAGCGAAGCCAGCCGACGGGTCAGTCGACGTTGCACATCGTCACGGTCCTTGAACTGCGTCATACCTCGACTGTGCCGCGCCGGGTCGCCGCGCCGAAGGGTCTTAGGACCACTCCTGCCGGGACCAACGCCTCCTGACCCGAACGTCGGCGGCCATCTAGCGTCGGATAATGGGGCCTGCCGCGCCCCGCATCCAGACGAGAAGGACGGCCAAATGCCCAGTCGCAGCACAGATGCGGGGATCGTGGTGGGCGTCGACGACTCCCCGTCATCGACGCTGGCCGTACGGTGGGCTGCACGTGAGGCAGTCATGCGCAACGTTCCGCTGACCGTCGTGCACGTCTCAAGCCCGCTAGCCGTCAGCCCTCCGGTGCCGATCCCCGCCGGGCTTTACCGACAGCAAGAAGAAGATGCGCGCAAGGTTCTCGCCGACGCGATCAAGGCCGCCGAAGACAGCGTGCGACACGGCAACCGACCCGAGATCGACACTCAACTGTTGGTTGCGGCGCCCGTGCCGGCCCTTATCGAGCTGTCCAAAGAGGCGCACATGATGGTCGTGGGCTGCCGCGGGCAGGACGCGGTGCAGCGGGTCCTGCTCGGCTCGGTAAGTACGGGCCTGGTCCATCACGCCCACTGCCCTGTTGCGGTGATCCACGACGAAACCCCGATCCTGCTGCAACCCTCACAGTTACCGGTGCTGGTGGGCATCGATGGCTCGCCGGCCTCGCAACTGGCCACCGCGATCGCCTTCGACGAGGCATCCTTTCGCGGTGTAGAACTGGTGGCCCTACACGCCTACAGCGGCGCCGACGTGTCGATTGCGCCGTTCATGGAGCCACGGCCCGCCGCCGAGAAGACCCTCTCCGAGGGCCTAGCCGGTTTTCAGGAGCACTACCCGGACGTCCCCGTCCGCCATCGGGTTGTGTTTGATCACCCGGCCCACCATCTGCTCGACGAATCCGAATCTGCACAACTGATCGTGGTCGGTAGCCACGGCCGCGGCGGATTCGGCGGGATGCTGCTCGGCTCGGTGAGCACCGCGGTTGTACATGCAGCCCGCATTCCGGTGATAGTCGCCCGCCAACAGTAATCGGTTGTCCAGCAACACCATTGGAGGTCATTCGACATGGGCGGCATCCCGATAGGACGAATCGCCGGATTTCCGGTCAGTGTCAACTGGAGCGTGCTGGTTATCCTCTGGTTGTTCACCTGGAGCCTGGCCTCCACGTTGCCAAGCGCTGTGCCCGGCTACCCAAAGGGACCTACTGGATCGCCGGGGCGTGCGGCGCACTCATATTGCTCGGATCGTTGCTCGCACACGAGCTGACGCACGCGGTCCTGGCGCGCCGCGCCGGCGTCAAGGTGTTCGACGTGACGCTGTGGTTGTTCGGCGGCGTCACCCGCCTCGGGGTGAAGCAAAGACACCGACGGAGGCATTTCGAATCGCGGTGTCGGGTCCGCTGATGAGCCTGACGCTCGCAGCGGTCTTCGGGGGCGCGGCCTACGGGCTCGGCATGCTTGGGGTCGCACATATTGTGCTCGGCGTCGCGTGGTGGCTCGCAGGGATCAACCTGCTGCTAGGCCTTTTCAATCTGTTACCAGGTGCCCCGTTGGACGGCGGGCGGGTCCTGAAAGCCTATCTCTGGCGCCGCCACGGCGACAGCGTGCGCGCTGCGATCGGCGCGGCGCGCGCCGGGCGCATACTCGCGTTCATCCTGATCGCCCTCGGACTACTGGAGTTTCTGGCAGGGGGCATGGTCGGTGGCGTGTGGCTGGCTTTCATCGGATGGTTCATCTTCGCTGCTTCCCGCGAGGAGGAGACACAGGTAATAACCCGACAAGCCATCGCCGGTGTCCGCGTCGCCGACGTCATGACGGCCGAGCCCCACACGGCTCCCGCCGACATCACTATCGAGGACTTCATTCAGCGTTACCTACTCGGCGACCGCCATTCTTCGTATCCCGTCGCCGACCGCAACGGATCGATCATAGGGCTAATTACTTTGGCGCAACTGCGCCGCGTTCCACCGAGCCAGCGGGCTGCCACCTTGGTCCGTGAAGCCGCGATACCCCTCCCACACGTGCCCACCGCGGCTCCGCGTGAGCCGCTCACCGCGCTACTCGAACGTCTGGGATCAGACGCCGGTAACCGGGCTCTTGTCGTCGACGGGGGCCACCTAGCCGGCATCGTTACCGCAAGCGATCTCAGCCGGCTGATCGACGTCTACCGGCTTACGTCGCCCCCCGCGGACTTCGCTCAGCGGCACTGATTTCGCAGTCCTGCCCGCCTTCGAATATGTAAGACCGTTCGGGACAAGCTCTTTCGGCAGGCAAGCTACCGTTCACGTGCGGGCTCGTTGCCCAAATCATCACCGCGCGTTGTCAGAAGTCATCCAGGGATGTTTATCATTGCGCACGGAAACAACTTCCAGCAGGTCGTTAGGTCGCGCTGCAACCTGAATCCCGAATTTGCGGCTGGCGTGCTGAAGGGTCGTGCGCAGCCATTCGGCGTCGGCCCGCGAGGCACGCTCAAGTCGCATCCTCCGCACGCGTAGCGGAATCATCTGTAGCGAAACGAGTTCCCCGCTGGCCGGATCGGTCGACGTCAGATACAGCAGCCTGAGCTGGGCGCGGAACTGCTCGTGGCCGCGGATGCCTTCGTAATCGTCGATGACGTCACCGCAGCCGTACAGGATCGGTTTGCCGCGGTAGATCTCGATCGGCCTGGGATGATGCGAGGAATGTCCGTGGACAACGTCGACTCCGGCGTCGATCAACCGGTGCGCGAACCCAATTTCGTCTGGCGCTATTACATAGCCCCAATTAGATCCCCAATGCAGCGAGACGATCGCGACGTCGCCGTCGCGCTTGTGCTCGAGCACCCCGGCTGCCACGTCGTCGGCGACATGCCTGGACAGATCGCGTATCAACCACACCCCAGGCCGGTCGCTCTCTGCGGCCCACGATTCGGGAACGCCGGCCGAGGTCATCGCCACCGAGCCGACTAGCACCCGGTGTTCGTCGTGAACCGTCACCGCCGCCGGACGGCGGGCGGTATACAGGTCGGCTCCGGCCCCGGGACCTTGGATGCCCGGTTGGGTGAGAGCCTGGACGGTGTCGGTGAGCCCCTGGTAGCCGAAATCGAGAATGTGGTTGTTGGCCAACGCACACACGTCGGGCCGAAACGCCCTCAGTGCCGGAAGATTATCCGGGTGCATGCGATAACACACCGGCTTGCGGTCGGCGAATTGGCCGTCAGCGGTGATCGTGGTCTCGAGGTTGATCAGACGGACATCCACGGCGGCCTCATTGAGGATCTCCAGCACCTCGCCCCATGGCCACGCCCAATCCACCGGGCGTGCGATCAGCCCGTTTACGCGCTCGGCCAACCGGACGTATCCCCGCGCATCACGCACATACGGTTCGCGTAGCTCCGGTTCGCCTGGATGGGGCAGGATCTGGTCGACGCCACGCCCGAGCATGACGTCACCGCCCATCATTACCTTCACGAGATCAGAATCACCGGCCATCCCAACCACTGCCGTCCATGATCAATCACCGACGTATACGCGCGCTGCCACGGTCGCACCGAGCTAACCGCGCGCCGAGGGGTCGAACGTCCTCAAGATCGCGCCTAAGGTCACATCGCCAGCTCGCGCTGGGCCAGCAGAAACAAGTTCCCAGCATGGACGTCGACAGTCGGGGGACGTTCGCCCTTGGCGTTAGCCGCGACAGAGGGCACCGGCTTAAACCTATGCCGAACTCACCGTAGACAGATCGCGATTGCCGCGCTTCATAATCACCATTGGCGATCGCAAATCAGCAGCGCGCAACCGGCGGCATCCAGCGTGGCGCGACCGGAGGGCCTCAGCAGAACATCCGTCGGCCCCGGTCGCATCGGATCCACCACAACCAGTTGGATCGGCGTGGCCGCTCTTTGCAGCTGCTCCAGATAGTTGAGCAGGCTGAAGTGATCGTGCACCGACTCGATATCGAGATCCGGATAGTTTCTGCGCCAATGGGTGAGACGGTGATCGATTTGTCTTTCGATACGATGACTTCGATCGGCCGCCGGGCGGGCATCGTAGTCACAACCGATTTGCCTGCGCTGCATTGTGATAACGCGCAACGGCGCCCCGCGCAGCCGGGCTTCCTGGACAGCCAACTCCAAAACAGCGCTGCAGGAAGGTGACTCATCCACCGCGGCGAGAATCAAACCGTCCTGAAGCGGCACGCTGCTCGTTGGCATAACGGCGACCGGACAATGCGCAGCAAGCGCCAACGCTGCAGCGGTGGACCCGATGCGTCCCTGCATGGCGTGTTTGACCCCGGTCGAGCCGACGCAGATCATCGCCACTGACCGCGAGGCCTCCAGCAGCGCCGCGGCCGGATGGGAGTGCACGACGTCGGCCTCTATCTTGACCTGTTTGCCCGTCGACTCAATTTCGGTGATGACGTTCTTGATGGCTTGCTCGGCAGCGGCGACTTCAGTCGCATCGTCGCGATCACCCTCGTTGGTGGCGTCGATTGCGCACACCAGCTGCAAGGGGACGTCACGGCTTACGGCCTCATCGATCGCCCAGAGTGCGGCTTGGGCCGCTGAGCGAGAGCCGTCGATTCCGACGACAATGGACGATGACGACGAGTACGGACCGCGCATGGTGGCTCCTATCAGACCGTTACCTAGCCATGATTCGTCGCCGTCGAGACGGAAGGACAGGGCCCTTGGTCCTCGATCCGCCACCATCCGGCCCTCCCTTCCATCGCAGCCGCCGAGCTACCGGAGTTCGTCTAGTAAGCCGGCTCGTCGCAAGCTCGTTATCCGTCCCTACGGTCCTGGTCGTTTCATGACTGGCGCGACAACCGTTCCTGCTTCGATTCGCGCGTGCCAACCCGCAGCCAGCATGGCGACGCGAAGTGATCGAGCACTGCGCCACAACTGATGAATGCCTCTCGGCCCGAATGGTCTGTCCCCGGCACCGTCCGGTAACGATCGACGAACAAGCGCAGACGCCCTCGGCCACCTACCGCCATGGCTGGCTGTTGTGCACGGATGGAGCCCGGCACGTCACTAGCACCGCTTTCCGCAGAACCTCGATGTCCCGCGTCGAATGCATGACGTCAACCCCTCGCCGAGTTTACGGTTCGCTATTGACGGCAGGGCGCTAGCGGTATCGCTGACTAGGGTCGTATGTCCCCGTCGGCAGGGCCAGCTCACGTGATTCCGTGCGTCGATTGACGTTCGACGCCGGGCTTGGACGTCTTGGTTTCGACGTAGTCGACCAGATCAGCCAACGTCCGCAGCGACGCGTAGTCCGCTTCTGGGATGTCGACGTGCAGCCGCCGGTGGATACCACGCAGAAAGTTCAGCCAGTCCATGGAATCAAGATCGACTTGATCGCGCAGCAGGACGTCGTCGCGAATGTCATCGGGTTCGATTTCGGGGGCAATGGTTGTCAGCACAGACAGGACCACACCACGCATGTCTTCTTCAGTCATGGCACGTCACTTTTCTAGGACGTCGGGTTGCTGGAGCAGCTCGTTGATCGCGGTGAGGAACAACGCACCCCGGTGACCGTCACTTGCTCGGTGGTCGGCGGCGAGCGTGGCTTGCACGGTGGTGACGACGCGGATTCCTGCGTCAATGACGCACACTCGCTGGGCCGGCTTGCCGAATCCGACGAGGGCTACCTGCGGTGGGTAGATGACGCCGAAGACAGCGTCGACGCCTTTGTCGCCCAGGTTGGTGACCGTGATGGTCGGGTCGGACATTTCTGAACTCCGCAGTGAGAAGGAGCGTGCCCGCGCCACGAGATCGGTTAGATCGTCCATCAATTCGTCGAGCTTCTTGTCCGGCACGTCGTGTATGGCCGGCGCGAGGAGGCCACCACCGCGCAGCGAGATCCCGACACCGATATGAACCCCAGTCGCGGGCTGGAACCCGTCATCTCGCCAAAATCCGTTGAACTCGCCGAACCGCTGCGCAGCGATGCCGACAGCCTTCAATAGCAAGACGGCTGGCAGTACACGTTCATCGATGGAACGCTGTGCGTTTCGCGTAATCAGCCAGGTCAGCGAGTTTTCCAAGATGATTTCGTCGGCAAGGTAATAGTGCGGAATCTCCCGCTTGGACCGGCTCATCGCGGCCGCGATCGACTTCCGCATCTGTGCTGCGCGGTCGGCCGACGTCGGCTTGGTTTTCGGCTTGGTGGCTGGTTCCTTGGAGGCGGCGGCGTGCTCGACGTCGCTTATGGTGATTGACCCCTGCGGACCGGTGCCGCTCACCGTGTCGATATCGACGTCGAGACTTTGGGCCAGGCGGCGTGCGGCCGGTGATATCCAGCGACGTCGTTGCGGGACCGTCGGGGAAGTGACGGCGGCGCCCCGCGCGCTCGACGGTGCCGGCGCCGGCTTTGCGGCGGCTCTCGTCGACGGCCGAGGCCGTCGACGAGGCCGTCGTTCTGCACGCTCACCCGGTGCCAGCAGCGTGGCCAATACTGTTCCCACTTGGACGGTTTCACCGACAGGGACGACTAGCTCGGTGACCGTGCCCTCCTGCCAGCATTCGATTTCGACCGCGGCCTTGGTGGTCTCGACGACCGCCACGATTTGGCCCCGAGTCACCTTGTCACCGGGTTTGACCAACCATTCGTCTAGGGTGCCTTCGTCCATATCGGAACCCAGGGCGGGCATCTTGAACTCGATCATTGTTGCTCGCCGAATAGGCTTTGTACGGCGGCGACGATTGTGGCAGTTTGGGGTAGCGCCGCTTGTTCCAGGTGCTTTGCGTACGGCATGGGAACTTCGGCGCTGCACACTCGAGCAACTGGCGCGTCGAGGTCGTAGAAGGCTCCCTCCATCAGCCGTGCCATGACCTCTGCCGCCAAGCTGCCAGTACGCCACGCCTCGTCAATCACGACGGCACGATGTGTCTTGCGCACAGATTTGAGGATGGTGTCATCGTCAAGTGGTCGCAAGACCCGCAGATCGACCACTTCGCAGTCGATTCCGGCCAGTGACAACTCGTTCGCGGCGTCGAGCGCCTTCGAAAGAGACCCACCGTAGGTCACCACGGTGGCGTCAGTCCCGCTGCGCCTGACGACTGCCCGGGAGATATCAGTAGGGGTAAGGGCCTCGACGTCGGCTGAGGTGTTGTAGAGCTGAACGTGCTCGAAGATCACCACCGGGTCCGGGTCCGCCAAGGCCGGCCCGAGCATGCCGTAGGCATCTTCGACGGTGGCAGGTGATACCACCTTGATGCCCGGAATGTGGGCGTACCACGGCTCCAGGCTATGCGAGTGCTGGGCGGCGAGCTGGCGCCCGGCCCCGGTCGCCATTCTGACAACGAGCGGGACAGAAAATTGCCCACCCGACATATGGCGAAGGGCCGCGGCGGTATTGACGAGCTGATCCAGCGCCAACAGGCTGAAGTTCACCGTCATGACTTCGACTATCGGGCGGAGTCCGTTCAGGGCTGCACCGATTCCGACACCAACGAAACCCAACTCCGATAGTGGGGTGTCACGCACCCGTTCGGGACCGAACTCCGCCAGTAGGCCCTTGGATGCCGCGTAGGTTCCGCCGTAGCGTCCGACGTCTTCCCCCATCAGCACAACGCGTGGGTCGTCGCGTAAGGCGTCGCGAATCGCATCGTGAACAGCGGTTCGGTAGGTGGTCTTCATCGTGCCGGCTCCCGGGTTGACTCTTCGATCGCTTCCCATCCCTCGGACGAGGAGGGTGTAAGCACGTCACGCTCGAGATCCGCTGCGTCTTCCCATGTCCCCGCCTCAGCGAACGCCACCGCGGCCTCGATCTCGGCTGCCGCGGAATCTTCGATGTCACGCACGTCATCATCGGAGAGTGTTCCGTCGAGCAGGCACTGCTCGGTAAATGACCGGATCGGGTCACGCTCGCGCCACTGTTCGACCTCGGCCTTGTCTCGATACAGTTCCGGGTCGAACATCGAATGCGCCCGGAACCGGTAGGTGCGGAACTCGATGAAGAAAGGGCCACCGGTGTTGCGGACCTGATCGACACCCTGTTGCGCGGCGGTGTGGCAAGCCTCGACATTCATCCCATCGACAGCCAGCGTCGGAACGCGGTACGAAGCCGCCTTGACGGTGAGATCGGTCTGCGACTGCGCCCGCTCCAACGCGGTGCCCATCGCGTAAAGGTTGTTCTCGCAACAGAACAACACCGGCAAGTGCCACAACGCGGCCATGTTCAACGACTCGTGAAACGCGCCCTCGGCCACGGCGCCGTCACCGAAATAGCATGCAGTTACCCGCTTTTGCTGCAACATCGCATCAGCGAGCGCGATGCCTACCGCGAGTGGCAGGCCACCGGCGACGATCGCGTTGCCACCGTAGAACCGCTTGGACGCATCGAACAGGTGCATCGACCCGCCGCGTCCACGTGAGCAGCCCTCCTGCTTGCCGAACATCTCGGCCATGATCGAGGTCATCGGGATGCCGCGCAACAGCGCGTGTGCATGCTCGCGGTAGGTCGCGACGACGGCGTCATCGTTGGCCAATGCGCGCAGTGAACCGGCCGCGACGGCTTCTTCCCCGACATAGAGATGAAGGAATCCACGAATCTTGGCTGCGCTGTAAAGTTCCGCGCATTTCTCCTCCATGCGTCGTACGCGGACCATATCCGACAACAGTCCACGCGCCAGGTCCCTATCGGTCATAATGGCACTCCCTCGGCGTGGTGGTCAGGCTGTTGCTCGATGGTGGAGGTATCACCTTCGGGCAGCCCGAGTTCGCGGGCCTTCAGCAGCCGGCGCATGATCTTGCCGCTGCTTGTGTGTGGCAGCGTGTCGGCGAACTCGATCTCTTTGGGCGCCACCGCGGCCCCGAGCCGCTTGCGCGCGCGGCCAAGCAATTCCAGGCGCAGGTCTTCGTCGCCGACTACACCATCTTTCAGAGTGACAAAGGCTTTGACGATTTCGCCGACTGTTGGATCGGGCTTGCCGATGACTGCCGCTTCGGCCACCGCCGGATGATCGGTGAGCGCGCTTTCTACCTCGAACGGGCCGATCAGATGTCCCGCGGACTTGATCACGTCGTCTTTGCGTCCGACAAACCAAAAGTAACCGTCGGCATCTTTCTTGGCGAGATCTCCGGTCAGGTAGAGCCCGTCGGTGAAGCACTTTCGGTATCGCTCCTCGGCGTGCAGATAGCCGCGGAACATCGATGGCCAGCCTGACTTGAGCGCGAGCTCACCCTCGATCCCGGGTTCGTCGATGACCGTCGTTGTGCCGTCGTCGTTGTGGCGCACTATATATGCGTCCACTCCAGGCAGCGGCCGGCCCATCGAGCCAGGCTTGATGTCGAACGCCGGTGTATTCGCAATCATGATGCCGCCCGTCTCGGTCTGCCACCAATTATCGTGAATCGCTAAGCCCAGCACGCGCTTTCCCCACCAGACCGCTTCAGGGTTGAGCGGCTCGCCCACACTTGCGATGAAACGAAGCCGCGGAAAGTGGTATTGCGCCGGCAGTTCGGGGCCTGCTTTGATCAGCATCCTTATTGCGGTCGGTGCCGTATACCACACCGACACATTCTGGTCCTGCAGGATCCGATACCACCGCTGGGCATCGAACTCCGCCTCGTCGACGATGGAGGTAACCCCATGCAGCAGCGGACTGATGATGCCGTAGGACGTTCCGGTCACCCAGCCGGGATCGGCTGTGCACCAATAGATGTCGTCGGGATGCAGATCAAGCGCATACAAGCCGGTGATGTAGTGCATCGCGACGGCGCCGTGTACGTGGATAGCACCTTTTGGTGTACCGGTGGTACCGCTGGTGAAGTGCAGTAGCGCCGGATCATCAGCGGTCGTGGGCTCGATCGGGGTGTTCTCGTCGGCTGCGTTCATCCAGTACCAGAAGTTGAGCGTCCCGGGCAGCTGGTCGCCGGCTTTGTCTTCGTCGACTACCAAAATGTGCCGCACCGACGGCATTCGACTATGGATCTTGGCGATCTTGCGCTGGTAAATCGCTCGAGTGGTCACCAACACATCGGCTTGCCCGATGTTCACTCTGGTAGCGATTGGCTCCGGCCCGAAGGCCGAAAACAGCGGCGAAACGACGCTGCCGTTGCGAAGCGCACCCAGCATCGTGATGTAGAGCTCGGGGCGGCGGCCCATGATCGTGAACACACGGTTGCCCTTGTTGATGCCGAGCGAGCGCAGCACGCCGGCGAATCTATTGACAAGCCGGCTGAGCTCGGCGTAGCTGAGATCTCGCGTAGTGATCGCGCCGTCCCAGTCGTTGTCGGTGACGAACCGTAACGCTGTCCGTCTCGCGGCTGGGCCCGCCGCGTGCCGGTCGACGGCGGCGTAGGCGATGTTGCACCTGCCGGGCCCCATGCCTTCGCACAACGCAGGCACATCGGACCAGCGGAATCGCGCACGCGCATTCTCGTAGTCCGTAAGGTTGGGCCCGACTCCGTAGCCGTGGGGCGATTTGCGGATGATATCCATGAGGGTCCTAGGTGCGTGGCCAGCCGGTTCCCGCAAAGTAGTCGACTCGGCGGTTCGCTGCCATGACTGTCCCTATTCGGTCGCTTGGGCGTCTTCATCGTTTTCCGAGCACTCCATGCCGCAATAGAGACGAAAGTCATCAGTCAAGACGCGTTTTGTCCTTGGGCCAAGGGCGCTCTGGGCCGAGGTCCGCTCATCGTCCGAATCCGCCGAGATGCATTCGTGCGTTTTGGGCGAGCCGAGCCGGCGGAACCGAGTCCGCCGGAAGACCTCCGTTTCGTCGCCTGTGGCCAACCAATGCCAGGCCATGAGATCCGGATCGTCGACGCCGCCGGCAACGAGTTGGGTGATCGCCGTGAAGGTCGCATCGAGTTCCGCGGTCCACCAAACGCTCAATCCCAGAGACGTCGTCGTTCCGATTTTTGGTTTGATATCTGGCCGCACAGGGCCGTTCCTCGGCACAGGCTCGATAGTCGGCGATGGGTCAATCCTGCTGACTACAAACCACGTCATCACCGCCTTCAACGGTCACTTGGAATCGTGCTCATGACGGACCTCACGCACCCCCGTACCCAATTTCGCTGATCGGGCGCGACACAGTGCATGACCTCGCCTTGCTGCGGATTACCGAATACCGCCCACCTCGGCCGCTTGTCGTCGACTTCGACGACTTCACCGAAAACACGACGCTGATGGCATTTGAATATGGCCCCACCCGGCAAAAGGGCAACCAGATCACCTTGAATCCCGCCACACGGATAGGTCACATGACGCGGCGCCTCGGGCCGGCCGACGGACTGACTGCGTTGACAGACGAGGCGATGGAATCGTCGTTCCCGGCCTTGCGCGGCGCGAGTGGTGCCCCGGCGATGATTAACGAAGTGGCTGTTAATGTGTTGCTCGGCAAGGAAACCCTTGGCGTCGTCGGCGTCGTTATCGCAAACGCCGCCTACCACCTGGCGCCAATTCAGGTCGAGGAAGTTCTCAACGCGGACAACGCTTCGTACGGTGAAACGCGCTTCATGTTGCCGCAGGGCCTCGCAGTGAGTGTTCGCCATATTCGGGCGATGTACGAGAAAGCCCTGTCCGAGGGGGAATAGCGCGTCAGTCGAATTCGCGTGTGGATGTCACCCACTTCCGCGGCCGTCTATATAGCCGAGGCGTCCCAGGGCTGCGCACCGACCGACTCCATGTCGTCCTCGTCGACACCATGCGCCCGGGCCCATTCGCGCCGTAGCGACGCCATCGACTACCGGTTCGACCGCATCGAGGAGGCGATGGTGTTCGGCCGTGCCGACGACCGGGCGCCTTTGGCAGGGTTCACGCCCTCAGCCCGAGCGTAAGGGCGTCACCCTATCTGGCGGGTTCCCCGGGCTAATTTTCCAAAAGATATTTGCTTACCGCAGTTCGGGCAGAACCTTTCGGCAGGGTGGTGCTCTGCTCCGCAGCTCGCACAGAAGTGGGGTTCCG
This sequence comes from Mycobacterium sp., assembly GCF_035314665.1. Taxonomy (GTDB): domain Bacteria; phylum Actinomycetota; class Actinomycetes; order Mycobacteriales; family Mycobacteriaceae; genus Mycobacterium. Next base: position 12,812 of record NZ_DATFZD010000375.1, on the reverse strand, counting down.
TCGCCGTCAACTGTCGCGCGGGAACGACGCCGAGGGGTTGGACGGCGCCGGTTTCTTCATGAACCTGTGGACCGACAGGTTCCGTGGCAACGCCACCGGCCGCGGGGGGCCCGTCCGGAACCGGCTGGAAGCCAGCAGCTTCGGCTTCGACGAGACGCTGCCGACGGCTTCGCACCACCATGAAGATCGCACGGCCACCAACGGCGAGCACCAGTAAAACGGCACTTACGATGTACCACAACAGGTTTGAGCTATGCAACACCGATACATCACCGTACTGCTGGCGCAGATTGGCTGCGCTCGTCCTGAGATCGGCCAGGCCGGGATAGTCCGGTGACATGGCCAAGGTTTGGTCGAAATCCTTGATCGCGTCGCCGTAGTGGCCGGAGTAGTAATGGTCGAGCCCTTTTCGGTAGTACACGTCGGCGGGGCCGAGCATCGGCTTGAAGCCCTTGCCCGCCAGTATCGCCGCGAGACCGTCTGCGGGTGCGACGAAGTTGAACGCCTGCGGTTCGCCGGCGGGGGCGAAGCTGTTCACCCCGATCACCTTGCCGTTGAGCTCGATGGTCGGCCCGCCACTCATGCCTTCCGTGACCGCGGCATCGATTTCATATTCCGGAATGGATTCCATGGTCGACTTTTTGCTGACCGTGCCGCTCTTGTTCGTTGGGTCTAGCGAGGGACCGGTGACCCGTTGGGTGGTCTCCGGGAAGCCGACCGCGAGAATCGATGTACCGATGCTCACGTCGGCGTCGGTAGCCAGCTCGGACGACGGCATGTTGTGCTGTGCTACCTTGAGAAGGGCGACGTCGCCTTTGCCGAGGGACCGGAAATCGACGACATTGGCTAGCATCTTCCCGGCAACCTTTGTGCCGGTGCCGTACAACAACGTGAGGCTAATCTCCGGACCCCGGTCGGCAGTGTCGCCTTCGACCCGTGCGTTCTTCAGAAGCCACTCCAGTGCTGCGACCGGGTCCCGGCCCGTAGGCGAGTCGGGAAACTGATCCATATAGGTACTCACGGCATTTTTGAGTATTAACTCTTTTGCGGTCTCCGGATCGACGCAGTGACCTGCGGTCGCTACCCAACCGTCGGGATTGACGACGAAACCGGTGCAGCCCCAGGTTGCGACGAAGGGGAAAGTCGAACCTCCGCCAAATTGAGACAGCATCTGGCCGCTGGGCAGCCGGACCTGGCCGTAAGTCTGACCCGCGAGGTACATTACGGCCGGCCGGATCATGGCCGCCGCCCTTTCCTCCGGGTTAACCTGCGGACGACCGCCATCGGCAGATGCGGTGCCCGGCAACCCAACCAACACCGCCAGAGCAGCCGCAGACAGCATCGCCAACGCCCGGCCCCAACGAGCGCGTCTGGCCATGATTCCTCCTCGTATCGAACCTGGCCTTTGACGATCCGGCACGTCGCGTGGTGGGGGTAGGGGCCGAAGTCCCATGCCCAGAGGTCATTGGTTTCGACTTCAGCCGTCGGGCATGCAGCCCGCGGTCCGTGAACTGCTTCTAAATCTCAGGTGTCGGCAATACGCTGATCGCCACGGCAAGCTGAGAAGCGCGAACCCAAAGTCTTCGTTGTGCTCGTTGGCGGTTCCCTGGGGCTGCATCGCGGCTAGCAGATTACCGCCGTCGATCATCGCGCGGTGTTCGCGCTTTGGAAATCAGCGCCAATAGACATGCGCGAAAAGCCTTCTCGTCGAGGCGCATTCGGAGAGCGATCTGGCTATCAGTATGGCCGGCCACAAGCAAGCGCAACTGCTCGCCTTCCTGTTCGGTCAATGCGGAGACGGCGCCCATGAAGTCCTCGCGCGCGCGGTTGACGAGCCAGGCAGTATCGGCGCCGGTGTCAAAGAGAAACTCGCCAGCGGCGGCGTTCTTGAGCACCCGGGACGACGTGTTAGGGACTTACGTCCCGGTGAAAGTCGCGAAAGTCCTTGACTGGCAAGCACCGATCATCGACGCCGATCTAGGTCAAATGATCCGGTGAGGAAGGACTTTAGGCACTCGTGTTGGTGGCGTGGACACCATAGCGTTTGCTTCGGCGAAAGTTGCCGTTCGCTGCGACAGGATTTGCAGCGTCATATCACGAAATTTGAGGAGATTGACAATGACGAAGACAACCGAAAAGACCGAGGCACGCTGGGCCGAACTGTCTGACGAGGTGCTCGAATCGGTCGAGGCAAGCCGTAAGCAGGCCATCGACGCCATCCGCAAGTTCGTCGATCAGGTGGGTGGAGAGGTCCCCGATGAGGCGCGGCGCAAGAACGTCATCGACGCCGCCCTGGACTTAACCGAAGAGCTGGTCACCGGGCGGATCGAGTTCTTCCGCAGCGTGGTGCGAAGCGCCGGCCAGGCGGTAGGCGGCAAACACTCGTAACGGCTCAACGATCCAGGGCCGATGGTCGAACGGTTGCCCGCGCGGCACCGCCCGGCCATCGGTCATTAGTCATTCGACGTCCGGCTCCCCCGAAAGGCGCATGACGACGTTCCGCGCGGCGTGCTGCAGTTCCACTGCCGCAGCCCAGTCGGCGCCCGACGGCCAAATCGGCTCACCAACCGCGATGTCGACGGCTCCCCGTCGCGGAAAGCGGTGCTCTGGCCGCAGGATTGTCCGCGTCCCGCGGATGGCCACGGGGACGGCGGGCACACCGGTTTCGGCGGCCACCACGAATGCGCCCATGTGGAAGGGCCGCAACCCGGGGGCGCGGGCCAGGCGGCCTTCGGGGAAGATGACGAGCGACTGTCCGGCTCGCACTAGGGCAGCCAGCCGGTCGGCGTCGGCCACGCCGTGCGCGCGCTGGTGGCGTTCGACGAACTGGTGGCCCAGCCGCCTGAGCACGAATCCGTTGAGTGCCTGACGCTCGAGCACTTCACCCGCGACGAAGTGGAACGACTGTGGCATCACCGCAGCCAGCACCGGCCCGTCGATCCAGCTGGCGTGGTTGGCCACCGCGATGGAGGTCCCTGCTGGGAGCTGGTCGAGGCCATGCACCGCAACCGGCGTACCGGTAAGGCGAGCCAGCAGCCGGATCGATCCCTGGGCCACCCGCCAGCGCCATTGCGGTCGCGGTAGCAACAGCAACAAGACGGCAACCGACAACCCAAGAACCGTGTACACCACCCACGCATAGACGGCGAACGCCACAGCGCCCGCCGCGCGACCAGCGCGGCGCAGCGACGGCAGGGCGCCGCGGAGGCGAAGCCGGGCCAACTCCCACCACATCGCACGCGGTCGCACGCCGATCTTTCCTGCCTGGTAGATCTGCCGGCTAGCGGCCCGCCGGATCTTTCCGCTCGAGGTCTTCAGCACAGTGCGCGGTGGCGCCAAGACCACGTCGTCGGGAGGCACCCCTAGCAGATCCACTGCAGTGGCTGCGATTTCGGAGCGCAACGCGGCGCGGCTGTCGTCTCCGGTCGCTCGGCTCTCTGCCATGACGACGAGTCGCTCGGCACCCCCCGACGGGTCGGGAGAAGCGAACACTGCCACACATCCCTTGCGCACACCTTTGATGTTGCCGACCGCCTCTTCGAGCTCCGCCGGGTGCAGATTGCGTCCGGCCCGGATGATCACGTCCTTTACCCGACCGGTGACGAACAGGTCGGCGCCGGCCATGTAGCCGAGGTCGCCCGTGTCGAGCCAGTCGTCATGAAACAGTGCACGTGTCGGCGGCGCGTTGTTGAAATAGCCGGCGGTTGCCGACGGACCACGGAACTCGATGCGACCTTCACGGCGATCACCCAACTCGTTTCCGGCGGCGTCGACGATCCGGATCTCGTGGCCTGGCAGCGGATGGCCGCAGGCGACGAAACGGAGGTCTTCCGGTGCACCCGGTTCCGCCGGCTCGGCCCGTCCGGAACGGGTGAATGCATCTCGGCGGATTCGGTCGATGACCGGACCCCGTCCGAGCGGCGGGAAAGCCAGGCCCACCGCGGACTCGGCCAACCCGTACACCGGTGTCATCGCATCCCACCGAAACCCATAAGGACCGAAGCGATCGGCGAACCGCTCGATCGTCGTGGGGCTTACCGGCTCAGCGCCGTTGTAGGCCAACCGCCACGAGCTCAGGTCGAGTCCTTGGATCTCATCGTCGCGGACCTTGGCGAGGCAGAGTTCATAGGAGAAGTTCGGGCCGGCCGACATGGTTCCCCGGTTGGCGTGGATCGCCCAGAGCCATCGTGACGGGCGAATCAGGAACGCCTGGGGGCTCATCACCACCAGCGGGACACCGAAATACATGCACCCGAGCCACGCACCGATCAAACCCATGTCGTGATACAGCGGCAGCCAACTGACGAAGGTGTCCGCCCCGGACGCCGCTGCGGCCTGACCCATCACCCGGATATTGGCGAGCAGGTTTCGGTGCGTGAGTGCGACTCCTTTGGGCTGCCCGGTGCTGCCCGAAGTGTATTGGACCAGCGCGAGGTCGTCGGCTCGCGGCCGCGGAAGCACGTCTTCGCCTGCGCCCGTGAGGGATTCGGGAACGACGACGTGGCGTAGGCTTTCGACGTTCGAGCGCAGCAGGTGGCCGAGGGTAACGGCCTCGGGCACCGTGACGAGCAGTGTGGCCCGGGCGTTCGCGAGGATGCCGGTCGTGCGACGCAGGTGATCCGCCAGCTGGGAAGGCCGGGCCGGCGGGTAGACCGGAACAGGTACGGCGCCGGCGAGGACCACACCGGCAAAGGTGGCGAAATACGCCCGGCAGGTGGGCAACATGATGGCGACCGTGTCGCCCGGCATGACGTCGTGCGCGATCAACCCGGCCGCTACCGCAGCCGCCTCCTGGTGCAGCGTGGCATAGGTCACGTCTATGGGGGCGCCAGCATCGTCGAGGATGCGGATGTGCGTTCGGTCCGGGGTCGCGCGGACATGCCAGTTGAGGGCGTCGTTCAGAGTCAAGGTTGTGTCTGGCGCCAGAACACCCGGCGCGGTGGCCGGAAGTGAAACCATGCCACGGTCCTCCACCATGGCGGGCTGGCCGCTAGCGACGGCCGCTAAGAGATCGCGCGGCGTCTCCGCACTGGCCAGGATGTGGGGCGGCAGTGCCACCCCGAATTTGTCCTGGACGCGCAGCAACAGTTCCGCCAGCTCAAGGCTGCCGATGCCCAGGTTGTCAAACGTGCTGTCAAGCGTCACCGAGGGCGGCGTGGCATGCGGGTGAACCTCGGCGACGAGGCCGCGCACCAGCGCCAGGATGGGAGGGGCGCACTCTTGGTTTGCCATTGCTCATGAAGCAGCCTGGGAGCGCGTGATTCGCTTGCGAAGACGTTGGGCGAATGCCGCGGCCCGGTCCAGGTCGTGATCGTTCGGCCGTCCCCTGTTTATCCCGCCAATGAACCCGAACGGGCCAACCGTGTCGAACCCGCGGCAGGAGAACGAATCGAGTACCTCAAAGCCCTTCGAAGCAAGCTGGTTTCGGACCGGCTTGCGGTAGTCCATCAGCGGAATCTGTCGGGCGCCGCTGGTGAAGAAGGTAAACGCTCGGACCTGGTCAACGGCTGGTAGGCGACGTATCAAGTTCCGTAGCGTCGCATCTACCGTCATGAAATAAATGCCGGACCCGAAACCGACGAGGTCGTACTCGCCGAGCGTTTCGGGATCGACCGACTCGGGTTCGACGACCTCGGCATCAAGCACCGCAGCCATCCGGTCGGCTATGCGGCGGGTATTGCCGTGCGATTTCGAAACGCAAACGATGAGCGCCTTCATCGCCCAACTCCTTTCCAGAACGTGGCCCGGACGGGTCCATGCTGCGTGGGCACCTCGCCGTCGGGTAAGGGCGCAATGGCACGAAGGCCCGGGGCGTAAGTCACTTTTGGTCCGGTCAGTCGAACGCGTGGATTACCTGGCGGGCCACGTGCTGGATCTGCCGGCGCGTGTCGTCATCGAGCGGTAGCTCATCGAGGGCCGGGATCTCCCCGGTCGCAGTGACCGCCCCGGGTTCCTCCTGCTCCCAGCGCGCGTTGACCTTATCGCCCAACGCACGCACGGGCCCGTTGTCGGAAAGCACCCGGCCGTGAAACCGCTCGATGCCGTCGACGCGTGCCGCGACCGCCAGCGCACCGAGCAGCAGTGTCCCGATCCCGCGGCCCTGGTAGGCATCCGCCACGGTGAGCGCAACCTCCGCCGACGCGAGGTCGTCTTCATCCCGAATGAAGCGTGCATCGGCGACAACCGGCCCGTCCACGCCGTCGGTGACGACCCAGACGAAGTGATCAACGTAATCGACCTCGAACAGGTAGGCCGACCGTGCTTCGGTCGGAGCACCACCCTGGTACCGCCGGTAAAGAGTCTGCCGCGAGAACGCGCCGCTTTCCTTGAAGCACTCGGCATCGCCGGGCAGGACTGGGCGCAGCAATAGCCCGGCACCGTCTTTGGCCGATACCGGGATCGGGGCGACGTATGCGGCCAACCGCTGTCGCGCGGTACGGACCATCCGATCGGCGACGACCGGCATTGCCAGCATGCACTCGAAAGCGACGTCGTATCCGAAATACCCGCACACGTCATCTTCCGCGATCACCGTCGCCGTTCTGGGTGCGTTTCGCAGCAACGCGATTTCACCGACAATCGTCCCTGGCAACAGCTCGGTCACCGCAATCTGTCCATCCGGGCCGACGTGCCTGATCTCAACTCGACCGGATGTGATGATCGCAAACGACACCGCCCGCTCACCCTGCCGCATCAGGACCTCGCCGGCGCGCGCATGCAGGGGCTCCAGGTTGGCAGCCAACGCTGCAAGGTCCTCATCGGGGATATCGGCGAACACATGTAGCGCCGTCAGTTCCTCGGTGCTAACGCCACTCACGCTGGCCCGCTTAGAAGCCCGGCGCGAGCCGGATTTGCATCGCTTCGGCGGCACCTGCCGACCGTGATCAGCTGAGGCAGCGGTCATTTCGCCAATTCCTGTGTCGCTGCGCTTCCGACGCAAGTTACTTCACACTGCGTCATCACCGGATGTACGGTACGCGACCGGCGCAGCCTGCGCCCGGGCAATTCGCAGGTAGGCGCAGTGACAAAAGACCCTGTCGTGCTGGGACTTCGGCAGATCCAATGCCAGACCAAAGCATTCCGGTAGTCGTGCTCTTGGCCTCTACGTCTCGGCGAGCCAGAAGTGGTCGGATGGACTAGGTAAGGCTAGCCGGTAGACGGCGATGAATTCAGCGACATGGCGGCATCATTGGCCATAGCGCAGGCCGACGAGCACGATCTATCAGTTGACCGACCGTCTGCACGACGGGCATAGGGCCCGGGTACCCGCTCACGAGATCACGGCCACAGTGTCCGCATGGTTGGCGGAGGTGGGCCCCCACAGCCCATTGGTTGACGACCTTGCACGCGCGGTGAGTGTCGGTGATTGGCCGGCAACCTATGCCTTAGGCGAGTACTTATCCGTCGATGTAGCTGTTGCCAGTTGATTACCCAACCACACCTGAAGACGGGCGGCCGGTCAGCCTGACGTTGCGCAGAACACTCGGCTTCGTTGGAAAGAACGATTGCCAAACATCCGGATGACTTTGGCCCCTATCCCCGACCTGGAGGACCTGGCAGGATCGAAGGCCCTACCAGATCACCGCCCCACCGCTATTCGGCTCAGCACCAATGGATTAGCAACATGAACGCACTACCCGCCTCGCACGAGAGGCCCGACTTCACCAAGATCGAGAATCGCGCGCCATCGGTGGCACGGATGTTCTTCGACCGCGTCGCCGCGACCCCGCACGCGGAGGCCTTTCGGTATCCGCAAGAGGACGGCTGGGAGAGCGTGACCTGGCAGCAGGTCGGCGAACGCGTCTACAACATCGCCGGCGGGTTGATTTCACTGGGAATCGCCCCAGAGGATCGGGTCGCCCTCGCGTCGTCGACGCGCTACGAGTGGGTGCTCGTCGATTTCGCCGTGATGTGCGGCGGCGCCGCGACCACCACCGTGTATCCGACGACAAACGCCGGCGATGTCGTCTACATCGTCGCCAACTCCGGAAGCCGGGTGGTAGTCGCGGAGGATCAGACCCAGCTCCACAAGCTGCTCGAGCACCGCGCCGAACTGCCTGATGTGAGCAAGGTCGTGATCATCGATGGCAAGGGCGACGGCGATTGGGTTATCACCCTCTACGAGCTGGAGCAGTTGGGTAAGCAACTGCTCGCCGACTCGCCCAACGCCATCAACGAGCGGGTTGCAACCGTCGGTCCGGACCAGCTCGCCAGCCTCATCTACACTTCCGGCACCACCGGGCGGCCGAAGGGCGTGCGGCTGACCCACGGGGCATGGACGTACACCGCTGCGGCCATTGACGCGCTCAACATCCTCGGCCCCGACGACCTGAACTTCCTGTGGCTGCCACTGGCACACGCATTCGGCAAAGTGATGCTGGCACTGCCGCTGCAGATCGGCTTCCCCACCGCGATCGACGGCCGCGTCGAGAGGATTGTCGATAACCTCGCGGCCCTGCGTCCCACCATCATGGGTGCAGCACCGCGCATCTTCGAGAAGGCACATGCCCGCATCGAGGGGATGGTCGCCGAGCAGGGCAGGCTCACGAAAACGATGTTCGACTTGGCAATTGGAATCGGCACGCGGGTGTCGCAAGCCCGGCAAGCCGGGAAGAAGCCTTCGTTGGCGTCATCGCTGGCCTACAAGGTGGCCGACCGGCTGGTGTTCTCCACCATCCGCGAGCGGTTTGGTGGGCGGTTGCGGTTCTTCGTCTCCGCGGCTGCCGCTCTGGACCGTGACGTCGCGCAATGGTTCGACGCAGTCGGCATCGTCGTGCTCGAGGGCTACGGCCTGACCGAGACTGCGGCCGCATCATTTATCAACCGCCCCAACGCTTACCGGCTCGGAACGGTCGGCTGGCCGTTCCCTGGAACGGAGGCCAAGATCGCCGACGACGGCGAGGTCTTGCTCCGGGGACCTGGTGTGATGACCGCCTACCACGATCTACCGGAAGCCACCGCCGAGGCACTCGACGAGGACGGTTGGTTCCACACCGGCGACGTCGGGGAGATCGACGCCGACGGCTATCTGCAGATCACCGACCGCAAGAAGGACATGTTCAAGACCTCGCAAGGCAAGTACGTGGCGCCATCGGGGATCGATGCGAAATTCAAGGGCCTCTGTCCGTATGTGAGCGAGCTTCTCGTCTACGGGGAGGCTAAGCCCTACTGCGTGGCGCTGGTGAGCCTCGACAACGAAGCGATCACCGACTGGGCCGGCACGCAAGGTCTGGTGGGCAATTCCTTCGCCGAGATAGCCCGTGATGAGAAAACACAGCAACTGATCGCCGGCTACATCGACGGGCTGAACCTGGAACTGAATCGCTGGGAGCAGATTAAGAGATTCACGATCATCGACCGCGAACTCTCGATCGAAGCCGGCGACCTGACGCCGAGCTTGAAGCTGCGCCGCAAGTTAGTCATCGAGAAATTCGCCGAGCGCCTCTCGGCTCTCTACGAACAATGAGGAGCGTGCAGACCTAACAACGACCAATGCGACTGGCTGAAAGTTCGACAGCGAAAAGCTAAGCACTACAACATGAGTCCAGTTTCTGCGGAAGCACGCAGTTCGAAAGCCAGCTGGCACAACGCTTTCAGCGAGAATCCAGTGCAACCCCTGTGCGGCTACCGTACGAACTTGGAAGACCGATACGAGAGGCAGCGGGTCACAGTCGCCATGACGCCCCGACACTTTCCTGCGTTGTTCACCGACCTTTATGAGGTCACGATGGCGCAGGCCTATATCGCTGAACACATGTCGGGAACGGCGGTGTTCGAGACCATGTTTCGCAGGCTCCCCCAGGGCCGGTCCTACGTGATGGCTGCCGGCCTGTCAGATGTGCTCGATTTTCTCGAAGCGTTTCAATTCCAGCCGGAGGATATTGACTACTTGCGCGGATTGCGGTTGTTTACCGAGGAATTCCTGCAGTACCTCTCCGCGGTTCGCTTCACCGGAGACGTGTGGGCAGTACCGGAAGGGACGGTGGTGTTTCCCAACCAGCCGATCGTGCAGGTGATCGCCCCAATTCTGGAAGCCCAGCTCGCCGAGACATTCGTGGTAAACCAGATTCACCTACAAAGCGTGATCGCGAGTAAGGCTGCCCGTGTGGTCGAGGCCGCTCGCGGACGAATGGTGGTGGATTTCGGAGCGCGGCGCGCGCACGGCACCGACGCGGCGCTCAAAGTCGCGCGAGCCGGTTATCTCGCCGGCATTGCGGGCACATCGAACCTGCTCGCGGCGCGCGAGTACGGAATCCCCGCGTTCGGCACGATGGCTCACAGCTTCATTCAAGCCTTCGATAACGAGCTCGCCGCGTTTGACGCATTCGCCCGGCTCTACCCGGGCACAACCTTGCTCGTCGATACCTACGACACACTGCACGGTGTCGACCACGTCATCGAACTCGCCAAACGTCGGAATGACTTCGATGTGGCAGCGATTCGGCTCGATTCCGGGGACCTCGGCGCGCTATCGAAGGCGGCACGCGCAAAACTCGACGCGGCGGGTTTGAACCAAGTCGAAATCGTCGCTTCGTCCGGTCTCGACGAGTACCGAATCGCGGCGCTGATGGATGATGGCTGCCCCATCGATGCCTTCGCGGTGGGAACCAAACTCGCTGTGGCCCAAGACGCGCCCGCGCTCGACATGGCTTACAAGCTCGTGGAGTACGACGGCATCGGGCGGACCAAATTCTCCAGCGGCAAGGTGATCTATCCGGGGCGTAAGCAGGTAGTCCGGCGGCTTGATCACGGGGTCTTCGCCGGCGACACGATCGGTCAGCCCGACGAACAGCTCGACGGAGAGCCGCTGCTGATACCCGTCATGAAGAATGGCCGGCGCCTTCTGCAGCACGATCCCGGCTTACCGGCGTCGCGGAGCTGGGCGCGCCAGCAGATCGATCGGCTTCCGCCTCAGCTTCGTTCGCTGGAAGCTATCGGCTGGTCCTACCCGGTGGACATCAGCCCAGGGATCGCGGGCGAGCTGGAAAGGCTACGTCGCGCTCAGCAATCGATGGGTTGACTGTTCGCCCGCAGATCACGGCTGGACCGAGAACAGGGTGACGGAGCCGGACCAATAGTCGCCGACGTAGCCCGCGCCATCGATATGTCGCCGAGGTCCTCAACAACGCCGGGCTCGCCACGGTGGTCTTCGACCTGCTGACGCTCGATGAAGCACGCGACCGCGCCAACGTCTTCGACATCGCATTGCTCGCCCGCCGAATGGTCGACGTCACTGGCTGGCTGGCCGGCCAACCCGACACCGCGTCAGTGCCGGTCGGTTACTTCGGTGCCAGTACCGGTGCGGGCGCGGCGCTGGCTGCGGCACGCATCCCGGTGTCAAGGTAGCGGCGGTGATATCCCGCGGCGGGCGGCCTGATCTTGCGGGTGAGTCGCTGCGCGAGGTGCGCGCTCCGACCCTGTTGATAGTCGGTGGAAGCGACGAGATGGTCCTCAAGCTGAACCGGCAGGACAGGCGGCGATCCCTGCCCGAGTGCGAGGTCGCCGTGGTCCCTGCCGCCACCCACCTTTTCCAGGAACCGGGCACGCTCGAGCAAGTGGTGGTGCTGGCGCGCGACTGGTTCATCGACCACCTAGCTCACCCGGGGCAATAGACCGGTCGAAAAGCCATGGCGGACAGCGGTTCAGCACACCGGACTGTGCCGCACACGGCGGATTTGCAGCCTTGCATGCAAAGTCGCTCGCCTCGTTCCTTTTTTGGGGGTCGTCAAAGGCTGAACTTGAAAGCGGCGGAATCAAGTTCGAGCGTGACGCGGCGCTCAGCTGGCCGGTGTGATAAGCCCGTAATGCCCGTCGTAGCGGTGATATAACACGCTCCCCCGGTCTCGGGCAGTATCGACGAAGAACAGGAACGGTAGGCCAAGCAACCCGGTCCGTTCGATTGCCTGCTCGACGGTGAGCCGCGGAGCTGGCTGCGGACTGATGGTCAGGGGCAGCTCGAACGGCGCCGGCTTGTCTGCAGATTCCGGATTGACCTGTGCGAGGCGGTATTCCGCGGGGCCTTCGCGATACAGCACGCTGTCCTGCTGCGTGCCCTCCTCTGTGAACAGGTGGAAGTCGTAGTCGAGCAGCTCCATCTCGACCGCGGCCTCGTCGACAGTACTGGTTGGCAGGCTGTACGACTTGTGACGCATGATTCGGCGTTCGCTTTCCGGCCTGGGGAAATACGTCGGCCGGTGGGTGGGCTCGGACTGGTGCCGCCATTCGTGCGGACCAACCCGAGGGATGCCGCCTCGCTTGGCTTCCCAGTGTTCGGCGCTGCGTTCCAGTCGATGACGCAGGCGCGCCTCGAGTCGATCGATTGCTTCGGCCGCGGTGACGCCTTCGACCTGCGCGCGGACCAGCCGGCCGTTGACGTCGAGGTTCGCCTGCGCAATTACCCGGCGGGCCACCGCTGGATCGCCGTGCTCACTTAATCTGACATGAGCGTGCAGCACCGGTTGGTGGGTGAGGCGACCGAGCTCGCCGATCTTTGTCCGTGCGTAGTCCTCGGAACCAGGTAGCTGCCCGTGCGTCGTTACCTCGACGTCGAGAACAGCCGGTAAATCGGTTCCCTGTCTCATGATTCGTTGCTATGCTCTCGCAAATCGTCGCCGTAGGGCCAAAGGTCATCGTAAACGCGGCACACCGTCGCACATCCTTGCGCGGGCCTTGTTCAGTGGTGCAGATGCGTGACCAGCTCGTGGGTACTGGCTTGGATATCGGTTGATGTCAAAGCGAACAGCTGATTCGCCAAATGGGACAACGCCCGGGCGATCGCAAGTTCGTCGCCGATCTGGGCCAGCGGCTCGTCG
>NZ_DATFZD010000374.1:0-17837 GCF_035314665.1 Mycobacterium sp. | reverse complement strand
GCGCAATGACCGAGGTGACGTTGACGGTCGGCTTGCCGGTCTGGCTAGTCGACCGGTAGAGCAGCTGGGTGGTCTCGAGCAGCGTGGGGAAGCCGAAGATGTGGTAACGAAAGCTGCGCGTCTTGAGCACCGTTCCCGGCGTGATGCCATCCAGGGGGCCGGTGTAGGAGTAAAACGGATCATCCTTTGGCTGTGGCGTGACCACCCCGATGCCAGCCGCGTTGCCGCGATCGGGATACCAACCTGGCTGCTGTGGTGCGGTCATACCTTCCCCCAAACTGACGGCCACTGTGAACCCTTCAGCGACAGTAGCCGAGGATCGTCTCGCCGGCCGCCGACGCCGAAGCGCCTTCCCCGACCACGACCGCCGCTGAGGTCACACCAGCCACCTGCGCACCAGGAAGTCGGGGTACACATCATTTTGGAAACCAAGGCGCATGCGATATCACCCGGGCCCTGATATCGCATGCGCATTCAAATCGCAGAAGCAACTAGTCCTTTAGCCAGTGACTAAAGGGGCTGGTGAGATCGCTGAAGCGCGCCAAACGCTAGAACGTGTTCACCAGCGTGTGCTGTTCGGCCATCTGGCGAGACATTGTGTAGTGGTGGTAGTGCATCGCGCACTTGATCACACAGATGAATAAGAGGCTTGGATCGGGCCGTCGCAGCAGCATGGTGGTCATCCGACGGCGATAGATCCGGCGCAGCTCCGGGTCCGGAATGTTCTTCATCAGCCGTAGGAACAGGCCGGTCGCCAGCACCGCATCGACCGATTGCGACCTCCACTTCCGCCAAGGGTGTTTGCGCCAGTAGGCATTACGAGTCCGGCCCCAATCGAATTTCCTTGCGAGGAAGAGATTTTCGAGCCGCTCGAAGTAGAAGTTGGGGTCGTACAGCTCGCCCATCAGGCCGACGTACCCGTCGCGCAACTCCTCGCGCGTATCTGACGGTTTCCGAAAAGCTGATGGTCAAGCATCGCCTCGACCGACTGCGGGCTGAAATCGCCTGGCACCAAGAACTCGCCGACCAGTTGCCGAAAATCATTACGGACGAACAAGCCAGGAAGGGTCAACCGTGAACGCCGCGGCGGCGCGTTTCGGGCGGCGTGGTTAACTGCGACCGTGCACCGAGAACCACAGCTGGCCCGACGCTTCTTCGATCGATTCGAGCCGGTGCATGCGGTGACGTACTTTGCGCCGGAGGCGCGGGCGGCGTTGGATGGGCTCGGCTATCGCGGGTTCTGGATGGGCTACTTCGCCGCCCGGTCGGCACCGCTGGGCATGGTGTCCCCCGACGTGGTGACCGCGATCTTCTACAACTTCGCCCCCGAGCGCGTCGCGAAGGCGCTGCCGTCGGCATGGGAGATCGCCGGCCCGGAAGCCGCACTGCAGGCCCGGCAGGAATCCGCGGTCGCGGCGCTGCGCCGCTACGGCCTCAGCGTAGATGAAAACGTCACTGTCGGAGCGGAACTGGCGGGGAAGGCGGCGCGCCAGGCACCGCTGGACGGGCGACCGCTGTTCGCCGCGAATCGGGCGCTGCCGTGGCCGGACGATCCGCTGGCGGCGCTATGGCACGCGGCTACGTTGTTGCGTGAGCAGCGCGGCGACACGCACATAGCGGTACTGGCCGCCGCCGGGGTATCGGGTCGGGAATGCAACGTGCTGCAGGCCGCGTCGGGCGCGATTCCGCGGGGGTACATCGCCCGCGCCCGCGACTACGACGACGAGGCGTGGCGTCGTCACGAACAACGGCTGGCCGAACGCGGGCTGCTCAACGACGACGGGTCGATCACCGCCGCCGGCCGGGAACTGAAGGATGATATCGAGTCGAGCACCGACGCGCTTTCGCTGTCGGCGCTCGATGCGCTCAGTGACGACGAGGTGGAGGCGATGTTCCAGGCGCTCACGCCGATCACCCGCGCCGTGGTCGCCGGCGGCGATCTTCCCGCGATGACCCCGATGGGCCTGCGCCGCGACGAATTAGACGACGGCAGCGCGCATTTGGCTCGTTAGCCGTTAGGTAACCGAGCGCCCGAGATAGGCCATCAGCTGGGCGGTCGGCGTCGCGTCCTCGGGCACGGGTTGGGCCGGCCCGAATCCGCCCGGCCGGCGCAGCATGTCTTCCGGTAGCGACTCCACCAACTGCCGACAGAGTGCCAGCAGTTCCTCGGCCAGCTCGACCGCCCGGCCCTGTGAGCGGTAGACGTCCCAGCTGTGCAGAGCCAGGTCGGAAACGGGGTAGGTCAGCGCCCGGTGCAGCGGGGCCTCACCCTGTGGCGAAGGCCGCATCGCGTCGAAGTCCGCGTTAGGCAGGGCGTCCCGCAACCGGGCAGCCAGCTCGCGAAGCCGTGCAGTCGGGTCCTCGCTTTTCCAGTCGTCCGGCTGAGAGGGCTTCTGCCAAACGTCTCCACCCTCGACCAGGGTCACGACCTTCGCTGCGCTCCCAGTGACGTGACCCACGAGATCCCGGATGCTCCAGCCCTCGAGATTGGATGGCTGATCCCAAGCCGCCGAGGGGATTTGCTCGACCGCCTCGATGAGCAAGCCCATCGCTTCGGTGGCTAACATGCCCACGTTAGCGTTGTCCATCGGTCCTCCTGTCGCTAAATCGGTTTCAGACTTAGCCGCTAGGCGACCGGGCGCCCGAAATAGGCCATCAGCCGGTCTGTCGGCGTCGCGTCCTCGGGCACGGATTGCGCCGGCCCGAACAACCCCGGCCGACGCAGCTCGTCTTCCGGCACCGAGTCGGCCGCCTGACGGCAAAAGCTGAACAAGTCCTCCGGCAGCTCGAGCGGCCGGTGCTGTGAACGGTACACATCCCAGTTGTGGATGGTCAGGCCGACGATGGGAAACGTCAGAGCCTGTGTCAGCGCGTCGAGGTCGGCTTCAGCGAGGGCGTCGTGCAACCGCGCGGCCAGCCCGCGAAGCTGCCCCGCCGGATCGTCGCTCTTCCAGTCGTCCGGCTCCGAGGATCCCTCCCAGGCCTTCGCACCCTCGACCAGCGCGACGATCTTCGCCGCGGTCCCAGTGGTGTGAGCCACCAGATCCCGGATGCTCCAGCCCTCGAGGTTTGACGGCAAATCCCAAGACGCCGAGGGAATTTGGTCTACGGCCTCGACGAACAAACCCATCGCTTCGGTGGCCCTGGCGCCGACTGCCGTGTTGCTCATCGGGCCAGCGGCTTGTAGAAGACCACGCCATTGCCCTTGTTGTCGTAGACCACGGCGCAGCGTTCGTGGGCGTCGTCGTACGGGCCTTTCACGATGCCGCCGCCGTCGCGAAACTTCAACGACCATGCCCAGGGTCTCGCTGTAAAACCGGATCGATTCATCCAGGTCGTCGGTCGACAAGATGATCATCTTGACTTCGTGGTCGCTCATTCCTGCCTCCTGTCGCGGGGCGGTTCTTCCACCCTAGAGTCCTTCATTTTGGACAACAGCTTCACGACCGAACGCAGTTCACGGTCCGGCGTCTCATCGAGCAGGGCCGCCATGCGCTCGTTGATCTCCTCATAAAAGGCCTGCATCTTCTTGACTTTCGTGGGATTCAAACGCACCAGAACGCTGCGGCGGTCGCGCGGGTTTGGCTCCCGCTTGAGATAGCCGCCTTTCTCCAGCCGGTCGAGCATCACCGTGACGCCACCCGTGGTCAGCCCGGTGAAGCGGGCCAGCTCGCCCGGGGTCGACGGTCCCATGAGCTCGAGCGCGTTGATGCACTGCATATCGGTGGCTACGTCGCGATTGAAATGGCAAAGGGCGGGGCGTATCACGTGACGGGGCTCGACGTCAGCCGCACGATGGTGGCCTGAGCACGGTCGAACGCTGGATGACCCTCGCCGCATTTCGGTTCATGCTGCTGAAACGGGCTTATACGCCAGCACAACTCGAGGCGATGCTGACCGATATTCCATTCCGGAGCAAGGAAATTCGGCTCATCGGCGTTGGCGTCGAACTCTGGCTGCAGAAGTAGAGCTAGCCGGCAGCCCATTCTTTGGCTCGCTCGAGCTCGTCGAGCGTGAAGACAGCGAGCTCGCCGGGAATCATCCACGCCAGCGCGTGCACGGTGTGAGCGACCCACGGCTTATCGGACACAATCGCGATTCTTTTGAAGGCCGAACGATGTGGCAGGACAGTGCCGAAGCCCAGCTTTAGATCCTCGACTAACCCGCCGGGCCCGAAGCCCTCGTAGTCGGGCGCGATGACTTCGACGATCCTGATCTCGTCGGTGTGCAGCATCTCCTCGACGGTGGGCTTGAGCTCACGCAGCTCGTCGCCTCGCAGTCGGCCCGACACGTGAATGCCGGTCACTCCCTCCGGCATATCCGGCAGAAATTCGATCATGGATTGTCCTTCCTGAGCACCCCTATTGCCTCGCTGGCGATCATGCCCTAAGTCAGGGGACGAGTGAAGATTGCCTCCAATCCGGGCGCCGATGGTCAACACTGGGCCTTATGGCAGATCTTGGCGAGGGCCGTGTTGCGGTCTATCTCGACTTCGACAACATCGTGATCTCCCGCTACGACCAGGTCAACGGGCGCGGTTCGTTCCAGAAGGACAAGGCCAAGGGCCTCGACAAGGACGCGGACCGGTTGACGCGGGCCACCGTCGACGTCGGCGCCATCATCGATTTCGCGTCGTCGTTCGGCACTCTGGTGCTCACCCGTGCGTACGCGGACTGGTCGGCCGACGTCAACACCGGCTACCGCGAACAGCTGGTTGCCCGCGCCGTCGATTTGGTGCAGCTGTTCCCGGCGGCGGCCTATGGCAAGAACGGGGCCGACATCCGGTTGGCCGTCGACACGGTCGAGGACATGTTCCGGCTGCCCGACCTGACCCACGTCGTGATCGCCGCCGGCGACTCCGACTACATCCCGCTGGCGCAACGCTGTAAACGGCTCGGCCGTTATGTGGTGGGCGTCGGGGTGGCCGGCTCGTCGAGCCGGGCGCTGGCGGCCGCGTGCGACGAGTTCCTCGTCTACGACGCGCTGCCCGGGGTTCCGGCGCCTGAACCGGCGCCCACCGACGCCGCACCGAAGAAACGGACCAGCCGGGCGAAGACCGCCGACGAGCAGCCGCCGCCCGACCCGCAGAAAGCGGCGACCGATCTGCTGACGCGCGCGATGCGGATCGGATTGGAGAAGGACGACGCCGACTGGTTGCACAATTCCGCGGTGAAGGCGCAGATGAAGCGGATGGACCCGTCGTTCAGCGAAAAGTCGCTTGGATTCAAGTCTTTCAGCGACTTCCTGCGGTCGCGTTCGGATTTGGTTGAGCTGGACGAGAGTTCGACGACGCGGATGGTGCGACTGCGCGGCACCGACAACTAGCGTTTGCTTCGCTCCACCTCAAATGGGCATTGCCCGCATCTCGTTTCGGCTCGGAGAGACCCGGGTATCCGATTGACAGCATAGTGAATGCACATTTCTGGAAGGAACAACGAGTATGAACGCGAAGCGCTTGGCCGGCGCCGCGGCGATCGCTACCGCGATTGAGTTGTCAGCATCAACGTTCGGTATTGGCTTTGCCCACGCCGCCCCATCCGACCCACCCCCGCCATGCCCAACCTGCCAATCGGGTTCGGGCGGACCGGGTGCCGCGCCGCCGGAAAGCCCGAACAACCCGGCAATAGTGAACCCGGACAATCCATCACAAATACAGCCCCCGACCGGGGGAGGTGCCAAGAGCGGAGGACGGGCCGTCGAGCAACCCCACTAGTCAGTGCAGCTCACTATTTCTGCGCGGACACGAACAGATACGGCGGCGTGCCGTCGTCGATCTGTTGCGGAGGCTTGCGGCCGTAGCCGGTCATCAGCTCGTCCGACGCCGTCACCGTCACCTGCCAACCGTGATGACGCCACCAGTCGCCGACGTCTTCGCGCTCCTCGAAGTACCACAGCTCGTCGGTGCGCGGAATTTCGCGTTGCGGGTCCGCCTTGGCCATCAACGCCCGGACGCGCTCCATGCGCTCACGCCGCTGCGCGGCGGCCGCGGGGTCGGCGAAGTTGGGTGCCAGCGCCTCGATGCCAACCCGGCTGCCGGTGGCGGTCAGGCCTTGGATGCGGTCGAATAGCAGCTCTTGGGCCGTCGCCGGCAGATACATCAGCAGACCCTCGGCCGACCACGCGCTCGGCGCGGATGCATCAAAACCGGCCTGCTGCAAGGCCTTCGGCCAATCCTGGCGCAGGTCCACCGCGACGCCGACCCGATGACAGGTCGGCTCGGCCCCGTGCTCGTGCAACGTCGAGGCTTTGAAGTCCAACACCCTAGGCTGGTCGAGCTCGAAGACCGTCACTCCATCAGGCCACGGCAACCGCCAGGACCGCGCGTCCAGACCGGCCGCCAGGATCACTACCTGATGGATGCCCGCGTTGGTGGCGTCGAGGAAGAACGTGTCGAAAAACTTGGTCCGCGAAGCGAAATAGCTGACCATCGACCTCTGCCGCACCGGCAGCGCGGGTTCGGCTTCGACGACCTCAGCGGGCAGGTCAGGAGCGCCGAACCAGCTCCACACGCCGTCGCCAACGGTGTCGAGGAAAACCCGCGCGAACGGATCGCTGATCAGCGGATCGTCGCTCTCGGTTTCCGCGGCGCGGGCCGCGGCCACACCGAGCGCCGTCGCGCCGACACTTTCGGTGATTTCCCAGCTGTCGTCATCGGTTCTCACGCCAAAGAACCCTACGTGAGTCCCCGTACGGAAGAATCGCGGTCACCATGACCGACAGTTCGGCGCCGGCATCGCGACGACGCCACATCGTGCGGCTGGCCGTGTTCGCGGCTTTCCTAGTGGTGCTGTTCTATCTGCTGGCCGTCAAGCACGTGGTGAACATCGAGGACGTGCGGCGCACGGTCAAGGCGACGGGGCCGGCGGCGCCGCTGACCTACATCGTGCTGTCGGCCATCCTCGGCGCGATCTTCGTACCCGGCCCGATCCTGGCCGCCAGCAGCGGGCTGCTGTTCGGGCCGGTCCTCGGTGTGTTCGTGACGCTGGGCGCGACGGTCGGCACCGCAGTCGTCGCGAGCCTGCTGGGCCGTCGGGCCAGCCGCGACAGCGCGCGGGCACTGCTAGGAGCGTCCCGCGCGGATCGCATCGATGCGCTGATCGAGCGACGCGGGCTGTGGGCGGTGGTCGGCCAGCGCTTCATCCCCGGCCTATCGGATGCGCTGGCCTCCTACGCGTTCGGAGCGTTCGGAGTTCCATTGTGGCAGATGGCTGTTGGCGCTTTTATCGGTTCGGTGCCGCGAGCGTTCGTCTACACGGCGCTGGGCGCCTCGATCGGCAACCGGTCGCCGGTGTTGGCATACACGGCGATCGGGGTGTGGTGCGTGACCGCTGTCGTCGGCGCTTTCGCCGCGCATCGCGGCTTTCGGAAGTGGCGTGGGCATGGCAGCGGCGAAGAGTCGGAAACGGAAGCCGAGGCGCGCTGATGGCGTCGGCCCGCGGCCCGTCACATACGTTTCACCTGTAACGCCACCGAACCGAATTGCCCGCCTCTCTGAGCGAATTTCGGCGGCAACCGCCAGCGTCGACATTGCTGTTGACCGGATTCCCAGAACTGGTCCACGGCGATGAGATTTATTTGGCCCAGGGCCGAATGGCGACCTGTTTAACCGGCCGGCAGGCCGGAGCTCGCCGGTCGCGGCCAGCTCAAAGTCCAGCTTCAGGGCACGGTGCTAGTCCGAGTCGGCATCACTGGGAGTACGGTCGCCCGCGCGACCGATGTCATGAAAAAGTGCAGCTAGACAGTGAGGAATTCAGCTCGTGATCAGCCCACCAAGGGGCCCGATGAGCCCGAGGATCGGGTCCAGCAGATCCTGCTGAATGCCGGTCTCCAGCAACAGGTTTTGGATGTCCTGCCCTATCGGTCCCTCCACGGCAGTGAAGAGGGTGAACGGGTTGAAGTCGTTGTTGAGTTCGGTGACGACTTGGTCGTAGGGCACGCCGATCTGCTCGGTGGACCACGCCTCGGCCGAGGCGAAAAAACTTTCTAGGTCGCTGAATCCCGGCAGGTGCGCGCCGAACAACTCAAACGCGTTGTCGGCGCCCTGGACGACGCCGTTGGCGAACTCGAGGAGGAAGGTGAATGGGTCGATCGTCGGAATCAGCTCCGCCGGCGTCGGGTCTCCGAACGGAATGGACCTGTCGTAGCCGGCTTCGACGATTACCTGCAGCGCCGGTTGGCCGATGTTGAGCAGCGATTCGGGCACACCCAAGCTCCGCAGGGGATCTAGCAGCGGCAACTCGGTGGTCGGAATGAAATAGAACGTGGTATCGCCGTCGACCTGTTTGACAATCTCGGTGGACCCAAGCACATATTGGTCCGCAAAAGGCCCTTCCACGGGTGCCGAGGCAGGTGCCGTGGGCGGCCAGAGCGCCGAAATCTCCTCGGGAAGGAAGCCGCCCCCGTAGGCGGCGTGCGCGTAGGCGAGGCCGAAGAGGGCGTTCAAGTCGGCCACCGGGTTGATCGGAAATTGCGGGAAATCAGCGACAGGGTCGTACTGGTTCGCAATATCGATGGTGGGGATGCCGGCGTCGGTCGGCTCGGCGCCATTGAAAGGCATCCGCCCCACGACTCCCGGGATATCCAAACCCGCAAACCGCTCTAGCAGCCCGCCATCGGGACGGTTACTCGAGCCCAGCACCAAAAAAGTCACATCAGGTGGCGGCTGTCCAGCCTGTATGAGCGCGAGTTTCTCGTCAATCGCGATCACCGCGCTCTGCGAATAACCTTCAACGAGGTAGGGCTGGCCGGGATCCGCCGCTTGCTGCTGCGCCATCGCGGCCTGCAGGTCCACTAGACCGGCCGGAATTGAAGTGCTGGCCTGCGATTCTGGCGTGGGGACCAGCACCGGGGAGTAGTTGGCGCCAGTGGTGGGGTCGATGTAGTCGGTGATGATTCTGTCCTGCCACTCACTGCTGGGAGTCGGCGAAGCCGTGCCGCCCATCATCAACGCATTCAAAGCGTCTTCTGGGTTGTCTGCCCGCGACATCGGGACCGAGATCATCGACATCAGCGCCAGCAGCAGCATCGAAGCGCCAGCGATCGACGCGATGACGAGCGAGCGGCAAACCCGCCGATTAAGCCTCATGGCGACCCCTGAAAAGAAGATGAGACCGCGACAAATCTACCTTAAGAATTTCTGAGAACGACGGGCTCTCGCCTTGACTCGTCGAAAATGCGCTGTTTAAGCGCGGATTGTCGGTATCAGAACCGATATAGATGCCAGGGGAGAATACCTCTGCCCTACAACCTCGACGACCATGACCGCGTCTAAGCGCCTTTCACCGAAGCCAAGCAGCACTGATTTAGATACGCAGGGCCTGGGCCGCCGCCGTGGCCACGTCACCGCGCAGCTGCGAGATCGGTGGACTGCTTCGCTGATGGATCGAGTTCGCGAGCAGAATGACGTAGCTGTCCGAGCCCGGGTCCATCCACATCGAGGTTCCGGTGAAGCCGGTGTGGCCGAAGCTGCCGACCGGAAAGATCAGCCCTCGCGGCTTGGAAAAGTCCGTATCGATATCCCAGCCAAACCCAAACAGGTTTTGTCCCTCGATCGCCGGATAGCTCGGGGCGAGCAGCGGATCGGTTGTGTTCGGGGTCGCTGCGATGGCTTCTCGGGCCGCATCGTTCGCCTCGTCGACCTGTTGAGGCGTATGTCCGGGCTGCTGAGGAGTCGTCATCAACTCCACAGTCGCTTGCTTCAGCGGAAACTTGCTGGGGCGGTTGGCAAGTCGATCAAGCAGGGCCTGCGCGAAGAGGCTGGCATCGTGTGCTGTTGAGAACACCCCGGCATGCCCGGCCACTCCCCCCATGCGACGCGTTGTCGGGTCATGCACGGTGCCCCGAAGCAGGTAACCAAAATCGGGATTCTTGGCCGGATCGGCGTTGCTTTGGTCGTCGATGGCCGTCGGTGCGATGCGCGGCAGAAGACTGGTGCTCCAGGTGTCTGCGGGACAGGCGACCAGCTCACGCCCTTTCGGCGCGGGAGCCCATCCAATCGCGGCTCCCCTGATCGTGTGTGGCCCGCATGCTTTGGCCGGCGGAAGATAGCGGGTCTCTGCCATGCCGAGCGGCTCAAATACGTTGTGCTGAACGTAAACATCTTCGGCCTCACCGGTGAGCTTCTCGATCAGCGCGCCGAGCAGAATGTAGTTGATGTCGGCGTAGCGGAACACCTCACCGGGACCCGACTGCAGCGGCATGCTCAGCGCACGACGAATGCCTTCTGGTTTGTCGCCGCCATCGAGTCCCCACGGATCTTTGAGGTCGACGTCTATCGGTTCGCCTGACGTGTGCGTCAGCAACATGCGAAGCGTCACCTGTGCACGTCGTGGATCGTTGGCCGTGTTGAAGTCCGGCAGATACTTCTGCACGGGATCGTCGAACACAACCTTGCCTTGCTCGTAAAGCTGCAGGACGGCAGTCGCCGTCGCGAGACACTTCGTCAACGACGCGATGTCGAAGATGGTGTCTTCGGTCATCGGCTCGGCAGGTCCGGGCGATCCATCAAGCCCCGGTTCGCCGGCAAGTTTGCGCGAGCCATAAGCGCGCTGGAAGACGACCCGGCCGCCATGCCCAATCACCACCACGCCACCCGGCAGCTTGTCGGCCGCGATCGCATCGTTCATCAGCTTGGAAACAGTTGCGAATTCGGTTGTGGGAGTAGCGCCTGGCTGCCTGCCGCTCATCGCTGTGTGGTCCACATACCTGGCCGAGGCCGCCGCAGCAAGCACGAGCAAGGCAACTCCAACAGCGGCGGCCTTTCGCACTTGCGCCAGCGTAGACCGGACGTCATGTCAGGCGGTCCCGCCACCGGGCGAAGCGACTCGTCGGCAACTGAATCGCGGCCATCACCGAGCTCATCGGCGATGCCACTGACTTCGGCGGTTTCTTGGGCTTGGCGGCCGGCGGCCCGTCACCTTCCCACCACGTCGGCTGCAACAGCGCCGTCGTCACCGGGATCGCCTTGTCGACACTGTCGCGTCCCCATCGGCTCGCACGGTCGATCGACACCACCGACGGCGCCAGGTTCGCCGGCGACAGCGTGGGCTCGAAACGGACGAGGTGATCGGCGTAGGGCAGGTTACGTATCATCTGCAGCTGGATTGCCTGGGTGATCGGCACCAGCCACAGGTGTCGCGGATCCCATTGCGGGTGAAAGCAATCGAAAGCCAGGTAGCACGCATTGCGGGTGCCCAGCCTGCCGTCGCGGACGCGCTTCCACGCCAGTTCGATCGGGACGTTGCTTGCCGTACCGCCGTCGACGAGCGCCGCGACGTCCTTCTCTTCGAAAAGATCGTCGAGGATCGGGATCATCCGCGGGTCGCTCGTTTCGTGGTGCAGCACACCGGGAATGGCCGCCGAGAACGACGCCGCGTCGACGACGTCGAAGTCGCGGGCGGGGTCGTCGCCGCCGACGATGATCGGTGTGACGACCCGCAGGTCGATGAAGGCGGCCACTTGCCACATCCGCATGCCCACCACCGGGCCGATGCCGATCGGGCGAAACGGCAGCGATCGCAGCTGCAATGCCGCTAATGCGGGACGGCGGAACCGTGACGGCAGCGCCGTATACGGTTGCCTGCGCACACCCGCGATCACGATGTCGAACGGAATCGCCAAGTCCGACATGCGCATTCGTTGGCCGTCTGCGCGGCTGAGCATGGCCTGGGCGAACTGGTCGAAGCGCAACGCGAACATGCCGGCCAGGCCGTGGCGACGGCGCAGCCGTTCGGGCCCGAGGATGGCGCGGTAGGACACCGTCTTCGCCCAGGCGATGTACTCCTCGATCGGCACCGGCAGCTCGCGGGCCACCAGGCTGCCCAGGATCGAGCCGATCGACGCACCGATCATGTAGTCGGGCAGCTGGCCGGCGTCCAGCAGCCGCTGCATACCGCCGATGTAGACGAAACCCGCGCCACCCCCGCCGCCGAGGATCGTGACGAGCTTCTTGTAGCCGACCTCGGCGTCCAATTCCGCTGGGGAGAAGTCGTTTCCGTGCCGCTCGATCAGCACTCGCCGTTGGTCGTCCTGGTCGGCGGCCAGGCCGGCCAGCGCATCGCGCGCCGTCTGCAACGCGGTGACGGGATCGGGCTCCTCGCGCAGCGGTCCGTACAGCGCGTCGGCGACCCGGGACCGCCACGGCGCGATTTCGCCGCCGACCGAGACGTCGCCGCGCCCGCGGCTGCCGCCTGGGCCCGCCGCACCCGGCTCGAAGTCGGCAAGTCGGACGAAGTTGAGGATGTAGCGCAGCTTGCGCAGCTCCTCGGCGCTCAGCACGTCGGGCTCGGCGAGCTGATGCCGGATCAGCCGGTTTTCCATTCTCTGCAAAAGCAGAGCCGGCTCGGCCGCCGGCAGATCGGCGGCGTCGACGGATTCGACCGCCTCGTCTTCGATCTCCTCGATGAGTTCGAGCCCGGCGTCGCGGCGGCTAAGGCGGCTGAGCACCGCGTCGGCGAACGGGATCTGCATGCGCACTAGTTTGGTCGCTTCGCGGAAGTAGCCGCACACCGGCGTCCAACCAGTAGGTTATATGCGTGCTCGTTCGGCTGACCGTCCTGCTCGGCCTGCTGCTCGCCCTGTCGGGGTGTTCTGGCGGGCATCGGGCGGAAACGCCGCTGCCGGACGGCACCAGTGTGCACACGATGTCGTTCGGCGGGCTGGACCGCACCTACCGGATCCACAAGCCGGCGGCCCTGACCGCGGCGGCACCGCTGGTGGTGATGCTGCACGGCGCGTTCGGCGACGGCCAGCAGGCCGAAAACTCTTATGGCTGGGATCAATTGGCCGACTCGGCGAAGTTCGTCGTCGCCTACCCCGACGGCGTCGGGCAGACCTGGAATGCGCACGGCTGCTGCGGCAAGTCCGCTCGGGAGAACATCGACGACGTCGGCTTTATCACCGCGATGGTCGGGCAGATCAGCGCCGCCATGCCGATCGACCCGTCGCGGGTCTATGCCACCGGGATCAGCAACGGCGGCATCATGAGCTACGCGCTGGCCTGCAACACCGGCATCTTTGCCGCCATCGGCCCGGATGCGGCCACCATGCTCGACGCGTGCACCGCCCCGCACCCGACGTCGGTGATCCATATCCACGGCACCGCCGACCGGCTGGTTCCCTACACCGGCGGGCAGGGCGCGAGCACCGTCAACGGCCCGTCGATACCCGACGTCAACGCGTTCTGGCGCAAAGTCGACCAGTGCGGCAAACCCGCTGTCACCATCAAGCCGCCGCTCACCACGTCGACCGCCGCGTGCGCCGACAACCGCAGCGTCGAATTGATCACCGTCGACGGCGGCCGACACCAGTGGCCCGGCGGTACCACCTTCCTCGAGAAATTCGGCACGGCAACGCACGCGCTGAAGGCCACCCAGACCATCTGGCAGTTCTTCGCGGCCCACCCTGCCTGAACTAGAGCCCCGGGATCAGGTCCACGAGATTGATCAGCGTGCCTGCGGCCGCTTCCAAGATGGGCGCGGCTGCGCCGTAGCCGATGGCGAACGGCACCAGCGCAAGGTCGGCGGCGATCGGATCACCAATGGCGCCAAGCAGATTCCCGGCCTCGAGCTGATCGGTGAAAAGACTGACGTCGTAGGAGGGCAGGCTGGTGAGCAGTGCGTTGACGGTGTCGGCGACGGGCACCAGCGTCGCGTAGTCAGTCGACAGGGTGGCGCTGAGATCGTCGAGGAGGTCGGTCGGTGACGAGAGCAGTGTCGCGTCCGAAATCGGGAAATTGTCGAACCCGCCCAACGCGTTCTGTGCAACGCCGAGCAGCGCCGGGATGTTCAGCAGCGTCTGCAGGTTGGTGGCGTCGGTGAAGCCCTGCGTGTGCGCAATGCTGATCAGCTGATTGGTTATCGGGTTGTCCAGAATGGACGAAATGACTTGGTAATCAGCGGGATCCTCCAAGTCCTTGATGGCGGCGGTGATGCCTTGCGGGATCCCGTTGACCAAGGCCGTGAAGACATCGCTCAAGTTGAGGTCGGTCGGAAGGAACCCCATCGGGCTGGCCACATCGGCATCTCCGGGGCTCCACCCGTCGTCAATGCTGCCGTAGCCATAGTTGACCAGCACCGACATGTCGGGCTGCAGCAGGTCGGCCAGCGGGTTGCCGATGATGGGGATGAGCCGCAGCGGGTCCAGCAGCGGCAGATCCTCGGGAACCATGTAGTAGTTGGTCAGCGTGTCGGCCGTCGACGTCGGCAGTTGGATGGCGTCCGCGAGCTGGCCGGGATCCGGGTCGAGATAGGTGATGTGGTCGAACAAGATCCCCAAGAACGCGTTGAGGTCGGACGGGAAATCGATTGGGTACTTGGGGAAGTCGGCGAAACCATCGTATTCGTTGGTGTAGATATCGGTCGGGTACAGGTCGGACGGCGTGGCGCCGTCGAACGTGATACCCAGGCTCGGGACCGACGGATCAGAACCGGCAGGAATATCGAAGCGTTCCAGCAAGCCGCCGTCGGGATTGCTGGCATCGCCGACCATGATGAAGTGCACGTCATCGCTGGGCACGCCTTGGGCGGCGAGTTCCGGCTCGGTCAGCCCGGAGAAGTCCGCGCTCTGCGACCAGCCGAAGACCACTACCGGGTTGGCGGCGTCCACTCCCCCGGCGGCGATTTGGCTCTGGATCGCGGCGTCCAGAATCTGTTCCTCCTGCGCGAACGAGGTGTCGACGAGCAGCGAGTGCACACCGGTAACCGGATACAACCCCTCGGGCGTGAACGGCGCTTGGACGGTGCCGTCGAAGCCGCGCGGGTCCAGATACAACTGCTCGACGGCCTCTTGGTAGCCGGGGCTCGCGACCGGCGTCCCGCTGGTGCCGAAGATCAACGCGGTGCCGTCGCCGAGCGGCGAATCGGCGTTGTCGACGCTGGTCAGGCGTACTTGGTAGTGGGACGACGAGGACGGGACCGCGACGAGGGCGCTGACGACCGCGAGCACGAACGTGGCTGCGACTTTGCGGCCCGGCATGGCGTCTCCCCCGCTTGAGCAACTGTGACGGAAATTACAACACGTTGGCCAGTTAGAAACAAGAGCTCTTGCCGAAAGGGACATCGGCGCTAGAATTCGGCGCCATGGCAGCACCGCGCACGTCCGTGCAACCCCGCCCGCGCAGGATCCGCGGCCTGGACGCCGAACAGCGCCGCGCGCAGCGTCGGGAACAACTCCTGGCGGCGGCGTTCGAGTTGTTCGCCCGCGACGGGTACGCCAACACGTCGATCGAGGAGATCTGCCAGACCGCCTACGTCGGCAACAAGGCGTTCTACGACCTGTTCGACACCAAGGAGGATTGCTACTTGGCGCTGCTGCGCCAGGTCTCCGAACGCATCGAAGACCAAGTGGCGCAAGCGATGCGGGAGTCTATCGATGCCGACGAAGAAGAAACCGTGCGTCGGGTGTTGTCCGCGTTCGCGCACACACTGGTCGACGACCCCCGCGTCGCGATGGTGACTTTTGGTGTGGCGGCGGGTATTTCGCCGCGGGTCGAGGCCCAGCGGTGGGAGAATCGGCGCTGGGCGGCGTCGTTCATCGAGGCGTTCTGGCGACGCAACCATCCCAGCGGCGAGATCGACTATCGCGCGCTGGCGGTCGCCACCGTTGGCGGACTGTTCGAAACCGTCACCGACTGGCTACACGAGGCCGATCCGCCACGGTCCCGGACATTCGACGACCTCATCTCCGAACTGACAACGTTCATGCTGGTCGTCGAGGCCGGAATCCACGCCCGCGGCCGATGAAGCCGAAAGTCGATGCGCTGCTGCACAACTACGTCGGCGACGTGCCGGGCGCGGCCGTGCTCGTGCTGCGCGACGGTCAGCCGGTCGTGCGCGCAGGCTACGGCCTCGCGGACCTGGAAACGGACACGCCCGCCACGCCTGAGACCAACTACCGGCTCGCATCGGTCACCAAGCAATTCACTGCCGCGAGCATCCTGCTGCTGGCCGAGGACGGGCGCCTCACGCTCGATGACCCCGGCAACAACTGGCTGCCGTCGCTGCCGAAGGCCGCCGAGACGGTGACGATTCGCCACCTGCTCACCCACACGTCGGGGCTCATCGACTACGAAGCGGTAATCCCGAAAGGCTTCGCTGCGCAATTGCACGACGCGGATGTGCTGCGGCTGCTGGAAACGCAGGATCGCACCTACTTTCGTGCTGGCGCCGGCTACCGGTACAGCAACAGCGGCTATGCATTGCTGGCACTGATCGTGCAGCGGGCATCGGGGAAGCCCTTCGCCACGTTCCTGCGCGAACGCATCTTTCAACCGCTCGGCATGCACAACACCGTGACGCACGAGGAAGGTATCTCGACGGTGCACAATCGCGCGTTCGGCTACACCGAAGTGGCCGGCCGCTGGAACCGCACCGACCAAGACCAGACGAGCGCGGTGCTAGGCGACGGCGGAATCTATTCGTCCATTGACGATCTCGCGAAATGGGATGCCGCGCTCTACGACGGGCGCCTGCTGCAGCCGAGCTCGTTGCGGGCGGCGTTCACACCCGCCACGCACACCGACGATCCCGCGATCGAGTACGGCTACGGCTGGCGCATCACCGGCGAAACGCTATGGCACTCCGGCGAATCGGTGGGGTTCCGCAATGTGATCGTGCGCTACCCGAAGCGGCACATGACGGTGGTCGTCCTGACCAACCGCAACGAGCCCGAGCCGTACCCGCTCGCGCTGGAAATCGCCGAGACGGCTTAGGGGACCCGCGTCCAGGGTTGGCAGTTATGCGACTCGAAGGCCTTCACCGTCGTATTGATGTTCGCGAACATCGGACCGACAGACATATTCGTCTGGAGCACATGGTCTTTGTTCGCATCGGGCGTGCCGTAGGTGAACCACGCGCACATCGAATCCTGGGTCGGCACATTGTTGATCCAGACCCCGAACGTCGACGCCGAACCGGCCGTTCGGTAAAGGCCCGGCGCAATATCAGGCCCGACTACAAAGACGCCGTTACCGGGGATCGGGTCGTCCGGGTCAGCGACGGCTGGTGGTGCGAGCGCGGCCGTCGCTACGCATGCAACGACTACGGCCGAAGCGCGAATCGTTGAGCACATTCTTCTCTCCGTATTGCCGTCCGCCCCCGATGGCAGCGTATGCCGAACACGCCCGCATGTCCCGGCGATCGCGTCCCGCATGCGCCCCCGCGGGCTGAAGGGGGGATCGGCTTCACACCGTTCGGATGAGCAGGCCGGTGGGCGGGCCGGCAGGCGCCGGGAGCGCGAGCGGCGCATCGCCGGGCGAGATGCGTCCGAGCACATGCGGTCCGGTTAGCAGCGGCACCTGGTACCAGGCGAGGAAGCCGATCAGCGCCATCAAGTACGCCTCCTTGGCCTGCGCAGGCAGGCCGTGCTCGTCGCTGACGGTGATCGGAATGCGGCGCTCGAGCGCGGCGAGCAGCGTCGGGTTGCGGACGCCACCTCCGGACGCAACGACCTCGGCGGGCCCGTACGGCGCGAGCGCGTCGGCGACGGTGATCGCGGTTAGCTCCGTCAGCGTTGCCAGCAGGTCCTCGGGCCCGAGATCGGGCAAGTCGTGCAGGCGGAAGTGCTCGCGGCCAGTCGATTTCGGCGGCGCGAGCGCATAGTAGGGATCGTCGAGTAGACGTTGGAGGAGCGCAGCGTCCGGCGTGCCGCGCGCAGCAAGCCGACCATCCTCGTCGCTTGGCCGCCCGGTCGTGCGGCGCGCCGCCTCGTCGAGCAGGCAGTTGGCCGGGCCGGTGTCGAATGCGAGCGGGGGACGGCCGCGGCGGACGATCGTCACGTTCGCGATCCCGCCGAGGTTGAGTGCCGCGCGCGTGTGCTCGCCCCGCAGCCACAGGTCGTCG
>NZ_DATFZD010000373.1:0-20598 GCF_035314665.1 Mycobacterium sp. | reverse complement strand
TGGATGGAAGACTTCCTCCCGTGAGCGAAACTGGGCGAGACGACGCCCCAGATCTCGAACGGGTGCTCGGTCACCTGCATCTGCGCGAGTTGCTTGCGGAAGTGCGCGATCGTATTGCCGAGATGATCGAGGTCCGTGATCGTCTGGACCGGTTGATCGAATCGATCCTCATGGTCGCCTCAGGTTTAGACCTCGATGAGACGTTGGGGCGGATTGTTCATGCGGCGGTCGAGTTGACTGGTGCGCGTTACGGCGCGCTCGGCTTGCGGGGACAGGGAAAGGAACTCGCCGATCTTGTTTATGAGGGGATCGACGAGTCCACCCGTGCCATGATCGGTGACTTGCCGCGCGGGACGGGCGTGCTCGGTGTGTTGTTCGACGATCCCCGTCCACTTCGGCTGAACGACGTATCCACGCATCCGTCATCGGTAGGGTTCCCGCCCGGCCATCCACCGATGCGGACTTTTCTGGGCGTTCCGGTCGTGCTTGGTGGAGGTCAGGTGTTCGGCAGCATCTATGTCACCGAGAAAGCCGACGGCGCTCCCTTTACCGGTGATGACGAGGTGATGGTGCAGGCGCTCTCGGCTGCGGCAGCCATCGCCATCGAAAACGCCAGGCTGTTCGGGCAGACGCGTACCCGTCAGGCGTGGCTGGAGGCCACGCGCGCCGTTTCGATGGCTTTGCTTGCCGGCAGTGAATCGGACCATGTGCGTCAATTGATCACTACAGATGCGATGCGGTTAAGCGGTAGCGAGTGGTCGTTTTTGGCCGCACCCCCCGAACCGGCCACCATTGACGAAATCAGCCAGCTAGTCGTGACCGCAGTCGCTGGGACGCCACCTTTGCCGATCGAGCTGGGGTTAGCGATCCGGCCGGATCATTCACCGGCGTGGATCGCCGTCCACGACCGAACGACACTTAGTTTCGTGGGGTTCACCCTCAACGACGATGAACTCAACCTTGGTCCGGCGATCGTCGCGCCGCTGCGCGGCACGCACGTCATCGGAGGGACGCTGGTCGTTGGTCGCAGCACACACCGCCACCCGTTCAGCGACGATGAACGCGACCTCGTCGCCGGCTATGCAGACCATGCCGCGCTCGCCCTGCAGTACTCAACCACCCAGCAGCGCATTCTCGAACTCGAGCGCCGTGACCGAAACGGTGACCAGACGTTGCGACAGTGACTGGGGGTCAGCGGCCTTCACTCCGCGGCGGTTTGGTCAGATGCCAAGAGGAGGGGGTGGGTGAAATCTCTGTCACGATCGCCTCCCGGACCGCTGGTCAGGCGCATATGTGGCGGAGCAAGTTTTGGAAAAATATTGGCCCACCTTCGCCTGACACCGGAGAAGGTTCAGGATCGGGGATGAACCGCCCCGGCATGTCCGGTCCGTGTCGGCGGCAGACGATGGGAAGCTCTCAAATTGGCCGGTCAAGCAGTCGCAGACTGGGACGATTGGCTGACCGACCATCGGTGCCCCTGCCAACCTAGGACCTGTCGTTCGGGGATCTGGCCCAACCCCGTTCGTGGCGCAACGGCCTTCTCGGCGGCCAGTTTTCAGTATCGCCGCGCCTGCGCACGTTGGAAAGGTCACGGCAACGCTGCTGCATCTCGGGGACCGAAGCCGCCGGGATCTGGGTGTAGTCGCCGCTCCACAGCACGTCGACCCCGATGCCGGTCGAGCCCGGACAATCCACCCACTCGTCGCTGGCCGGATGCCAGCACTTGGCGTCGGCGTTGATGTCAGTCTGCGGGTCGGTCTCGAATGAAACGATCCCGAACGCTTCCTTGGAGGACGTGGTCATGGGAACGGTCTCCTCTCGGGCAAGCGGCTCAGACGCTCGAATGGGCAGCGTGCCGTCACTTCAGCGCGACAATCTCGGCGTCGGCGTGTAGCCGCTTGTCGATCCGGGCGCGGCCCTTCGTGCCATGAGGTCGCGACAACGCGTCTGCATCTCTTCGACCGCGTCGGCGGGGATGGGGTAGAAATCGACGCTGTAAAGCACGTCGGTCCCGATGCCGGTCGAGCCTGGGCAGTCGACCCACCTCTCGGTGTCAGGGCTCCAGAATTTCGCGTCGGCGTTGATGTCGTGGTGCGGGTCGGTCTCAAACGAGACGACCCCGAAGACACCTTCCGTGTAGTAGGTGGTCATTGGACTCCTCTCGACGAGCAAGCGGCATGGCCTGCCCTGCTTGGTGATCGGAATTTCGCGGATCGCAGCGGGCGTGGTCACCGCTGGACTGCACTTTGATTCTAGCAGGTGACCAGGGTCAGACCGGCCCAGGGCCTCCTACAGGTTGCGGTAACGGTCGATCTCTGTCACCGACGCTGACCGGCCATCCGCAACGGCGGGCGCGGTGTAGCGGATCCGCGCGTCCTGCCTACTCGACCACGTTGTGGCCATTACCTTTTCGCGATACCGAAGCTCGGTCGCCAGGCCAACCTTGGCGCCGTCGGTGATCTGTCCGCCGAACCGGGTCAGGCTCCACCGGCACGTGGCCGGCCCGACGGAAATGCACACGGCACTCGCCCAGTTGCCTCGGCGAGCCCGCATGCCGGCCAGGGCGGTGTCTACCGTGCGTCCGGCAACCACCGCGACGACTGCAGCCGGGAGTAAACGCAGGTTCGTCATTATCTGCTGCCGCACGTCGAGCGGCGTAGGCTTGGTGTTCGCGAAGGCATCGAGGCAGGCTTAAATCCAGATTGGGAATCGCTCAACTGCGCTTCTGCCACCATCCTGAAGCTGGTGGCATTGTGAACGGGGGTTGATTGCACAGAAGGTGCATGGCGTGACCTACTGTATCGGCGTAATGCTCGACAAGGGCATGATTTTCGCCTCGGACTCGCGTACGAACGCCGGCGTGGACAACTTCGCCAAGTTCTGCAAGATGACGGTATTCGAGCGTCGCGGCGACCGCGTTGTCGTTCTGCTGAGTTCGGGAAACCTGGCCGGAACCCAGGCCGTCATCAGCGTATTGACGCAGCGTTGTGCTGACGGCGACGCAGCCACCAATCTCTTGGGTGCCCGGACGATGTTCGACGTCGTGAGGCTGGTCTCCGACGCGACGCGCGATATCGAGAAACGCGACGCCGGGTACCTCGAAGAGAGCAACATCCGCTTCAATGCCTCGTTCATCGTCGGTGGGCAGATCGACGGCGAGCCGATACGGCTATTCCGGACCTATGCCGAGGGCAATTTCATCGAAGCCGGGATCGACACGCCCTTCTTTCAGACCGGTGAAACCAAGTACGGAAAGCCGATCCTCGACCGCGTAATCACGCAACACACTCCCCTCGCAGACGCCACGAAGTGTGTACTGGTGTCCTTCGATTCGACCATGCGCAGCAACTTGTCGGTGGGCATGCCCATCGACCTGATTTGCTACGAACGGGACAGCCTCGAAGTGCAGTGGCGGCGGCGATTCGATGAGGGCGACCCCTATTTCACCGCCCTCAGCGACGAATGGGGCGAAGGTGTGCGGCAGGTGTTTCGCCACTTGCCCGAGTTGCGCTGGTGACCGGTTGTCACGATGGACACCTTCATCATCACCTGTGAACACGGCGGTAACCGCATACCCGCGCCCTATCGGCGGCTGTTTCGGCGACAACGGGCGCTGCTGGATTCCCACCGTGGCTACGATCCCGGGTCGCTGGTCATGGCGAAGGCACTCGCCAGTGCCTTTGCGGCGCCCCTCGTGGCTTCGACTGTCAGCCGCCTGCTTATCGATCTCAATCGCTCGATCGGCCACCCACAACTTCTTTCGGCGGTGACCCGCGCCGCGCCGGCCCAGACCCGGGCGCAGATCGTCGAACAGCATTACCGGCCCTATCGCGAGCAGGTCGAGCGTCTCGTCGGGCAAGCGGTAGCGCGGGGGCATCGCGTGATCCACATTTCGTCGCACAGCTTTACCGCGGAGCTGGATGGCAGGGTGCGCGGCGCCGATGTGGGTTTGCTCTACCACCCCGGTCGGCGCGGGGAGGCCGAGGTGTGCGCCCGCTGGAAGGAAACGCTGGCAGCATTGGCTCCGGAACTTCGCGTACGCCGCAACTACCCCTATGCCGGCAAAGGAGACGGGTTGACCTCGCGCTTGCGCTTGCGCTTCGCGCAGTGCGACTACGTCGGAATCGAACTGGAAGTCAACCAGGGCATCGTTATCGCCGCGGGCCGACGCTGGACGGCATTGCGGCGCATGCTGATCGATTCGTTACGCACAGCATGTGCCGCGTGAGCGCCCCATGATTCATGCCCTGCGCCAAGGAGCACACGTGAGAACCCTTTCCACCACCTACGCCGCCGGCCATGCGCGACCTAACCTGCCGGATACCGGAGAGAAATAATGCAAATTCGCGTCGGCTTCGAAATGATCTACGACTGCCCGCAGCCAACCCCGATAATATTCAACCTCAACATCCACTTCACCCGCGTGTCCGACCTCGTCGGCCGTGACGACCTGGTAATCGACCCGCCGGTCCCGATGGCAGCCTATCGGGACGGCTTCGGCAACTGGTGCACCCGCATTGTTGCGCCCAAGGGCCGCACCCGCGTCTCGGCCGATGCGGTCGTCAACGACACTGGCCTCCCCGATGTCATCGTTCCCCACGCGCAACAGATTCCCGTGCCGGACCTGCCCGTGGACACGCTTATCTTCCTGCTCGGCAGCCGCTATTGCGAGACCGATCGGCTATCCGAGACGGCGTGGAATCTCTTTGGGCAGCCACCAACGGGATGGGGCCGCGTTCAGGCAATCTGCGACTACGTTCAGCGACATATAACGTTCGGCTATGAACACGCGCGCATGACGCGGACGGCGCTGGAAGCTTTTCACGACCGGACGGGTGTGTGCCGTGATTTCACGCATCTTGCCGTTGCCTTCTGTCGGTGCATGAACATCCCTGCGCGCTACTGCACCGGGTACCTTGGCGACATCGGTGTGCCGCCGGTGGACGAGCCGATGGATTTCTCTGCCTGGTTCGAGGTGTTCCTGGGCGGGCAATGGCATACCTTCGACGCGCGCCACAACACGCCACGCATCGGCAGGGTCTTGATCGCGCGTGGCCTCGACGCCGCCGACGTCGCGCTCAGCAACACATTCGGTCCCGCCACATTGACGAGCTTTAGGGTATGGACCGACGAGGTACCAACCGGTTGAGGGAAGCAGCGCTGCGCGGGCGATATTGTCGCCGACCGGTGGGCGAGCGAATTCGTAATGGGTAGCCTTTGCTGCTGCGCTTCTGGCGTATTCGGAGACCACCGGTAGTGCCCCGTGCCATGCCGAAGTCACACGGGCCGTAACGGATGCCGATGGCTACTGTCGTCAAAGAACCAACAGCGCCGCCTCCACAATGACGGAAAGCGCCTCTGATGTCATGAAGGAGCGGGGCCTCCGCTCCTCGTGTCCGTCCCGAGCGCGCATGCTCGAGGTGTTCACGTTGTTCCACGACGAAGGAGGCCCCTGTGAACGAATTCTACGAGGGTCAGCAGTTTGTCGGCATGGATCTGCATCGGCGCCGTTCGGTGCTGGTGCGGATGAGCGAGACTGGCGAGCATCTGGAGACGGTGCGGATTCTCAACGACCGTGACGTGCTGGCCGAGGTGATGTCCCGAGCTGGCGAAGCGCCGGAGGTGGTTCTCGAGGCCACGTACGGGTGGTACTGGGCCGTCGATGCGTTGGCCGAGCTCGGCGCGTCGGTGCACCTGGCGCATCCGCTCGGGGTCAAGGCGTTCTCGTATCGGCGGGTTAAAAATGATCAACGCGACGCTGCCGATCTGGCGGATCTGTTGCGGATGGGGCGGTTGCCGCACGCCTGGATCGCGCCACCGGAAACGCGGGAGCTGCGAGAGCTGGTGCGGCACAGGGCCAAATTGGTCGCGATGCGATCCCGATGCAAGGCCGAGGTGCATGCCGTGCTGGCCAAGGGCGGGGTCTGGGTACCGATGACCGACCTGTTCGGCGTCGAAGGAACCCTGCTGCTGGACAGGGTCACGATGCCCGCGCCGTATGTGGCGCGGATCGCCTCGCTGCGCCGGTTCATCGAAGCGTTCGACGCTGAGATCGACCTGTTCACCGGTCTGGCGCAGCGTCGGCTGACCAAGGATGCCGGCTACACCGCGATCCAGCAGATCCCCGGGGTCGGGCCGGTGTTGGCGGCGGTGTTCGTCGCCGAGATCGGGGACGTGCATCGTTTCGACGGGCCGGCCCAGTTGACGTGTTGGGCAGGGCTGACTCCGCGACATCACGAGTCCGACACCACCGTTCACCGCGGGCACATCACCAAGCAGGGCTCGCGTCTGGTGCGGTGGGCGGCGATCGAATCGGTGAAAATCCTGCCGGCGACCAGTCGCATCGGCGCGATCCGAGAACAGGTGGCTCATCGCCGCGGCAACCGCAACATCGGTGCGGTGGCTGCGGCCCGACGACAGCTCGAGCTGGTCTTCTACGGGCTGCGCGATCACCATGTCCGGGCTCTGCACCGCTCACCCCGCGCAGCGTGAGCGCGACCCAGTTCACGGTCGGCGCGGGTCGTCCAGCTCATGACCCCCGATACCGGCGTGGCCGTTCCTTCTGATTGACCCCGTCCGACCGTCCCTGCGAACCGCTTCATGCCGCTAACGCGCGGCGAAGGAATGACCCAGCAGCCCTCGCCTGCCTACGCCGGGAAACCGGCCTTGAAGACGACACCGACCCCTTGTTCCGCAAGCAGAAAGCAGGCAACAAGCCCTTTCCGATTTTCCTGTCCTGAACAGCGTGCGCCGAACGGCGTCGACGTCAAGGCCCTGCGGCCGCTTACGCGGTCGGGCTCCGCCCGAGCCTTGACCCCCGACGCCAATTTCGACGCGCCAACCAGGATCAGGAACCTCGCAAACAAGCGAAAAAAACAACCGGCCGTGGCCTTGACCGGCCCCGCTCCTTCAGGAATGAGCTGGGCGCGCCCGAAGGGATTCGAACCCCCAACCTTCTGATCCGTAGGCACGGGCGCTGCGCGTGACCAGGCACGGTACGAGTTCTGTTCTCGTGTCGGGGGAGGTGTGGGAAAGCCCGACTGTCGTCATCGTTGTCGTCAGAACTGTCGTCAGCTCACGGTGCGACGGAGTGGAGATCCCAAGTCATACAACGGGGCAAGAATGGAACCCGTCACACCTTGCACGGCGGCTTGTCCAACCGATTGCTCTCCGGGATCGACAGCGGCCACAATCACCCTGTGGTTGTGATCCCGGCGTGGGTATGGCGAGGCGTACCTGTCTTCAGGATAGTTAGCGTCGGGCTGGCAGTCGGTATCTTCTTTGGCGCGCTCGGGTTTGCTGAGTCCGGGTCTGTGGCGGCGCTCGTCGCCCTTGTCGCCCTCGGCCCGTTCGTCTTCGGGATCCCGATGGCTCGTCGGATGGCAAGGTTCTGGCCAGGAGCCGAGACGCTGAGCGGCGCGGATCGGGTAGCGGTGGTTCGGGCGACCCGGCGTGGCCGCAACATCGGTGAG
Source organism: Mycobacterium sp. (assembly GCF_035314665.1). Lineage (GTDB taxonomy): Bacteria > Actinomycetota > Actinomycetes > Mycobacteriales > Mycobacteriaceae > Mycobacterium. The sequence goes on along the minus strand of NZ_DATFZD010000373.1, from coordinate 13,126 downwards.
GCATGCCTGGCGCACGCTGTCATCGAATACAGCAGCGGGTTGCGTGAAGCGCACGAGCAAGCTCGCCGGTATCGGTGGGTGGTTCTGGTCGTCGCCGCGATATCGCTGATCCTCGCGTTGACCGATAGTTTCTTCGGGTCGATCCGACTAGCCCTGGTGTCATGGCTGTGGGTTGCGATCATTGTCGTGGAACTGTTGTGGTGGCCCGGGAAACGGGCGGACCTTCTATCCAACGCTGGGCGGGCGGAGACGCTGGCTCGGCAGGTGTTGGCTGGTGGTTAGTAAACGTCAACTCTTGCGTCGTATTCAGATGTTTCCGTGCGGGATAGGCACTTTGCTCAGTGTGGAAGTGGATTCCCCTGGCTTCCTTGCCGCTCAGCGTCAGCAGCGCGATCACGATCAATGCCGGCAACAATTGTGCCCGACAAAGCGAATGGATACTGACCACGTTTGGTAGACACAGGGTCAGGCGGCTTGTGCCGTCTGAGTGAGTCGATTCTCGAACTCGACGGGGCTGAGCACACCGAGGGCAGCGTGGCGACGGTCGTATATCCGCTCGATCCAGTCGCCGACAGCGAGTTTGGCTTGCAGCTTGTTCGGCCACAGGTACCGGTCGTAGAACTCAATTTCATTGTGACCCAAAACGATTCGTCTAGAGCATTATCCCGACACGCGGGTGCGGCCGACCGATCGCAAGAGATTGTGCTCGCGGGCGAAACTGACTACCTGCGTTGAGGTGTACTGGCAGGCCGCGATCGGCGTGCAAGATCACCTGCTCGGCCAGCTCGCCGCGCATCGCCACAGTCATGGCCAGTGCGCGCTCCCCTGCGACCAGCTCGGTGCTCAGTGCTCATCGATGGCCCACCCGATTACCCGCCGTGAGCAGCCGTGGCGGACCGCGCACAGAGGGTATAGTCCGAGCCTCCGCCCTCGCACAGGGGCAAGAGCTGAATGACGCTGCGGCGAGGTCCCATTGCCCTGGCCTCGCTTCTCATCACCGGGCGATGGAGTAGCGCAGACAACCGGTTGATCGCCGTGGGTTTGTGGATACCACCGTTAGACGCTGGCCCCTGGGACGGTGCTGGTATCGAATTGCGGGTGTAGCTACCTACGGTTTAGCCTCAAGCCGCCGTGTTCAAACTTGCAAAAACCGAAAGTCATACGACGGGGCAAGAATGGAACCCGTCACACCTTGCACGGCGGCAAGGAGTTCTAGCCTGGCGATGGTGCTCGGATCGGCCGCGAAGCCTGCCGTGGTAGCACCGATCACGACGCGGCCGTAGCGCGCCCCGATTCCTACGTGAGTCTCCGTGCCCTGAGTAACCACGCCGGCGAACGCCTCATTGCCCAGCTGCGGTGATGGCAGGGGACTGAATCCGGGTACCGCGGCGCTCGCTTCGGCAGCCTCCTGAAAGGCCGCCGACGCGCTCTTTGCATCGGGATAGAGGTCCACCGACAGTGTCACCTTCTGGCCGGCGGAGTTCGTATAGACCACCACTCTGGTGGCTACTGGGTTGCCTGGCGCGGCGGTGTTGGGGCCGGTGCTGTCTTGCGCTGTGATCCCAGGGAAAAGGGCGCGAACCGGGAGCAGGCCGACGATGACCCTTCGCGGCAGCAATGCTCCCGTATCAGACTCCGTTCCCGTTTGCTGGTTTTCGACAGGCTGGATCGACTTGGCGAGGCCAAAAGCGCTCGGCACCGTCGACAGCGTTTCTTGGTACTGGCGACGCGTCCAGGCCAGCAACGCCCAGAGCACAGGCGACTCAACCGGGGTGGCCGGCGCAGTAGCACTAAAGGTCGCCGCGAGGGCGGCCATCAGAGCGGACGCGACGCTCATCGCGGGGCTCGGCACCGCCATCCGCGCAGCGACAAGTGGCCCAGCAGCTTTCGGCACGGGAACGAGCGGGGTTGGTGTGTGTTGGTTGAACGCTACGACCGATCCTTCGCCCACAACGGGCTTGCCTGAGATCGCACGGGCCGTCAACGCCGGCCCGCGCCCCGAAACGGAAGAGGGGTCCATCATTACGCGGTTCGGTCCGTGCTTGCCGGCGCTGGCTCGCGACGTGGTGGATGTTGATTGCCCCGGCGGCGTAGGGATTGCGGCCACGATGGCGGCGACGAATGCAGAGGTGCGTGTGGCCGTCGTCCGAGCCAGCCGGGATGGGCTGACCACTTTCGGGTCGTCACGCGACGGCACTTTGTCTATCGCAACACCCAGGCCCGCGGCCGCTGACGGGCCATCTGCGGACGTCGACTCAGCGCGTGATGGCAACACTGACAAGGACATCGGCGGATTAGTCAATGGCGGCCTCGGTGTGATTCCCGCCGCGATGTGTGGCCTTGAAGACGACACCGAGGGAGACGCCGGACCGGTCGACGACGTATTCGACTTGGATGGTGCGGCCCACGCGACGCCGGGGGCGGTGATCACCGCGGCTCCGATACCCAGAGCGACCGCTAAGCCGCAAACCTGCCACGCGTGCACTTGCGCAGTCATAATTCCTCCAAGGCAGCAAACACCGCAGTTTGGTTGTGCAGCGTCTTGTCCTGACCTGTGCATTGAACCGTATATGGGTGCCGCGAGGTGCACGATGATTCTTGTGAATTCTGCATAGCTTAGCTACTTCGACCTGAAAAAGTCGGGGTGTGGCGGCGGCTGAGCTGGACGTCGTTTGACGAGATGATGGCCTCGAACCCTTGGCAAGAAGGGATCGAGGCCATCGTGCTCAGAACTGTAAATGACCAGTTGTCGTTGTGGGATGCAATATTGCCAGCCGAGCTGCTGGTGTTGCCCGACGAGTTGGCCCGGGTGGACGCGTTGCTCGACGACCCGGTGTTCTTCACGCCGTTCGTGGCGTACTTCGACCCGCGGATCGGTCGTCCGTCGGTTCCCATGGAGACCTACCTGCGGATGCTGTTCTTGAAGTTCCGCTACCGGCTGGGCTTTGAGGCGCTATGCCGTGAGGTGGGCGATTCGATTTCCTGGCAACGGTTCTGCCGGATCCCGCTCGGCTCACGCGTGCCGCACCCGACAACGCTGATGAAGCTGACCAGACGGTGCGGCGAGGCTGCGGTGACCGGGCTCAACGACGCGTTGTTGGCCAAGGCCGCCGCCCAGAAACTCCTGCGCACCGACAAGGTCCGCGCCGACACCACGGTGGTGGAAGCGGCGGTGGCCTATCCCACCGACTCCGGGTTGCTGGCCAAGGCCGTCGGTGGCATCGCCGGCACGATCAAACGTATTCAGGCTGCAGGTGGGGCCACCCGTACCCGGGTACGTGACCGCAGCCGCTCAGCCGGCCAGCGGGCCCGTTCGATCGCGTCCAAGCTGCGGTTGCGTGGCGCTGCGGCCCGCGAAGAGGGCCAGGCCGCCAATGAACGGCTTGCGCCGCCTCCACGTAGCCGCCGCAAGCCGAAAGACTGGTACGACATCGCGTTGGTGCTCCTGAACAACGAATACGGCGACGCGCTGGCGGCAGCGGGGCGGGTCCGGGAGGTGCTCGGGGATCCGACCGGCACTATTCGCACCCAGCTACAAGATCTGCAGGCCAATCTCGCGGATTCGTCCGCCCAGGGGACTTCGGCCTACGTCAACCAGATCACGTCGGACCACCCGAGGTCGACCCGAGCACCGCAGCCGCGGATGCGATCCTGGCCGTCGGGATGTTCGCTGACGGGCTGCTCGGCATTTGATGCGGCAGAAGATCACTGGCCCTCATCGGCCGTTAAGAATCTGGGCCGCGGTGGTGAGCGCCTCAAATGCGGCGTCGAGTCGCCGTTGGCGGCGGCGGTCGGGCTCATGGTTAGCCTCAGCCGCCACGAACCCGATCAGCTCGTCGAGGTCATCATCGGTGGCAGCCAGGACAGCGCCGTCGTTGTGGGCGCGGATCCCGAACACCAGTCGCTCGCAGTCGGGGTCAAGCAACCGTAACTCGCGCAGCGCCACGGCCACCTCATTTGCGATGACGATCTGGTTGACGGAGCCGACGAGAGCCAGCCTTCGGCGGCGCAGATCGAAAGGCGAGTCCTCCCAATTACTGATGATCCCATCGTCGTCGCAGACGCTGCACTCCCACCGGATCGGTACGCCCGGCTCCGTCTGTAGCACGATCAGCTGACCCGGGCAGCGCCGGTGGGCCGGCCGGCGTCGGCACGGCAGCGCGCTTTCCCAGCTGGTTGCGGCGTCACCAGCTGTAGCCGCCCGAACAATGTTGCTCAGGTGCTCGGCGAGGCGGCGGGCTGGGCCCGGCGTGTCAGGGGGTAGGTCGAGGAAGTGGTGGAGGTCGGCAACCAACATTTCTGGGGACTGTACCGGGCCACGGCTTCATGCGGCGTGCACCCATCGCCCGCGCTCGTCGTAACCCCGAGACCCCCGAAACATCGGCACGCTGATGGTGCATACGATCGCCACAAACAAGTCAGGACGGTCGACAGCCTCTGTGACGTACGAACCGCCCAGCAATGGTCGTCATGTGGAGTGACGCTCATCAGGCATGGATTCGGTGCTGACCCCGGCAACCTTGACCACCTGACCGTCGGACAACTGGTCGTCCGTTCGCCGACCACCTGTCGGTCAGATCGTCAAAACTGTCGTCAAAGATCCAAAAGCGCTTCTCCACAATGTCGGAAAGCGCCTCTGACCTGCGCGCGCCCGAAGGGATTCGAACCCCCAACCTTCTGATCCGTAGTCAGATGCTCTATCCGTTGAGCTACGGGCGCATGTGTTCAATTGTGCTGGGCTGACGGTTCAGCCGCGGCGGAGGCGAGAGGATTTGAACCTCCGGTCCCCTTGATGGGGGACAACTCATTAGCAGTGAGCCCCATTCGGCCACTCTGGCACGCCTCCTGAAATGTTCCGGAGGCACAGCGTACACAGGCCGGACGGCGTGAGGCAAAGGCACGCCTATGCTGGTCAGGTGACTGCCCGTCTGCGCCCCGAACTGGCCGATCTGCCGGCCTACACGCCGGGCAAGACGGTACCCGGGGCAATCAAGATCGCCAGCAACGAGACGGTTGACGGCCCACTTCCCAGCGTGCGGGCCGCGATCGAGAAGGCCACCGACACGGTCAACCGCTACCCCGACAACGGCTATGTCGAGTTGCGTTCACACCTGGCGAAACACCTGAGCAGATTCGGGGACTTCGCACCGGAGCACATCGCCGTCGGCTGTGGCTCGGTGAGCCTGTGCCAGCAACTCATCCAGATCACGTCGACCGTCGGCGACGAAGTGGTGTTCGGCTGGCGCAGCTTCGAGATCTACCCGCTGCAGATCCGCGTCGCCGGCGCGGCACCGGTCCAGGTACCGCTCACCGACCACACCTACGATCTGGACGCCATGGCCGCGGCGATCACCGACCGCACCCGCCTGATCTTCATCTGCAACCCGAACAACCCCACCAGCACGGTCGTCGACCCTGCCGCACTGGCTTCGTTCATCGAGAAGGTTCCGCCGGACGTGCTGATCGCGATCGACGAGGCCTACGTCGAATACATCCGCGACGGCCTGCTGCCCGACAGCTTCGGCTTGGTCCGCGCCCACCCCAACGTAGTTGTGCTGCGGACTTTTTCGAAGGCCTACGGCCTGGCCGGGCTGCGCGTCGGCTACGCGGTGGGCGACCCCGACGTCATCACCGCGTTGGGCAAGGTGTACGTGCCGTTCAGCGCCACCAGCATTTCACAGGCCGCGGCGATCGCGTCGCTTGCCGCCGCCGACGAACTGCTCGCCCGCAGCGACGCGGTTGTCGCCGAGCGGGCGCGGGTGAGCGCGGAGTTGCGCGGGGCGGGTTACGAATTGCCCTCGTCGCAGGCCAATTTCGTGTGGCTGCCGCTGGCCGAACGGACTGTGGATTTCGTGCGGGAGGCCGCCGAGGCGCGCGTGATCGTCCGGCCCTACGGCGGGGACGGCGTGCGCGTCACCGTCTCCTCGCCGCGCGAGAACGATACATTCCTGCGATTCGCAACCGAGTTCGCCCGACGCTGGAGGGACCATTGAACGACGAGATCGCCCGAAAGCTGTTCACGGAGCTGAAGGAACGTAGGGACCGGATAGCCGACGCCGAACTCGACACGTTCTGGGCCACGCTGCCGCCGGCCACGATAGAGGACATGCTGGGCGAATGGTCGGGCGGTGAGTTCGACACCGGCCACCGGATGAACGGCCTTCTGGCCAAGGCGAAGTGGTTCGGCAAGACTTTCACCTCCGCCGCCGACGTGCAGCCGCTGATCTGCCTCGACGACGACGGCAACAAGTTCTCGAACGTCAAGCTGGGCAAGGGTGAGGCCAGCCTGTGGATGGAGCAGTTCCGCGGCGAGGTGACGGCCACCATGGTCTACGACGGCCAGCCCACCCACGATCACTTCAAGAAAATCGACGACGACGCGGTGATGGGCATCATGAACGGCAAGCACGTTCTCGACTTCGGCGATGGACGGGGTCGCTTCTTCTACTTCTACCTCGAACGCGTCTAGCCAACCGGCGTGCGGCCGGTGAACGCGATCAACTGGTCGAACACGTCCGCGTCGGCGGCGACGTCGACCGGGTCGGCGAAGCCGACCGCGGTCCGGCCGTGCGGGGTGATGATCCGGCTGGCCAGGCCGAGCACGTAGTCGGCCACCGGTTCGGGCACGGTGATCTGGTGCCCCGTGGCGATCGCGTAATCCCAAGCGTGGACGAGGAATTCAACCGACAGGATGCCGGCCGCGACGACCGCGGGCGCCTTGTTCGGGCCTATCGACACCTTGCCGTCCAGGCCGCGGCGGCGCCACGCGTCCAGCGCCGCCTCGGCGGCGGCGCTGACCTGGGCGAGCGGTGCCGCGTCGGGAGCACGCGGCGGGAGGGCCGCACCGGCCGCGCCACCGATCGCCGTGATCGAGTTCATCAGGTGGTCGGTCAGCTTCGCGACGTCGAACTCGGTGCACGGCGTCTGGCGGGTCAGGTCCGCAGCGCCGACATCTTGCAGCACGTCCTGCAGCACGACCAGGGTGGCCTCGGCGCACTCGATCTCGTCGGTGGGCGCCGCGACGTTTTCGATTGCCATAAGGGTCACGGTACGGCGCCAATCGCCGCGTCGTAACCTCAGTTCGATACTTCAGGAGGTGGTTCATGGGCCAGGCGTACGAATCCGTCACCGTCGACATCGACGGCCATGTCGCGCAGGTGACCCTTGTCGGTCCGGGCAAGGGCAACGCGATGGGCCCCGCGTTCTGGTCGGAAATGCCCGCAGTGTTCGCCGAGCTGGACGCCGACCGCGACGTGCGAGCGATCGTGCTCACCGGCTCCGGCCGCAACTTCAGCTACGGCCTGGACCTGCAGGCGATGGGCGGCACGCTGACGCAGGTCATGACCGACGGGACGTCGGCGCGGCCGCGGGCCGACTTTCACACCGAGGTGCTGCGAATGCAGGGCGCGATCAACGCGGTCGCCGACTGCCGCACGCCGACGATCGCGTCGGTGCACGGCTGGTGCATCGGCGGCGGCGTCGACCTGATTTCGGCGGTCGACATCCGCTACGCCAGCGCCGACGCCAAATTCTCCGTCCGCGAGGTCAAGCTCGCGATCGTCGCCGACGTGGGCAGCCTCGCGCGGCTGCCCCTGATCATTGCCGACGGCCACTTGCGCGAGCTCGTGCTGACCGGTAGAGACATCGACGCGGGGCGGGCCGAGACGATCGGCCTGGTCAACGGCGTCTACGACGACGCCGAAGCGGCGCTGGCCGCCGCGCACGCCACCGCCGCCGAGATCGCGGCCAACCCGCCGCTGACGGTGCGTGGTATCAAGGATGTGCTTGACCAGCAACGCATTTCGCGGGTCTCGGAAAGCCTGCGGTATGTGGCCGCGTGGAATGCGGCGTTCCTGCCGTCAAAAGACCTCGCCGAGGGCATCACCGCGACGTTCGCGAAGCGGCCACCCGCGTTCCGCGGGGAGTGAAGCGGTGGCGGAGTTCGTCCGTTTGTGTGACGAGTTCCAAAAACGATATCGCATGTGATATCACTTCTTGCGATTGACGGTCGGCGGTGGCGGAGGGATTTGAACCCCCATCCGCGCCTGCGGAAACACCCTGGGCAGGGCGCAAAAGATCAGCTCAGAGCACTATCGTCGGGTTGGCTCACTGGGTCGTGCCCACATTTTGCCCACACTTTCACGAGCGCGGGCCTTGTCGAGGGCGGTAGCCACAGCTTCCAGATCGTCATCGAACAGGTCGGCGTAGATGTCCAGCGTCATTGCTGCCGAAGCGTGCCCCAGCATCTTCTGGATCGCTTTGATGTTCGCACCGGACGACACCGCAAGGCTGGCCGCAGTGTGACGAAGGTCGTGTGGCGTGGTGCGCGGGACACCGGATGCCCTGCCCGCTTTGTCGAACCACCCCGACCCGGCATGCGGGCGTTTCAGGTATCCGCCATCGTCGCCGGGGAACAACAGATCGTCGCGGCGCCGGTCCTCACACTGGCGGGCCAGATAAGGCAGCAGGAAGTCCGGTAGCGGCACGCTGCGCAGCTTGTGGCCCTTGGTGGTTCCGACAATGATTTCCGACCCGACCTCGACGGCGTTCTCGGAGATGGTGGCCCGCCGGCGCAGCATGTCCAGGTCGCGGATCCGCAGCCCGGTCGCCTCGCCCCACCGTAGACCTTCTCCGGGGTTTTCTGACCTGTGGCGGGACGTTGCTCGATCTGGATGATTGGGCTGGTTGTTCGGCGTTTCTCCGGGGGTGTGGTGCTCGTGGCTGGTAGTCGTTTGTGACTGTCGACCCGAAAGCGAGAGACCATGCGAGCATTCCCGGTGAGTTTGCCGTCCGGGCAGCGGTATTGGACGGTGCTGGACGAGGACCTGCAGGTGGTTGGTGTCGCCGACGGGTATCTGCGGCATCTGCGGTTCGGCCGCGACGCGGCCGAGTCGACGACGAAGGCGTATGCGCATTCGATCGCGTTGTTCCTGCGCTGGTGTGCCCGGTCGGGCCGGTCCTGGCAGGCCGGTGTCGAGGGTTTCGCGTTGTTCATGACGTGGCTGGCTCATGCCCGGCCGTCGGTCGATGACGCCGCGAGCGTGGTGGTGGCCGGTCCCGGCGCTGCGGCGGTGCGGTGTCCGTCGCGCATCAACGGTGTGCTGACCGCGGTGCGAGGGATGGTGGTGCACGCGGTGGCGACCGGTCGCGGTGCGACGGGACTGGTGTCGATGCTGTATGAGGTCGCCGATGACCGGGACCTGCCGGCGGAGGCCCGCGGCGAGGACGGTGGTATGGCGTGGCGGATGCGGGCCCGGCATCGGCTGCGGGAACCGGAGACGACGGTCGATCGCGCCAGCGATGAGCAGATCGTTGCGCTGCTGCGGGCCTGCCGCTCGGCGCGGGACCGGTTGATCGTGTTGTTGATGGCCCGGGCCGGGTTGCGCCGTGGGGAGGTGTGCGGGCTGCGGCGCAGCGATGTGCACCTGCTGGTGGATTCGCGCCGATTGGGCTGCGATGTGGCGCGGGCGCATCTGCATGTGGTGCGCCGGGCCGACAACCCGAACGAGGTGTGGGCCAAGTCGCGGCGGGAGCGGGTGGTGCCGCTGGATTTCCTTGTGGTGCAAACGTTCGACGTCTACGAGTTCGAGCGCATGCGCGTCGCCGATGCCGCCGCCGGCGATTTCGTGTTCGTCAACCTGTTCCGCGGCAGGCTCGGCGCGCCGATGCGGCCGGACGCGATCGGGGAGTTGATGGCCGCGGCGTCCCGGCGCGCCGGACTCGACGTCGCGGTGCGGCCGCACCAGCTGCGACACTCCTACGGCAGCAACGTCGTTGATGCCGGGGCCGGGATCGATGTGGTCGCCGATTTGCTTGGACACGCCGCGGTCTGCTCGTCGCAGGTTTACCTGCATCCGGACCCCGCGCGGCTGCGGGCTGCCGTGGATGCGGTGCCCAGCCCTCGCGAGCAGGCCGAGGTGACCCGGTGAGCGCTGTGGGGCTGGGCGAAAACCTCGCGGTCGAGCAGGACTGCGGCGAGTTCCCGCACGTGTTGGGCGGGGTCGTGTTGATCGGCGCGGCCGCGTGTCTGGCGGCGATGCTCGACCGCAGGTTCTTGGCCGAGGCGGGGTGGGATCCGCGGACCAGGGTGCTGTCGTTGCCGGCGGAACATCGATTGTTGGGCCGGACGGTGTGCCGGGTCGACGGATGCCAGAACACCGTCCGTTCCGGTCTCACGGTGTGTCATCGGTGCTTCACGCGCCTGACTCGGCTTGGGATGAGCAAGTCGGAGATCGCCGCTGCCGCAAGCCTGCCCGCCGAACCCGCGTCCCCGACGCGGTGCGCGGTGTCGGGATGCCGCTGCCTGCCGACGGTGCGACACGCGGTGTTGTGCGAGCCGCACGCCAAGACGTTCCGCCTGCGGCGACCACCGGTGTCGATGCAGCAGTTCCTGGCCGACCCGCGAGTGCGGCCGTTGCCGCCGATGCCCGCATGCTCGGTGGCCGCGTGCACCCGGCCGGCCGATGGCGCGGGCGGCTACTGCAACACCCACTACCAGCGCTGGCGGGCAGCGCTGGCCGCCGACTCCGAGGTGGATCCCCACCGGTGGCGAGCCCGCGAATCGTGTGTGGCCGAGCCCGGGCAGGTGAACCTGCGCGCGCTGCCGGTGCTGGTGGTCGTCGAGGTGTTGTTCGGCGTGCAGCAGCGCGTCCGGGGCGGGGCGAAGATCACCGACAAGCAATTGCGGGTGCTGTGCGACGGGCTGCGCCGCCGGGACGCCGCCTCCATCACCACCGACCGGGCCGAGATCACCCGCAACAAGTCCGTGCGGTCGCTGCGGACCGCTCTGACCCAACACGTCCGGCGGGCTCTGGCCGACCCCGGCAGCGAACAGGCCAAGGAAACTTGGGATCTCGCGGTCTTCGGCCATCGCGGGTACCTGTCGTTCACCGGAATCAGCCAGCCCTGGCTTGCCCAGTCCGTCAAACGGTGGGCAGCCGAACAGTTGCCCCGTCACCGAGGCCGCGGCGCGGCGAGAGTGCGCGGCAAGATCAACGGGCTGCGCCTGCTGTCGGAGTTCCTGGGCCGCAGGCCGGACCGCGGACTGGTCCCGTCGGCGTTGGGCCGCAGCGACATCGAGGACTTCCTCAACCGGCTGGCTTATCTGGAGTCCACCGGCGCGATCAGCCGATACCGGCGCAACTGCATCTGCCGCGACGTGCGCGAGGTCCTGGCCGGTATCCGCGCCCTCGGCCTGACCAGGCCGGGCCAGCCAGCGGCGGGACTGGCCGGCGATTTCGCCATCGAGCGCCGCGACATCCCCGCCGAACCCGAACGCGGCGAACCCGGCCGCGACCTGCCACCGGAGATCATGGCCATCCTGTGCGCCAACCTCGACACCCTCGAACCCGTCGAGGTCAGGGTCGCCACCCAGATCGGCATCGACACCGGGCGACGCCCAGAAGACATCCTCGCCCTGCCGCTGAACTGCCTGAACCGCGACAAGGACAGAGCCGCGGTGCTCGTCTACGACAACGCCAAGGCCCACCGCCTCGGGCGGCGTTTGCCGATCGGCGAGGCCACCGCCGCCGTGATCAGCGGCCAGCAGCAGCGGGTCCGCGCGCTGTTTCCCGACACCCCAGTGGCTGAGCTGACACTGCTGCCCACGCCACGCCGTAATCCCCACGGGCGCACGCCGATCAGCATCGATATGCTCGACGCCCGGCACCGCGAGTGGATCTCGGCCCTGCCGGTCCTGCGCACCCGCGACGGGATCGAGGTCGACAAGACCAAGATCGTCCCCTACGCGTACCGGCACTGCTACGCCCAACGTCACGCCGATGCCGGTGTCCCCATCGACGTGCTCGCCGAACTGCTGGATCACCGCAGTTATTCGATGACCCGGCGCTACTACCGCATCGGTGAAGACCGTCGCCGCGCTGCCGTCGACAGGGTCACCGCGCTCAGTTTCGACCGGCACGGCAACCGGATCTGGCGTGACGCACACGCCCTGCTGGACTCCGAGCGCGCCCGCCACGCCGTCGGCGAGGTCGCCGTCCCCTACGGCACCTGCACCGAACCAACCAACGTCAAGGCCGGTGGCGGGGCCTGCCCGGTCCGGTTCCGCTGCGTGGGCTGCGATCACTTCCGCACCAACATCGCGTTCCTGCCCGACCTGCAGGCATACCTCGATGATCTGCTGTGCACCCGGGAACGGCTGGTCGCCGCCATCGACGGAGTGGACGACTGGGCCCGCGCCGACGCCACCCCCACCGCGGAGGAGATCACCCGAATCCGGCGACTGATCAACAGCATCAAAGGCGACATCGCCGACCTCGACGACACCGAGCAAGCCCGCATCGACGACGCGGTGGCCATCGTGCGGCGCCACCGCGCAGCCCACACGGTGCCGCTCGGCATGCCCACCCTCGCCGCCACCCCACCCGCACCAGCAAGCACCGCTTCGGAGGCCACCGCATGACCGCCAACACCGACACCACGTCGAATCACACACGCGCACAATCTGTCTCGTCGAGAACACGCATCCGATCGATGCTCGACGGCCGTCGCGGCGACTCGATGCGCCGACGCCGGCGCGTGCTGGCTGCGATCGACCAAGCCGCAGCCGCTGGCGACCGGCTCAACGCGGCCGCCATCGCTCGTGCGGCCGGAGTCGACCGCACATTCCTCTATCGGCACCGTGACCTGCTGGAGAAAATCCACGTGCTGCAAGCAGATCCAGTCCCCGATGAGCACCCCGGCCCGGCGGTCACCCGAGCCTCGCTGCAGGCGGATCTGCTGGCTGCTCACGAACGAGTCGCCCGGCTCGGCGCCCGCATCCAGCAGCTGGAGAAGCGGCTGTCCGAAGCGCTCGGTGAACAGGCCTGGCGCGAGTCCGGGCTCGGCGTCCCCACAGATATCGATGCCCTCCATCAACGCATCAGCCAGCTCGAACAGCACAACCTCGACCTTCGACAACAACTCGACGAACGCGATGAAGACCTCGCCGCCGCCCGCGCCGCCAACCGCGAACTCATGGCCCGACTCAACGCGCCAGGCCGGCCCCGCTGAAACCGCGAGTCTGCTTGCACCACACCTGTTGCAGCAGATAGCATCCCAACATCGGCTTCTGAGCTGCATAAACTCAGAGAACCACGCTGGCGCACGGGGACTGAGCCCTGGAGAA
>NZ_DATFZD010000372.1:0-9455 GCF_035314665.1 Mycobacterium sp. | reverse complement strand
ACACGTCGTGAAGCTGTGTCTGGACGAGCTGGCCGCCCAGCATGCCCATACCGCGGCGGTGGTGGCCAACCGCTGCGAGCCGTCGCAGCTGAGCGCCGTCGCCGAGGCGCTGCGCGCATTCGCCCCGCAGACCTATGTGCTGCCAGACGAGCCGCTGCTGGCCGCCCCGACGGTGGCCGAGCTGCAGAAAGCCGTGAACGGAAGACTGGTGAGTGGTGACGCCGCGCTGATGGGACGCGAAGTGCTCGGTGTCCTGGTCGCGGGGATGACCGCCGAGCATGTGCTGGAGCGGCTGGGCGACGGGGTCGTGGTGATCACCCCCGGTGACCGTTCCGACGTGGTACTGGCGGTCGCCAGCGCGCATGGCGCCGAAGGCTTTCCGTCGCTGTCGTGCATCATCCTCAACGGCGGGTTTGAGCTGCATCCGTCGATCGCCGCGCTGGTGGCCGGCCTCCGTCTACGGCTGCCGATCATCGCCACCACCACGCTGGGTACCTTCGAGACGGCTAGCGCGGTGGCGTCGGTGCGCGCGCGGGTCACCGCGGGGTCGCTGCGCAAGATCGACACCGCGTTGGAACTGATGGAACGTCACGTCGACATCGCGGATCTGCTTGCTCAGCTTGCCATCCCGATCCCGACCGTGACCACACCGCAGATGTTCACCTACCGGCTGCGTGCGCAGGCTCGAGCGGATCGCAGGCACATCGTGCTTCCTGAAGGCTGCGACGATCGCATCCTCAAGTCGGCCGGGCGGGTGCTGCAGCGCGGGATTGCGGATCTGACCATCCTCGGCGATGAGCTTCAGATCCGCTTGCGCGCAGCCGAACTCGGTGTCGACCTGGATGACGCAGCGGTGATCGACCCACGCACCACCGAGTTGTCCGACCAGTTCGCCGAACAGTACGCGGAGTTGCGCAGGAACAAGGGTGTCACCGTCGAGCAGGCGCATGAGATCATGCACGACCTGGCGTATTTCGGCACCATGCTGGTGTACAACGGCATCGTCGACGGCATGGTGTCCGGTGCCACGCACACCACCGCGCACACGGTCCGGCCGGCGTTCGAAATCATCAGGACCGCGCCGGGAGTATCCACGGTTTCCAGCATCTTCCTGATGTGCCTGCCGGATCAGGTGCTGGCATACGGCGACTGCGCGATAGTCCGCGACCCGACCGTCGACCAGCTAGCCGACATCGCCATCAGCTCGGCGCGTACCGCCGCACAATTCGGTATCGAGCCGCGGGTGGCCATGCTGTCTTACTCCACCGGCGAATCCGGCACTGGAGCCGATGTCGACAAGGTCAGGGCCGCAACGGAGTTGGTGCGCACGCGGGATCCGCAGCTGCCGGTCGAGGGTCCTATCCAGTACGACGCCGCGGTAGATCCGTCCGTCGCGGCCACCAAGATGCGTGATTCGGTGGTCGCCGGTCGCGCCACGGTGCTGATCTTCCCCGACCTCAACACCGGCAACAACACGTACAAGGCGGTGCAGCGCAGCGCCGGTGCGATCGCGATCGGTCCGGTGTTGCAAGGTCTGAACATGCCGGTGAACGACCTGTCCCGCGGCGCACTCGTCGAAGACATCGTCAACACCGTCGCGATCACCGCGATCCAGGCCCAGGGGACCCATGCCTGACCGCACGGTGCTGGTGATCAACTCCGGCTCGTCATCGCTGAAATATCAGCTGATTCAGCCGGATTCGGGTAGATCGCTGGCGGACGGCATCGTCGAGCAGATCGGCGAGGCGTCTTCGCCGGTGGCCGACCACGACGCGGCGCTGCGGATGGCGTTCGACCAATTGCGCGAGGCCGGTATCGATTTGCAGGCGTGCGGCCTGGCGGCAGTCGGGCACCGGGTCGTGCACGGCGGCGCGACGTTTTACCGGCCGACCGTTGTCGATGACGCGGTCATCGACGAACTCGAGCAGTTGTCGGTGCTGGCGCCGCTGCACAATCCGTCTGCCGTGCAGGGCATCGAGGTGGCGCGCAAGATGCTGCCGGAGGTGCCGCACGTCGCGGTGTTCGACACGGCGTTCTTTCACGACCTGCCGCCGGCGGCGGCGACCTACGCGATTGATCGCGACCTGGCGAAGAAGTGGGGGATCCGTCGATACGGATTTCACGGCACGTCACACCAATACGTCAGCGAACAGGCTGCGGCGTTCCTGGACAGGCCGGTGCGGGACCTGAATCAGATTGTGCTGCACCTGGGTAACGGCGCCTCGGCGTCGGCGATCTCGGCCGGCCGTCCGGTCGACACGTCGATGGGACTGACGCCGTTGGAGGGTCTGGTGATGGGCACCCGCAGCGGCGACATCGACCCCGGTGTCTTCGGCTACCTGTGCCGCGCCGCGAAGATCGGCGTCGACGACGTCGAATCGATGCTCAACACGCACTCCGGACTGCTGGGTCTGGCCGGTGAGCAAGACTTTCGCCGGCTGCACGAGATGATCGAATCCGGCGACAGTGCAGCGCAATTGGCCTACGACGTGTTCATCCACCGGCTGCGCAAATATGTGGGTGCCTACCTGGCGGTGCTGGGCCGCGCCGATGTGGTGAGCTTCACCGCGGGCATCGGCGAGAACGTCGCCTCGGTGCGCCGCGACGCGTTGAGCGGGCTGACGACGCTGGGCATCGAGATCGACGAGCAGCGGAACTCGCAGTCCGCTAAGGGCGCTCGACGGATTTCGACCGATACCTCGCCGATCGCCGTGTTGGTGATCCCCACCAACGAGGAGCTGGCGATCGCTCGCGACTGTCTGCGAGCGATCTAGACCGCGACCTCAGAGGCCCGTTGCGAGCGTTTCGCCCTTCCGCAAGATCCGATTAACCGGAAAACTTAACTGAGACACAGCTGAGAAACAGCCAGGTGGACTCATGCGACTCTCAGTGAGCGGAGAGGCCCAAAGGCGTTGCACTCAGAGCGCATTCGAACTAGTGTTCGGCAACTTTCCAAAGCAGTGCCGGCGGGCCCCCGGGCGCCGGCACCGCGTCCTAGGGAGCAGAACAACGTGGGGAGCAGCTCCGCCACGACGGATTTTTGGCGGTGGCTCAGAGGAGGCTGAGGGTGCGCTGGCCCGACGCGCAGTGTCGCGGGAGCGACCCATGCGGTGCCAACGGTTCCTCCCGCCCGTCGGCACCGCATGGGAAGTCTTACGGAACCAGCCCGCAAGCGGTTCGGAGGCGACGCCGGTGAGGTTGGCCGTCAGGTCGCCGCCGGGTTAATCGACACGGGCAGGCCAACTGTAGCTGCGGCTGAGTTGAGAAGGTTCCGGAATCTCGGAGGAAATTTATTCGTATTTCGTGAAACTTATTCCGGTATCCGGACTTTCGGCAGCGGCCGTCGCTCAGAGGAAGCCGAGGCTGCGGCGGCCGGTCCCGACTGATGGTGTCGGGTCGGTCTGAAGCGTCTTTGACAGCAGCTCGTAGTAGACGTCCCGGAAATCGGTGGTGGGTTTGAGGTCGCCGTTGTCGAGGTCGGTGAGGCTGGGCTCGTCGCCGTAAAAGCCGCCCTTGACCGGCGCTCCGGCGATGAACACCGGCCCGGCTGTGCCGTGATCGGTGCCCTGCGAGGCGTTCGCCTTTACCCGTCTTCCGAATTCCGAATAGGCCAGCAGGACCACGTTTTTGCCGTACCGGTCACCGGCCATCTGCTGCAGGAACGGGGTCACGGCCTCGTCCAACGTCTGCAGATGACGCTGTTGCGTCGTTTTCTCGTCGGCATGCGTGTCGAATCCGCCCAGCTGGACCGCGTAAACCCGGGTGGGCACCGCCGCTTTCACCGCCGCCGCCACCATGCTCAGCTGGCCGGCCAGTGAGTTGTGTTTCTCGCCCTTCTCGCCGGAGGGCTTGATCGGACCGAACGTCGTGTCGGTGGTGCGGGTGGCGCGATAGGCGTCGCAGACCGCCGCCATGGCCGGCGTGTCGTTGGGGTCGTCGGCGCCAAGAGCGTCCATCGTCGCGGCGAACTTGTCCGCGGACTCTGGCTTTCCCGACGCCGTAAGTGCTGCTGCCGTGCACTTTTCACCGACCGCGAGCGGCGGTAGGACGGACCCGATGTTGGCCGCGCGCAGCGGGTCGTTGCCAGTGGCATCCAGCCAGCGACCAATCCACCCGGTCGAGACGGGTTCGGCCGGCGACGCGGTCTGCCAGATGTCCATCGAGCGGAAGTGGCTGTGGTCGGGTTTCGGGTAGCTCACGCCGCGCACGATCGCCAGCTTCTGGTTCTGCCATTGCTGAGCCAGACCTTTGAGCGCCGGATTCAGGCCGAGCTGGCCGTCGAGGTTCAGCACATCGCCCGGGGCATAAGCCAATTCGGGTCGGGCATCGTGATAAGCGTTGTCGGCGTGGGGGATCACGGTGTTGATGCCGTCGTTGCCGCCGTAGAGTGTGACGATCACCAAAACGCCGCTGCCCTCGGCCAGGGGCCGCTGCTTAGCTTCCCGCATCAGATCGGGCCAGCTGACGGCGCATGCCCCCGACAGCAGACCGGCCGCGCTAAGACCGGCGCTGGCGATCAGGAATTTGCGGCGACTCAGATCAGGCATCGGCATACTCGCTAAGACGTCAGGTATTCGGGCGTATTGACGGCGGCGGCGACCAGCTGAACCGGCGTGCGCACCAACGGTTGCAGCGCCGCGACGGACCGGTCCGACCATACCCCGATCCCGATCAGGTAGCCGACGGCGTCGATCCGGTCGCTAGCGGCGGTTTCTTCGACCGTGGACAGGTCACCGCTCCGTGCCATGAGGCTCGCGGCGCGCATCCGGACGTCGGCGCTGGCGGTCGACATCCAGACCCGGCCGTGCGGCCAGCCGCCGACGTCTGGTGGGTAAAAAGGGCGCTGCCCCAGCGATTTGAGCACGGCGTCGGCCATCTTCGGCCGCGCCGGGTTGTCGACGGGGACGCGCAGGGTGCGGATCACGCCGATCAGCCACTCGACCGGCGTGTTGACGATGGCCGCCCGGCTACCTACGAATTCGTCGTCGGTGAGGATCGCCCGAGTCAACGCCCGCAGGTTGCGACCGGGGCCGTAGGCGCTGACCAAGCGGTCGAGCGCCTGCGGCGACGGCGGGGTATCCGACGCCAGTTGCTGCCATAGTCGGCCGGCGACGTATTGCGGCGATTTCGGTTGGCCCAGCACGAGTTCGCAGAATCCCTGCGCGTCGAAATTGCGGGTGACCCCGAAAATCGTCTTGGCCGTGTGGTCGTGGCGTCTAGGCACCATCATCGGATCGCTGAAAGGCCGAATGACCCAACCGGTCAGTGCGCGTGCGCCTTCCCGCACGTCGTCCTCGGAGTAGCCATCGCCGTGCCCGAGCGTGAACAGCTCCATGAACTCGCGGGCCAGGTTCTCGTTGGGCGCCTTGGCGGTATTGGTCTGTGCGTCCAGCCAGCGCAGCATCGCGGCGTCGGTCAACATGGCGTATGCGAGGTTGTGGAAATCGCCGAGCGACAGGGTGCGCAGTTTTTGGTTCTGCGCCGCCATGTGGGCTGCGTCCCGCACCTTCTCGGCGGAGGTGGCAAAGTGGTTGTGCCACAACAGCGTCAGCTTTTCGTGGATAGGCTGTTGCACGGCGACCATGCGGCGCAACCACCAATCCGACAGCTCGTTCATCTGCCCGGCGATTTGTTGGTTGAACTCTTTGCGGACGTCCACTGACGCCCCCTTGCCCGGGCCGCGCAGGGTGGGTGGCGTCGGCATCGGTGTCGCCACGGCGCCCGGGTCCGCGTCGGGATCGGCAGCCAGGGCGGCGTCGACGTATTTCGACCAATTTTGGGCAGCCACCACGTCTACCTGTGGGCCGGTTACCCCGAACCCGGTCCGGCGCAGCACGCGAGCAGTCGTGATCCACCCATCCGACTGGCCGGCCATGGCCTAACTGTGCCCGACTTTTCTTGCGATTTGCTTGCGGCCCTGGTTACGGGCCCCAGTCAGAACGTGGACGTTGGCCGCACCCGGTTGGCCATGTCGACCAGCGTGTAGCGGTGCGCCTGGGTGGGCGCCGCCCGGGCCAGCCCCCGCAGCGACGCTTCGACGCCAAGCCGCAGCCCATGTTCGGTGAACGGAAAGCCGAGAATGTGGTTGGTGCTGGCCTCGTGTTCTCCCAGCCAGTCCAACGCGCTGCCCAGCACCAATGCGCGGATCTGCAGCACCCGCGGCTCGGTCGGTGGCAGCGCCTCCACCCGCCGTGCGGCGTCGCGGATCTGCTCTTCGGTGATCTCGCTCGCCGACCGGCCGGACAGCAGCGTCACCGCACTGGTCAGCCGAGCGGTGGTGAAATGCCTTGATGTGGCAGGTACTTCGTCGAGAGTGCGTACCGCGCCTTCGCGATCCCCTTCCACCGACTGGGCTCTAGCTAGCCCAAAGGCCGCCGAGATCACCCCGTCGTCGGTGTTCCAGACTTCCTCGTAATACATGTGTTCGTCTGAGCTGCCGGCCAATTCGGCGGTCGCGGCCAGCGCCATCTTGGGCGCCAACTCGCCGGGGAAGGTGTCCAGCACTTCGCTGAAGTGCTTGCTGGCCGACTCGTAGTCGCCGGTGAGCAGTTCGGAGACCGCGCGGTACCAGACCAGCCGCCATCGCCAGCCGACCCGCTCGGCCAGATCGTCGAGCTTGCGGGTGGCCTTGGCCACATCGCCGAGGTCCAGTAGCGCCCGCACCTCCATCAGCGGCAGCTCGACCGACTCCGACAAGTCGATGTCCTCGGAATCCATTGCGCCATGGCGGAATGCGCGCAACGAGTCCAGCGTCTGCACCGGCTGGGACAGCACGGTCGCCCCCAGCAGCGGTGCGGCGACGTCGGCCGGATCCACCAGCGGGACTTGCAGCGCGGTGACGATCTCCTTGGCGGTCAGCTTCTCCGAATGCACGTGGCCGTCCAGGTATACGTCGGTATGCGCGACCAACAGGTCCTCCCCGAACGTGGAGCGGCTGCGGCTGAAGATCGACGACAGGCCCGGCCGCCGCACGCCGGTGTCCTGAGCGACCACCTCGCGCAGCACACCGGACAGCTGCCCGGACATCTCCTCGGAGCTGGTGAATCGCCGCCGTGGATCGGGATCGATTGCGCGACGCAGTAACCGGGCGAACGAGTCGTACTTGCTGAGCACCGGGTCGTCTTCGGGTAGCCCGTCGACGTACCGCCCGCCGCGGGTGCGCAGCTTCAGCGTCAGAGCCGCGAGGGTGCGCCCGACCGTGTAGATGTCGCTGGCCACCGTCGGGCCGGTCCGCACGATCTCGGGAGCCTGGTAACCCGGTGTGCCGTAAAGATAGCCGAACGAGTTGAGCCGCGACACCGCCCCCAGGTCGATCAGCTTGAGCTGTTCCTCGGTCAGCATGATGTTTTCCGGCTTGAGGTCGTTGTACACCAAGCCGATCGAATGCAAATAGCTCAGTGCAGGAAGGATTTCCAACACGTAGGCGATGGCTTCGGCGACGGGCAGCCGGTCGCCTTTGCGACGTTTGAGCGATTGCCCACCGACGTACTCCATCACGATGTAGCCGACGGGTTCCCCGTGCCGGTCGGTGTGCTCGACGAAGTTGAAGATCTGCACGATCGACGGGTGCACGACCTCGGCGAGGAATCGTCGCTCGGCCATGGCGATCGCCTGGGCCTCCGCGTCGCCGGAATGCACCAAACCCTTCAGCACCACCGGACGATCGTTGACGTTGCGGTCCAGCGCCAGGTACACCCAGCCCAGCCCGCCGTGCGCAATGCAGCCCCGGATTTCGTACTGACCGGCAACGACGTCGCCCGGATTCAGTTGCGGCAGAAACGAATACGGGCTTCCGCAGTAGGGGCACCAGCCCTCCGACTGTGCCTTGGCCTCTACGCTGGATCGGCCGACGGGTCGCCCACAGTTCCAGCAGAACCGTTTGGACTCCGGCACAACCGGATTGGGCATCAATGCTTCGAGCGGGTCGATGTCGGGCACCCGCGGAATCTCGACCAGGCCGCCGCCCAGCCGCCGGACCGATGCCCGCTTCGTCGGCTTCGCACGTTCTTGCGGCTCGGTGTCCACGGCGTGCACCGGCGTGGCTTCGGAGTCGTCGTCGAAGGGGCGGAAGACCGCTTGCGTGGTCACCGGCCGCCCCTGCGAGGACGAATCCACCGTCGCGTCGGCGGGCTGGGTGCCCGGGCCGAGGTCGCTATCCTGCGAGCCGTCGTCCACGTCTTGGCGTTCCTGATCCGCCGGTTGCTCGGCCATCAGTCCACATACCTTGGGCTCGGCGCAGCCGGCGCCGGACCGAGCACCGTTAACCACTTGCGGTACAGGGCATTCCAGGTGCCGTCGCGGCGGATACGTTCCAGCGTGCCGTTGACGAACCGTACCAGCCCGGTGTCATCCAGCTTGATCCCGATGCCGTACGGCTGAGTACCCATGTTGGGCCCGACGAGGTGCAGGTAGGGGTCCTGGGAAACCAGTCCGGCCAGGATGGAGTCGTCGGTGCTGATCGCGTCGACTTGCCGCTGCTGCAGCGTCACCAGACAGTCGGCCCAGTTCACCACCTCCACCACGATCGGCGGCGGCGCGATCTCCCGGATCCGCTGCAGGGATGTCGTGCCCCTGGCCACGCAGACCCGCTTGCCGGAAAGATCGGAGGGCTTGGTGATCGGGGAGTCGCGCGACGCCAGGATGCGCTGGTAGGCGTCGAGGTAAACGGTGGAGAAGTTCACCTGCTTGCGCCGCTCGCAGGTGATGGTCATCGTCTTGGTGACGATGTCGACCTCCGACTTCTCCAGCGCGGTGATCCGCTCGTCAGACGACAGGATCCGGTACTCGACTTGCGACGGGTTGCCGAAGATATCGCGTGCCACCTCGCCGGCGATGTCGACGTCGAAGCCGGTGATCTCGCCGGTGATCGGGTCACGGAAGCTGAACAGGTTGCTGCCGATGTCCAGGCCGACGATCAGTCGGCCGCGAGCACGGATGCTGGCCACCGCGGCGTCGGCGTCGGCCGGGTTGTCGAACGGGCGCAGGCTGGCGGTGGGGTTACAGCTGTCGGCGGACTTGTCCGGCGGCAGTGGCGGCTGGGGCGGCATCTCCTCCATACCGGCCGGTGTGGGCGGCGGCAGCGTCGGCACCGGGTTCACGACCATCGCAGCCGATTCGCTACACCCGGCCAGCACCAACGCCGCCGCCAGGGCGCACACGATGCGGAGCGGATGTCTGGTCATCGGTACTCGCTCAGCCGGGGCCACAACCCAAGTGCGACAGCGACGGCCGCGCCGAGGCTGAGCACCACACCGCCGACCGTCGCGCCGGCCAGGCCGCGGCGTGCGTTGAGGATGTCGTCGCGCAGTTCGTTGCGACTCTGCTCCATCGCCTTGCCCAGGGCGCGGTCGAGTTTGTCGAACGCGGGGGTGGAGTCGTTGTCGCCGTTGCCCAGCGCGACCTGCGTGGCCGCCCGATAATTGCCCACCGAAATGTAGGCGTTGATCCGGTCGTCA
>NZ_DATFZD010000371.1:0-3741 GCF_035314665.1 Mycobacterium sp. | reverse complement strand
CTCACCGCTGCCCAAGCCCAGCTTGTGGCATGAGTCACTGTAGCGCACCGGTGGTGAAGGAGATGCGATGTGCGGCTATCGCCGGAAAATCATGATCAGTGATTCCGTCACGCCCGCGGCGACCAGTTGCCATGAAAGCCCATCGGCACTCGCTGCGGCAAGTGGACGGTGGCCACCGATTCGCAGGTTTGCGCGTCGAGCAGCACCAACTGACCCTCGTCGCGGCCGCGGTGGTAGCCGTAACCGATCAGCACGCCGTCATCCTCGGCAGCGTCGTGCTCGCTGGTCGTGGGACGCGGCACGAAGGACATTTCGCCGACCAGCAGCTCGGGGTCGAGCGGGGCAACCGTGCGCGATCCGGTCGCATAGTCGTGCTTGTACAGCGATGTCGACATTTGAGTTCTGCCTGAGTCGAGGAACCCGCCCTCGAGGCCCACGGTGTAGCCGAAGCGATGCCGGCCGCCCAGCAAGGTCTCGTTGATCCGGGGGAATTCCTGCGCCCGGTCGTCGCGGCATTCGCTGTTCACCGCACCGGTGGCCAGGTTGATCGTCCACCGGTCCAACGTTGGCGTGCTCTCGCCGGGCCCGCGCCGGTCGCGGTCGAACATCCGCTGGTAGCGCACCACGTCGAGGACGAGCACCTCGCTGCCACCCCGAATTTCGGAGTAGGCGTTGAGCGGGTGGTAGAGGTAGCAAGGCTCAATCTCGAACCACCGCACATCGCTGTTGCTCCCCTCCCGCGGCATCACGCCGATGCGCGCCGGGTAGTTGGGATTCCACGCGTATGGGAGTCCTTCCGCGACACGCTGGCCACGGCTGGCCATCGCGGCGATGGGGCCCGGGATTCGAACTCGTCCGATCAACGACTGGATTGCCAGCCGGGCGGGCAGTTGAAGCCAGCGCGGCACGGACGCGGGCATCACCTGCACCGGGTCGAATGTCACCGGCAGGTCGTAGAGCACCACGTACTTATCGGTGAGCGAGAAGTCGTGCATCATCGGCGACCCGGCCACCTCGATGTCGACCGTGCGACGAGCGTGACCATCGGTGTCGATGACCGAGTACTGCACCGTTCGACCACGGGCGAACGAGTAGGACACCGCGTGCAGTTCGCCGGTTTTCGGATCACGGTGCGGGTGAGCGGTATAGCCGCCTGGCAGGGTGCCATCGAAATCACACGGGCCGACGGTGTCGAGATCGTCGGTGAGTTCGTAATTGGCAACCCCGGCCTCGATGAGGGCCAGGGTCCGCCCGCCGTGCGAGAGCACGTTGGTGTTGGCCCCGATGGCGGGCATGCCGGCCCGCAGGTTGCGCACCGCGGGTGCGGGCTCGCGCAGGGCTGCGCACGTCGCCGGGCCGCGGACCCACCGGTTGCGATACCAGCCGGCCTTGCCGCCCTGCAGCGATACCCCGTGCACCATGCCATCGCCGGTGAACCAGTGATAGGTGGCGGGGTCGACCTCGGCGGCGGGGTTGGGCCCGTTACGCAGGTATCGCCCGTCGAGGAATTCGGGGATGTGTCCGGTGACCGCCAGGTCGGTCGCGGTCACCTCGGCGCTCACCGGCGCCAGGAAGTCATCGAGATACGGGTTCGCCGGTGTGGCGGTGGCTGTGCTGGGCACGTCGGCCTCCTAGCTCCTATAACATTGATATTTCATTGTTATACAGACCGCAGGGGCCCTGTGTCAAGATGTCAGCGATGAGTCCGGCGAATTCGCAGACCGAGCGCAACGTGCGTGCCGAGTTGCTGCACGCTGCCGTGGCCATCCTCAACGAGGAGGGCCCCGACGCGCTGCAGACACGCAAGATCGCCAGCGCCGCCGGAACGTCGACGATGGCGGTGTACACGCATTTCGGCGGCATGCCCGCGTTGATCGCGGCGGTCGCCGAGGAGGGGTTGCGCCAGTTCGACGCCGCGATGACGATGGCGCCGACGTCGGACCCGGTCGCGGATCTGATGGCCACCGGGATTGCCTACCGGCGCTACGCGATCGAGCGTCCGCACATGTACCGGCTGATGTTCGGCAGCACCAGCGCGCACGGCATCAACGCGCCGGCACACGATGTTGTGACGCTGTCCGTGGCCGAAATCAACGACCACTATCCCAGTTTCGCGCATGTCGTGCGGGGTGTGCACCGCTGCATGCTGGCGGGGCGGATAGCCGCCGGCTCAGCTTCCGACGACGCCACCGTGGTGGCTGTCGCCGCTCAGTTCTGGGCGTCGATCCATGGCTTCGTGATGCTCGAACTCGCGGGCTATTACGGCGCGCAGGGCAGCGCCGTCGGGCCGGTACTCAGTGCGTTGACGACGAATCTTCTTGTTTCGCTAGGTGATTCGCCCGAGCGTGTGCGCGAGTCACAGCGCTTGGCCGTGCAGCCGCGCTGAGTACACGAAACCCCGGAGCCTGTGCGGCTCCGGGGTTTTCGCTGAGTCGACTACTTGACGGTGACGGTGGCGCCGGCGGCCTCGAGCTTGGTCTTGGCCTCCTCGGCAGCCTCCTTGGGAGCCTTCTCCAGGACCGGCTTGGGTGCGCCGTCGACCAGGTCCTTGGCCTCTTTCAGGCCCAGACCCGAGACGATCTCACGGACAACCTTGATGACGCCGATCTTCTTGTCGCCGGCGGCCTCGAGGATCACGTCGAACTCGGACTGCTCCTCGGCTGCCTCGGCGGCCGGAGCGGCGCCGCCAGGAGCGGCAGCGGCGACGGCGACCGGAGCGGCCGCGGTGACCTCGAAGGTCTCCTCGAACTTCTTCACGAACTCCGAGAGCTCCAGCAGGGTCAGTTCCTTGAACGCGTCGAGCAGTTCGTCGGTGGACAGCTTGGACATGGTGTGGGTCCTTCCTTGGTGGGGGTTTGGGGTTATTCGGTGGTTTCGGTGGGGGCCTCAGCGGTGGGGGCCTCCGCCGCTGGTGCTTCGGCCGTCTCGGTCTCTGCTGCCGGAGCCTCGGCGGCGGGCGCCTCTGCTGTCGGAGCCGCAGGCTCTTCTGCGGCCTTCTTCTC
This sequence comes from Mycobacterium sp., assembly GCF_035314665.1. Lineage (GTDB taxonomy): Bacteria > Actinomycetota > Actinomycetes > Mycobacteriales > Mycobacteriaceae > Mycobacterium. The sequence continues at coordinate 739 of NZ_DATFZD010000371.1, read as the reverse complement.
CTGCAGCGCGGCAACGAGCCTGGCCACCTGGGAGGCCGGCGCGTTGAACAGCCCGGCCGCCTTCGAGAGGTTGGCCTTCATCGCACCGGCCAGCTTGGCGAGCAGCACCTCGCGCGACTCCAGGTCGGCGATCCGCTCGACTTCGGCGACGCTCAGCGCGCGGCCGTCCATGTAGCCACCCTTGATGACCAGCGCCTTGTGCTCCTTGGCGAAGGTCTTGATGGCCTTGGCGGCATCGACCGCCTCGCCGCTGACGAATGCGATCGCGGTGGGTCCGACGAACAGCTCGTCGAGCCCCTCCACGCCCGCCTCCGAGGCGGCCCGCTTGATCAGCGTGTTCTTGGCGACCGAGTAGGTCGCCGAGCCGGACAGCGACCGGCGCAGCTCGGCCAGATTGGCCACGGACAGCCCGCGATACTCGGTGATCACGGTGGCAGTCGAGGCCCTGAACTGCTCGGCGATGTCTGCAACGGCGGTGGCTTTGTCAGCGTGGGCCATGCATACCTCCTTGGGGGTCACGGCCCGGAAATGACGAACGCCCCGACGCAGGAAGCGGTCGGGGCGTAAACAGTGCGTCGGCGTGCGGCCGACGACGGTGTGCCTCGTCCTCCTGCGTGGGCCGCCGGGAATTCCCGGACCTTCAACCGATTTCTCGGTGACCGACGGTCTTCGGTGGATCGGCGTCCACAATAGCGTGGCCTGCCGCTTTCAGCCAAAACGGGCGCCAACCACATCTGCC
>NZ_DATFZD010000370.1:0-83139 GCF_035314665.1 Mycobacterium sp. | reverse complement strand
GACGGAGACAACATGACGGCACGGGAGCAGCGCAGCGGCGATTCGCTACCTATTATTCAGTGGCGAGCCATACAGAGGCGCATCATTCACAGGCAATCAATTGGGTAACCATCCGATCCGAATCGGCGAGGGCGACAGATGAGCTACGACTGGACCGATAACCGCAAGAATCTGATGCTGTTCGCCGGCCGCTCGCACCCCGAGCTGGCCGAACAGGTGGCCAAGGAGCTCGACGTCCACGTCACCGCCCAGACCGCGCGCGACTTCGCCAACGGCGAGATCTTCGTGCGCTTCCACGAGTCGGTGCGTGGCTGTGACGCGTTCGTCCTGCAGTCCTGCCCCGACCCGGTGAACAACTGGCTGATGGAAGCACTGATCATGATCGATGCGCTCAAGCGGGGCAGCGCCAAGCGGATCACCGCCGTCATGCCGTTCTATCCCTACGCCCGCCAAGACAAGAAGCACCGCGGCCGCGAACCGATCTCGGCGCGGCTGGTCGCCGACCTGCTCAAGACAGCCGGAGCCGACCGGATCGTCACCGTCGACCTGCACACCGACCAGATCCAGGGCTTCTTCGACGGGCCCGTCGACCACATGCGCGGGCAGAACCTGCTGACCGGCTACATCGCGGACAACTACCCCGACGGCAACATGGTCGTCGTCTCCCCCGACTCGGGCCGGGTGCGCATCGCCGAGAAATGGGCCGACGCGCTGGGCGGCGTTCCGCTGGCGTTCATCCACAAAACCCGCGATCCGCGGGTGCCCAACCAGGTGGTCGCCAACCGCGTCGTCGGCGAGGTCGCCGGGCGAACCTGTGTGCTGATCGACGACATGATCGACACCGGCGGCACCATCGCCGGCGCGGTGAAGCTGCTGCGCGAAGACGGCGCCAGCGACGTGGTCATCGCGGCCACCCACGGGGTGCTGTCCGACCCGGCCGCCGAGCGGCTGGCCGCCTGCGGCGCCCGGGAGGTGATCGTCACCAACACGCTGCCGATCGGTGAGGAAAAGCGGTTCCCGCAACTCACGGTGTTGTCGATCGCTCCGTTGCTGGCCAGCACGATCCGCGCGGTATTCGAAAACGGCTCGGTCACAGGACTATTCGACGGGGACGCCTAGATGGCTTCGCGTGCCCGCGACATCGTCATCTACCACAACCCCAAGTGCACGACTTCGCGTAAAACCCTCGAGTTGTTGCGCGACAGCGGTGTTGAGCCCAACATTGTGCAGTATCTCAAGACACCGCCGTCTCGTGACGAGTTGCTGAGGATGATCCGCGACGCCGGGATCGAGGTGCGCAGCGCGGTCCGCAAACGCGAATCGCTATACACCGAGCTGAATCTGGCCGATGCGAGCGACGACCAATTGCTCGACGCTATGGCCGAACATCCCATCCTCATCGAACGGCCGTTTGTCGTCACACCGAAAGGCACGCGGCTGGCTCGTCCATTGGACAGGGTTCGCGAGATCCTGTGAGAGCCGGGTTGTGCAAAGCCGCGCTCGCGGTCCTGGCTCTGACCGTTGTGCCGGTCGGCTGTGGACCGAAAACTCCCGATTACCAGTCGATCTGGACGACGACCACGACCGCGACTCCGACGACGACGACGGAAGCACCTGTACCGTTTGCGCAGTACCTGAAAGACAACGGGATAAACGGTGAGCCGGTGGCGCCGGACAAGCTGACCGACCTGACCGTGTCGATTCCGACACCCCCGGGCTGGCAGAAAGCGGACAAGCCGAACATCGCGCCCACCACCGAGGCCATCGCCAAGGGTGACAATTTTCCGACCGCCATGCTGATGGTCTTCAAACTGAGTGGAGACTTCGACGCCGCCGAGTTGGTCAAGCACGGCAACGCCGACGCGACGCTCGCGGACAACTTCAAACTGCTCGACCAGTCCGCCGCCGACTTTCACGGCTTTCCGTCGTCGATGATCGAAGGCAGCTACGACCTGGGCGGCCAACGGCTGCATACCTACAACCGGATCGTCATCCCAACCGGATCGGCGCCCGCCCATCAGCGCTACCTGGTCCAGCTCGCTGTCACCAGCCTTGCCGTACAGGCCGTGCCCGATGCGGATGCCATCCAGGCGATCATCCACGGATTCACCGTCGCACCCAAGTAGCCGGCGGCGCGCGGCACTAGTGTGTTTGCCATGACGTCGTGGACCGCCGCAGACTTGCCTTCATTCGCCGGACGTACCGTCATCGTGACCGGCGCCAACAGCGGCCTCGGTGCGGTGACGGCCCGCGAGCTGGCCCGCGTCGGCGCTCAGGTCATCCTCGCCGTACGCAACACCGGAAAGGGCGAAGCCGCCGCCCGGGACATGACCGGAGACGTCGAGGTGCGGCGACTTCACCTGCAGGATCTGGCCTCGGTGCGGCAGTTCGCCGACGGGGTGGACGCCGTCGACGTCCTGGTCAACAATGCCGGCGTGATGGCCGTCCCGCATTCGGTGACCACCGACGGCTTCGAGTCGCAGATCGGCACCAACCATCTCGGTCATTTCGCGCTGACCAACCTGCTGTTGCCCAAGCTCACCGACCGGGTGGTGACCGTCTCCTCGTTGATGCACTGGATGGGTTACATCTCGCTCCGGGACCTGAACTGGACCTCGCGGCCCTACTCGGCGTGGGTGGCCTACGGCCAGTCCAAGCTGGCCAACCTGCTGTTCACCAGCGAGCTGCAGCGGCGCCTGAAGTCGGTCGGCTCGCCGCTGCGCGCGCTGGCCGCCCACCCCGGTTACTCGCACACCAACCTGCAAGGGCGGACCGGGCGCAAGTTCGGCGACGCGGTGATGTCGGTTGCCACCCGCGTGCTGGCCACCGACGCCGACTTCGGCGCCCGGCAAACGCTGTATGCCGCCTCGCAGGACCTGCCGGGCGACAGCTTCATCGGCCCCAGCTTCGGCATGGCCGGACGCAGCCGGCCGGTCGGGCGCAGCCCGCTGGCCAAACGCACCGGAACCGGCAGCGCTCTGTGGGAGCTGTCCGAACGGCTTACGGAGACTAAATTTCCGCTCTGAGGTGCTGATGCGCTAACCTGACCGGGCGTCACGGCGAGGGTGGCCTGCGGCGAACACCGCATACCACCGTGATCGACGGGGACCGATACCGACCAACTCAGCGGTTGTCGCGATTCTCGCCGTGCCAGGAAAACTGACACAGGAGCGACACCATGGCTAAGTCTGCGAACGAGCTCACCGCCTCAGTGCGGACCCAAACCGGCAAAGGCGCGTCGCGGCGGGCGCGCCGCGACGGCAAGATTCCCGCCGTCCTCTACGGTCACGGGGCCGACCCGCAGCATCTGGAACTGCCCGGACACGACTTCGCCGCGGTGCTGCGGCACTCCGGGACCAACGCGGTGCTGACCCTCCAGATCGACGGCAAAGAGCAGCTGGCATTGACCAAGGCGCTGGCGATCCACCCGATCCGCCGCACCATCCAGCACGCCGATCTGCTGGTCGTGCGTCGCGGCGAGAAGGTGGTCGTTGAGGTCGGCATCGACGTCCAGGGCGACGCCGCAAACGGCACGTTGGTCACCCAGGAGGCCAACACCGTCGAGATCGAGGCCGAGCCGCTGTCGATTCCCCAGGAGCTGGTCGTGTCGGTCGCGGGCGCCGAACCCGGTACCCAGTTCACCGCGGGCCAGATCACGCTGCCGCCGGGCGTCACCCTGATCTCCGATCCTGATCAGCTGGTCGTCAACGTGGTGATCGCGCCGACCGCCGAGGAGCTCGAAGCCGAGGGCGCCGGCGAGGTGGCCGAGGCCGAAGAGCCGGCCGAGGAGGCCGCCGAAGAGGCCGAGGCGTCCGAGTCCGAGCCCGAATCCGAATAATTCATGGCCGGCCCGCTACTGGTGGTCGGCCTGGGCAACCCGGGGCCAAACTACGCCCAGACCCGGCACAATCTGGGGTTCATGGTCGCCGACCGGCTCGCCGCCCGGCTGGGTTCAACGTTCAAGGCGCACAAGCGTTCCGGCGCGGAGATTGTCACCGGCCGCCTCGGTGGGCGTTCAGTGGTGCTGGCCAAGCCGCGCTGCTACATGAACGAGGCCGGCCGCCAAGTGGGCCCACTGGCCAAGTTTTATTCGGTGCCGGCGGCCGACATACTGGTCATCCACGACGACCTGGACATCGACTTCGGTCAGATCCGGCTGAAAATCGGCGGCGGCGAGGGCGGTCACAACGGGCTGCGCTCGATCGCTTCCGCGTTGGGAACCAAGGACTTTCAGCGGGTGCGGATCGGTATCGGCCGGCCACCGGGACGGAAGGATCCGGCGGCTTTCGTGCTGGAGAACTTCACTGCCGCCGAACGCCCCGAAGTGCCGACGCTGTGCGAGCAGGCGGCCGACGCCACCGAGCTACTCATCGAGTTGGGGCTGGAGCCGGCCCAAAACCGAGTCCACGCCTGGTAATTCGGCGTCCGCTCGTCGTGCTAGGTGACCAGGGTGACGGAGTTGGCCCGTCGCAGCTTGCCCGACGGAGTCTTCGGGATGGTCCCGGGACCGAGCACCACGACGTTGCGGGGCCGCAGGTCGACCTCGCTGACAACCTCGTGTGCGACCTGATGCTCGATGCGACGCACTTCGGCGGGATCCTGGAAAGCGTTGGACTCGACCGCGACGGCGAAGGTCTCCCGGGCATGCCCGGCGTCAAGCCGCACGGCCACCGCGCAGCCCGGGCGGACGCCCGCGACCCGGCATGCGGCACGCTCGATGTCGGTCGGGTAGATGTTGCGGCCGGCCATGATGATGACGTCCTTGACCCGACCACACACGACGATGTGACCGTTCTCCATCAGGTAGCCGAGGTCACCGGTGTCGTACCAGCCGTGCTCGTCTTGCGCCGGAATGAAGCCACCCATCGTGGTGTAACCCGGGGTCACCGGTTCACCACGTAACTCGATCACGCCGACGCCGCGGGTCGGTAGCACGGCGCCGTCGTCGTCGACGATGCGCGCCTCGATGCCCGTCAGCAACGGCCCCAACGACGCCAACCGGCGGGTGTTGCCCTTGGTGGCCGGCACCGCCCGGCGCAGTGCAGCTAACAGATCGGCGTCCACCTCGTCGACTACCAGGCCGTCGCCGAGTTCGGAGAACGACACCGCCAGGGTGGTTTCGGCCATGCCGTACGCGGGCATCACGGCCTCGGGCCGCAGCCCGAACGGCTTGCCGGCGTCGATCAGATCCTCGACGTCGGCGGGGTCCACCGGTTCGGCACCCGACAGCGCAAAGCGCAGCGTCGACAGGTCGAATTGACCAGGGGCGGCCTGGTTGCGCAGTCGCTTGGCGAACAGCGCGTAGGCGAAGTTGGGGGCGGCCGTCATGGTGCCCCCGTATTTGTCGATCAGCTTGGCCCACAGCAGCGTGTCGCGCAGGAAGTCCATCGGGGTGACCTTGACCAGCTCGACGCCGAAGTACATCGGCACGGTCAAGAAGCCGACCATGCCCATGTCGTGGAAGCACGGCAGCCAGCTGAGCATCACGTCGTTGCCGCTGGGATCCATCTTGGCGCCGATGAACATCGCCTCGGCGTTGGAGTAGATGTTGCGGTGGGTGATGTGCACCGCCTTCGGAGAACCGGTGGAACCGGACGTCAGCTGCATCAGCGCCAGGTCGTCCTCATCGGTGTCGATGGGGTCGATCGGGTCGGACGCCAGCAGCTGCTCGACGGTCAGCACTTTCAAGCCCCGTTGCTCGAGCACCGGCACGGCCGCCATGAACGGATCGGAGACGATCACCGCCTTCGCTTCGATCATGTCGACGACGGTGGTGGTGTCCTTTGCCCACAGCTCCAGGTCGGTGCGCGGTGTGGGCTGATGCAGCATGGTCAGGCTGGCGCCGCGCATCCACAGCCCCTGCACCGTCGGCGCGATTTCCACCGGCGCGCCGGCTAAGACTCCGACCGCGTCACCGTGGCCGATGCCGGCCGCCGCCAGGCCGCCGGCCACTCGGCGGGCACGCTGGTGGACCTCTAGCCAGGTGTGCCGGACCGGCTGGTGTGGTTCGCCGGTCACCATGCCCTTGGCGCTCTCGTGAGCGTTGCGGAACATGTTCTCGGTAAACCTGCTCACGTTAGCCTCCTTGGTTCCGGCGCCGACGCCCAGCATTTAATGCTGCGCCTGCTCAACCACACTTTGGTGCACCCGCACGCGCACAATTGGGCAGCGATTTCGTCTCGAATCGGTGATGAAGCGGTTACCTCACGCAACGTTGCGGTTGCGGTGAGGACACGGCGGCCGACCGGGTTCAAGCAACGCCCGCCGGCATGATTGGCGGGCGCAGTAATTAGGCGCGTGTCTTGACCGGTATTTGTCACCGTCGAACATCTTAAGCTCCTCTTAAGTAACTGCCAAACTCACGGGTGAAATCGGTTCTATCTCACATGCCCGTGGCGGGTGCAGGCACCACCCGCGCGCCGTGCACAGGCCCGCTGGCAACGCGCACAGTCCGGCAGACACCGGCCCCGGAGAGCTCGGTGCCGACGTCCACCGCAGCGGGAGCCGACCGGCACAGGAAGGTACAGGTCGGTCCGGAGCCCGACACGATGCCGGCCAGCGCGCCCGCCTCGACGCCGGCGCGCAGGACGCGGCGCAGGCCCGGATCCATGCTCAGCGCGGCCGCCTGCAGCTCGTTACCCAGCAGCGGCGCCAGCTGCTCCGGGTCGCCGGCCGCCAGCGCCGCCAGGACCGGACCGGCTTCGTCGAGCCTTGGCGGCGTCCCGACGTCTCTGAGCCGGTCCAGCTCGCTGAACACCGCCGGGGTGGACAAGCCGCCCTCGGCAAACGCCAGCACCCAATGAAAGATGTTCCGGGCCAGCACTGTCGCCAGCTCCTCGCCGCGACCGGTGCCCAATGCGGTACCCCCGTGCAGGGCGAACGGCACATCGCTGCCGAGCTTCGCGGCAAGCATGTGCAGATCGCGGCGCGGCACCCCGAGTTCCCACAGCGAGTTGATTGCGACCAGCACCGCCGCCGCGTCTGCGCTGCCGCCCCCCATCCCGCCGGCCACCGGGATGGATTTGTCGATGGCGATCGAGACGTCGGGCGCCCGGCCCACGTGATCAGCCATCAGTTCGGCGGCCTGCCACGCCAGATTTCGCTCGTCCAGGGGTAACTGGTCGGCACCCTCCCCGCTGATCTCGAGCGAGAGCACATCGGCGTTGCGGACGGTGATCTCGTCGACCAGCGAGACAGCGTGAAACACCGTGGTCAGGTCGTGATAACCGTTATCGCGCCGGTCGCCGACCGCCAGGTAGAGGTTGATTTTGCCGGGCGCCCGAACGGTAACCGACCCAGTGGGCACCCACTGAGCAGCTGTGTTTGGGTCCATCGGCATCGCACGAGACTTTATCGCCCGCGCCCGGCAAACCCCTACCCGTGGCCCGTCAGCTCGCCGAGGCGTGCCGTTGCGAAAGCCCCCGGCGCCCGGTATCTCCGTCGCCGCCGGCTTCACCCGAGCGCTGATACAGCCGCACGAATTCGTCGATGGTCAGCGTCTCACCCCGGCGCGCGGGGTCGATGCTGGCGGCGAGCAACCGGCTCGCCGATTCGTTGCCCGAACCCGCCCACTCGACGAATGCATTGCGAGATGTCTTGCGCCGCTGGGCAAATGCGATATCAACAAGTTTGAACACGTTTTGACGGAATGCCTTGTCGGTCGGCCAGGGCGGGTTTGTATGCCGGTCGATGCGCACCAGCCCGGAATACACGCGCGGAATGGGCCAGAAGACGGTCGGCGACACCATGCCGTGGCGGCGGATCTGCCCGTAGAAGCGGACCTTGACGCTGGGGATGCCGTACTCCTTGCCGCCCGGTTCGGCCGCCAGCCGTTCGGCGACCTCGGCCTGCACCATCACCATCACGGTGCGCAGCGACGGGAATTCGGCGAGCAGATGCAGCAGCGCCGGAACGGCGACGTTGTAGGGCAGATTCGCCACCACCGCTGTCGGCTCGGCAGCGAGATCGGCGGGCCCGATCGACAGCACATCGCGGTTCAGCACGGTCAGCCGGTGGACTTCGCTGTGCGAATGCTGGGCAATGGTCTTCGGCAGCCTGCCGGCCAGCACTGGGTCGATCTCGACGGCGCTGACCGTGGCCCCGCGGTCCAGCAGCGCCAGCGTGAGCGATCCCAGACCAGGGCCGACCTCAAGGACGTGATCCTGCCGGTTGACTCCAGAGGACGACACCACGCGGCGCACGGTGTTGGCGTCGTGAACGAAGTTCTGTCCCAACGATTTGCGGGGCCGGAACTCGAGTTCTTTGGCCAGCCTGCGGATCTCGGTGCGCCCGAGCAACCGGATGGTCAGCGCGCACCCGCTCTTCCGCTGCACACCGGCCATGCTCCCCAACCCTGGCGGGCCTGCGTCACCTGGGCAACGGCGATCTGCTCTTCGCGGGTCGCCAGGTCGGCGCGGGGGGCGAACCGCAAACCACCGTTGCGCTCCCAGGTGCCCTGGTCGAACTGCACGCCGCCGTAGTAGCCGTTTCCGCTGTTGATCGCCCAGTTTCCGCCGGCCTCGCAGCGCGAAATGGCATCCCATACCCCGCCGTTGGTGACCTCAGGGACGTCGGTGCCCGGTTTGGTTCCGACCCGCACCACCGCCTCACGCGCTGGGGTGATCACGTGACTGGCAACCGGCAGCCGGCCGGTTTCCACACCGTTGACCTTGGACACCGAGAAGGTCACGTCCTGGGTCCCCGGGCTGCCCGGGTCCTGGACGATCTCACGGTCCTTGTTCATCTCCGGGTCCTCGATCCGCCGCTTGGGCGGAACCAGCGGCACCCGCTCGGTGATCTTCTCGATGCGGTTACGTGTCACCTGGATGTGCATGCCGTCGATCACCGGCGCCGCGGAGCCAGGAGTGACCTGGTCGCTTTGCAGCAGCGGCGCCCCGATGGCTGCCAGCAGCTCGCCGACCCTGGCCGCGGCCAGGTGCACGTTGCGCACCGCACCGGCGTCGTCGAGTTCGACCGTCTTGGCGCTGACGACCGGCAGCGCCATGCCGGCCAGCGGAACGCGGCTGCCTCGCGAGGCCGCGGCCGGAGCCGTGTCGGTCATCGCCAGCTGGGCCAGCGCCTCGTCGACCGTGGACGCGGTCGTCCACACCTGCTTGGCGTTCTGGCCGTCCAGCGAGATCTGTAGCGGTCGGCTGCGCCGCAGCACGATGTCTTCGGCGTTGCGGACTCGCTCGCCGGCGCCGGGATAAAGGTCGTCACGCTCGCTGACGTTGAACCCGTTCTCCCTGATGATGTCGATCACCCGCGACTTCATGGTCGTCACGGTCATAGCGGTTCCATCGACGCTCAGCGTCACCGTTTTGTAGTCGGCGACCGCATAGCCACCGGCGAAGGCCAAGACCAGCAATAGACCCGCGACAAGGAGCCGCAGAGCCGGTGAGGGAGCCTGATGCAGCTTCGTAAGTACGTTGTTCAACGCGCGTGTATCCCCGACCTCAGCAACCACTTCAGCAACAGTTCGTCAACAAAGCAAAAGGCCCACCCGGGGCCTCACCGTTCGATCACAAGACGGTAACGAACCGGCCTAGATAGGGCAACTCCGGGGCAACCCGATTAACGGACTCTTAACCCCTCACGGCTAATCCGTAGGCCCCGCGGGCATTGCCGGTGGTGACCTCGGCCAGTTCGTCGGCCGGCCGATCGACGAGCTCGGCCAGCGCCCGCACAGTGTAGGGCAGGCAGTATGGCTCGTTCGGCGCGCCCCGGTACGGATGCGGTGTCAGGAACGGCGCATCGGTTTCCACCAGCAGCTGCGCCTCGGGGATCAGCGGGACGGCTTCCCGCAGTTCACGGGCGTTGCGGAAACTCACCGTCCCGGACAGGCTGACCAGCCACCCGGCGTCGACGCAGGCGCGGGCCATGTCGGGGCCCGAGGAGAAGCAGTGAAAGATCACCGTGTCAGGCGCTCCCTCGGCACGCAGCACATCGAGAACCTCGGCGTCGGCCTCCCGGTTGTGGATCATCAGCGGTTTGCCGGTCCGCTTGGCCAGGTCGATATGCCACGCGAAGGCCTCCCGCTGCACCGCCGGCTCCGCGCAGCCCTCCAGCCGGCCCGGCCAGTACAGATCCATGCCGGTCTCACCGACCGCCACCACGCGCGGGTGGGCGACCAACCGTTCGATCTCGGCGCGGGCCGTATCGGTGAGCGCGGCGGCGCGGGTCGGGTGCAGCGCGACCGCGGCGTAGACCCGCGGATCCCAGTCGGCGGCCCGGGTCACCCAGCGCGCCGAGGCCAGGTCGTCGGCAATGGTGACCACCGCGACCACGCCGACCGCCGCCGCGCGGTCGACGATCGCGCGCACGTCGTCAGCGTCCTGTGCGCCGCACGCGTCGAGGTGGGTGTGCGCGTCGATCAGCGGGCGCAACGGCTCGGGGGCCGGCGGCGGCGGACGTTTGGAACCCACGCGCACACAATAGGGTGAGAGGCGATGACGCCCTACTACATCACCACGGCGATCACGTACCCGAACGGCGACCCGCACATCGGGCACGCCTACGAGTACATCGCCACCGACGCCATCGCCCGCTTCAAGCGGCTCGACGGCTTCGACGTGTGGTTCCTGACCGGAACCGATGAGCACGGGCTGAAGATGGCGCAGGCGGCTGCCGTCGAAGGGATTTCGCCCGCGCAGCTGGCCAAGCGGAACTCGGACATTTACCAGCGGCTGCAGGATAAGCTCAATATCTCGTTCGACCGGTTCATCCGCACCACCGATGCCGATCACCACGAGGCATCGAAGGCCATCTGGCGGCGGATGGCCGATGCCGGCGACATCTACCTGGACAGCTACGCCGGCTGGTATTCGGTGCGCGACGAGCGTTACTTCACCGAAGACGAAACGACTCTCGACGCCACCGGCACTCGCATCGCCGTGGAAACCGGCACCCCGGTCACCTGGACCGAAGAGCAGACCTACTTCTTCCGGCTGTCGGCGTACCGCGACAAGCTACTGGCGCACTACGAGGCTAATCCGGACTTCATCGGACCCCAGGTGCGGCGCAACGAAGTGGTCAGCTTCGTCTCCGGCGGGCTCAACGACCTGTCGATATCGCGCACGTCGTTCGACTGGGGCGTGCCCGTTCCGGACCACCCCGACCACGTCATGTACGTCTGGGTCGACGCGCTGACCAACTACCTGACCGGCGTCGGCTACCCAGACACGGACTCCGACTTGTTTCGCCGCTATTGGCCGGCCGACGTGCACATGGTCGGCAAGGACATCATCAGGTTCCACGCCGTTTTCTGGCCGGCATTTCTGATGTCCGCCGGAATTGAGCTCCCGAGAAGGGTTTTCGCGCACGGCTTCATTCTCAACAGCGGCGAGAAGATGAGCAAGTCGGTGGGCAACGTGATCGATCCCGTCGCGCTGGTCGACGAGTTCGGCGTCGACCAAGTGCGTTACTTCTTCCTGCGCGAAGTGCCGTTTGGCCAGGACGGCAGCTACAGCGAAGAGGCGATCATCGCCCGGACCAACGCCGATCTGGCCAATGAATTAGGCAACCTGGCACAACGATCGCTGTCGATGGTGACCAAGAATCTCGACGGGATCGTCCCGACGCCAGGCGATTTCACCGCCGACGACGCCGACCTGCTGACCGCCGCCGATGGCCTGCTCGACCGGGTACGGGTCGAGTTCGACTCGCAGGCAATGCATTTGGCGCTGGAGGCGATTTGGCTGATGCTCGGCGCGGCGAACAGGTACTTCTCGGCGCAGCAGCCGTGGGTGCTGCGCAAAAGCGAATCCGAAACCGACCAGACCCGTTTCGGCACCGTGCTCTACGTCACCTGCGAGGTGGTGCGGATCGCGGCACTGTTGATTCAGCCGGTGATGCCCGAGTCGGCGGGCAAGTTGTTGGACCTGCTCGGCCAGCCGGAAGATCAGCGAACGTTTGCCGCGGTCGCTACGCGCTTGGCGCCGGGGACGGCGCTGCCGCCGCCCACCGGCGTGTTCCCCCGCTACCAAGCTGACTGAGTTCAGCTGCCGGCCAGGCGCACATGGACGGTGACGCGGCCCTTGTCGTCTCGGTGAGCGACGGCGTGTCCCTCGCGCTCGGCGCCGTCGAGCGTCAGCGAAACGGGACCGCCTTCGCCGACGAAGTTGCGCCACCACGTCTTGGCGTCGGGCAAGTTTGCGGCGATCTCGATCTCGTCACCGCGGCGGCGGTATGCCACCGGAGTACTGAACGTCCGTCCCGAACGCCGCCCCGTGTAGGTGATCATCGTGACGCTGCGCCGCAGTCGCGCCCCGAGGCGGGGCGAGTTCGCTATAGCCGCCACCGGCGCGTTGAACAGCGGGCCCGCGCGCATGATTAACCGCTGGTAATTGACCATTTTCTTGTTTCCTTTCGATTAGTCGGTGCCGCAGTTCAGATCAGCAGCGTCAAGCACAGCGCCGCAACCGCCAGACCCTGCAACGTGGCCCTGATTACGATCACATTGTCCCAGTTACGTTGCAGCGCACGGGCGTCCGTCGGCACATCGGGATGATCGGCCCCGGCGGTCAGTTGCTGGTTGATCGGCTTGCTCACTCGCAGGTAGACCACCAGCCAAATCAGCAGCAGGCCAAGGGCGACACCGGCCGTGCCGGCTTGCGTCCAGTGGCCGGACGCCGTGGCGAATGCCGCACTGGTCGCCGCGGCCACGATGCCGATCACCCCGGGCACCGGCATCCGCCGGTCGCCGTAACGATGGACGTTGCCCATCACCGCGAGCAAAGCCCGGTCGTCGATCCGAGCCAACGCGGGCCGTTGCACCATCGCACAGAAAACGTCGGTGCCGTAAACCACCGCGGCGCCCAACACCGCGATCAAAGCGAACCAGCCAGCAGGTTGTGTCATCGCACTCTCTTTTCTCGATTAGGTGTTAGCAACGCTAACCCCTAGCATTGATCGTGTCAATAGCATTGCTAGATTTTATATCGGCGCTAACATAGTTCCATGGCCATCGAAGACCGTCGGGCCCGGGACCGGGCCGCGCGACGCCAACTCATTACCGAGACCGCACGCAAACTCGCCGAAGACGAGGGCTGGGACGCCGTCACCACCCGCCGGCTTTCCACCGAGATCGAGTACAGCCAGCCGGTGTTGTACAAGCACTTCTCGAGCATGGACGGAGTCGTCGCCGCCGTCGCGGTGCAGGGATTCGGCGAGCTCGCTGACGCGCTCGCCTCGGCGCGGCGCGGTGCTGCCGACGGCCAGGACGCCCTGGCGCGAGTCGCCCACGCGTTCATCCGGTTTGCCCGCGACAATCCCGGCCTGTTCGACGCGATGTTCACCCGCGCCACCACGCTGCCCTTCGCGGCCGACGACACCCCGCCCGAGTTGAACGCGGCCTTCGCCGAACTGCGCGCCGCGGTGGACCTGGTCGCAGGCACCCGGGATGCGGACACCCTGACCGAGGTGCTGTGGGCGGCGCTGCACGGGTTGATCACCCTCGACCGCGGCAGCCGGTTACGACCGGAGTATCAGGCCGCGCGCGTCGACCTGCTGGTCGACCAGTTTTCCCGGCCGACGACGTGAGCCTGGTCACAGCCGCTCAAACCCTGTCACATCCGCGGCCTCGGCGGTGTCTCAAGGGCAGCACACCCCCGAGAACAGGAGACAGCAATGACCGACCAGCGCACTCACATCGTCGTGATCGGTGGCGGATACGCCGGCACGCTGGCCGCCAACCATCTGCGGCTGCGGGCCGACGTCCAGATCACTTTGGTCAATCCACGTCCGGTCTTCGTCCAGCGAATCCGGTTGCATCAGTTGGCCGCCGGAAGCGGCACCGCCGCCGTCGACTACGGCACGCTGCTCGGCAAGGGCATCCGGCTGATCGTCGACAGCGCCGAGCGGATCAACGCCGCCGACGGCACGATCGAACTGACCGCCGGCGAGGTGCTGAGCTACGACTACCTGATCTACGCCGTCGGCAGCACCGGCGTGGTGCCCGCGACGGTGCCCGGCGCAGCCCAATTCGCATACCCGATCGCCGAATTCGAGCACGCCGAACGGTTGCGTGACGCACTGGACGAGCTGCACCCCGGAGCGCCGGTCACCGTCGTCGGCGCCGGGTTGACCGGCATCGAGACGGCATCCGAGCTGGCCGAGCAGGGCCGGCGGGTGACGCTGATCTGCGGCGGGGTGCTGGGGCCGTCGCTGAGCGGGCCCGGACGCCGTTCGGTGGCCAAGTGGCTGCGCCGCCTCGGTGTGGACGTGCTGGAGACGGCGGTGGTCCGCGAAGTCCGCTCCGACGCGGTGGTGCTGACCGACGGTGCGCTTCTGCCCAGCCTGGTGACGGTGTGGACCGCGGGCTTCGGCGTGCCGGAGTTGGCCGCCCGCAGCGGGCTTCGCACGGACGGACTGGGCCGGCTGCTCACCGATGAAACACTGACCAGCGTGGACGACCCGCGCATCGTGGCGGCCGGCGACGCCGCCGCACCGTCCGGCCAGCCGCTGCGGATGAGCTGCCAGGCCGCGATCCCGCTCGGCGCCCAGGCCGCCAATACGGTGCTGAGCCGCATCGCCGGTACGCCGCCTGCTGTAGTCAACCAGGCCTTCACCGGGCAATGCATCAGCCTGGGCCGCTCGTACGCCACCGTCCAGCTCGCACGTCCCGACGACACGCCGGTCAACCTGGCGATCGGCGGCCGGTTCGCCGCGACCATCAAAGAGGCGGTCTGCAAGGGCACGGTGTGGGGTATTCGTCGTGAGGCGGCCAAGCCGGGGTGGTATCGCTGGCTCAAGGGCGGCAAGCGGGCCGAGCACCTGGCGAACGAGGTGGTCACGACATCGTGAGCACCTCCGACGAACACGCCGACCGGTTCGTTTTGCTGCGGCCGTTGCTGTTCACCATCGCCTACGAAATCCTCGGCTCGGCAACCGAATCCGATGACGTGCTGCAGGACAGGTATCTGCGCTGGGCGCAGGTAGACCTGGCAGCCGTGCACGACACCAAGTCCTACCTGGCCCGGCTGGTCACCCGCCAGGCACTCAACGCGCTGCGGGCCGGGGCCCGGCGTCGGGAGGACTATGTCGGGCCGTGGCTGCCCGAGCCGCTGCTGCTCGAGGAACAGGACCCGTCGGCCGATGTCTTACTGGCCGAATCGGTTTCGATGGCGATGCTGGTGCTGCTGGAGACCTTGAGCCCCGACGAACGCGCGGTGTTCGTGCTGCGCGAGGTGTTCGGATTCGACTACGACGAAATCGCCTCCGCGGTCGGCAAATCGGTGGCGGCGGTGCGGCAGGTCGCGCATCGGGCCCGCGAACACGTGCAGGCCCGGCGCCGGCGCTTCGCCCCGGTGGACCCCGAGGAGAACGCCCGCATCGCCGCGGAGTTCATGGCCGCGGCGGCCGGGGGCGACGTGCAGGCGGTGATGTCGATGCTGGCCCCCGATTTGGTGTGGACCGCCGACAGTGGCGGCAAGGCCAGTGCGGCTCGCCGACCGGTGATCGGGGCCGAGAAGGTCGCCAGGGCGGTCGTCGGGCTGGTCGGCCGCGGACTGCAATTGCCCGACGTCCGCGCCGAAATGGTGGTCTGCAACGCCGCACCGGCGGTGCTGATCTACGCCGCCGACCGCCTGGAGGGGGTGTTCACCGTTGAGATCGTCGACGGCAAGATCACCAACTTCTACGCGATGCGCAATCCCGACAAGCTGGCGGCCCTCACGACCGTGCGCCACATCAGCCGCGGCTGACATCTGCCAAGCTGGGGAGGTGAGAATCGACCGGCTCGGCGATCTTGGCGGCGCACCCCAGGTGCTGCGCGCCATCGGCGACGCCACCAACCGGCTGGGCCTGCCACCGCCGGCCGCGCTGACCGGTGACTGGTTCGGTGCGCTGGCGGTGATCGCGCCGAGCGTGTCGATACGGCCGGTCGACCCCGCCCTGGCGTTCGCCGTGCGACCGGGCGCAAATGGCCTCGCGGTCGGCGGCGGCTGGATCGGCTACCTGTCCTACCCCGATGCGGGCGCCGACGGGCGGCCCACCCGGATACCCGAAGCCGCCGGCGGCTGGACGGACTGCGTGTTGCGCTGCGACCGTGACCGGCAATGGTGGTTTGAGAGCCTGTCGGGGGCCCCGATGCCCGGTTGGCTGGCCGAGGCCTTGACAACTCCGGCGCCCGCGCGTGCTTACCGGGTCGACTGGGACGCGGCCGACCGTCCGGCACATCGCGACGGGGTGCTGGCCTGCCTGGAGGCCATCCGGGCCGGCGAGGTCTACCAGGCCTGCGTGTGCACCCAGTTCACCGGCGCGATCGCCGGGGAGCCGCTGGACTTCTTCATCGACGGTGTCGCGCGCACCGCGCCGGCGCGGGCGGCATATGTCGCCGGACCCTGGGGTGCGGTGGCATCGCTGTCGCCGGAACTCTTTGTGCGCCGTCGGGGTGACGTTGTCACGTCCAGCCCGATCAAGGGCACGCTCCCCTTGGACGCCGCGCCGTCGGCGCTGCGAGCCTCGGCCAAGGATGTCGCCGAGAACATCATGATCGTCGACCTGGTCCGCAACGACCTGGGCCGGGTCGCGGTCACCGGATCGGTCACCGTGCCAGAGCTTTTGGTGGTCCGGCCCGCGCCGGGTGTGTGGCACCTGGTGTCGACGGTGTCGGCGCTGATGCCGGTCGAGCTGCCGACGTCGGCGTTGCTCGACGCCGCCTTCCCACCCGCCTCAGTGACCGGCACGCCTAAACTGCGTGCGCGCCAACTGATTTCACAGTGGGAGCCATTCAGGCGTGGAGTATATTGCGGCACAGTTGGTTTGGCATCGCCAATCGCCGGCTGCGAGCTCAACGTCGCGATCCGCACGGTGGAGTTCGACGCGAAAGGCAACGCATTACTTGGGTCCGGCGGCGGGATCACCGCCGACTCCGACGTCGACGCCGAGTGGGACGAATGCCTGCACAAGGCGGCGCCGATCCTCGGCGCGGGCGCCGCCTCAGCCGCGCGTGAGCCCAATGCCCGGCTCCTCAGCCCGCCGCTTCACGGCGCGCATCGTCGCCGGGCGCGCAGCACCGCGTCGTAGAGCTCACGCCGTGACGGCGCTCCCGGCGTAGCGGCAATCACCTGCGCGCAGGCGTCTTTGACGCCCATTCCCGCGGCGGCCAGGGCCTCGACCTCGGCAACCAGCGCCGGCAGCTCGGCGCGCGGAGTGGCCCCGGCCAGCACGACGGTGACTTCGCCCAGCACGCCGTCGGCCGCCCAGTCCGCCAGTTCGGCCAAGGATCCGCGGGCCACTTCCTCGTGTACCTTGGTCAGCTCTCGGCACACCGCCGCACGCCGATCGCCGCCGAGCTGTTCGACCGCGTCGCGCAGAGTTGCGGGCAGTCGTCGCGGCGATTCGAAAAATACCGTCGTGCGCCGTTCCTCGGCCAGCGATGCCAGCCAAGCGCTTCGCGCCGCCTGCTTGCGCGGCGCGAAGCCCTCGAAGCAGAACTTGTCGGACGGCAGCCCCGAGACCGCCAGGGCGGTGGTCACCGCCGACGGACCCGGCAGACAACGCACCGGCAGCCCGGCGTCCAGGCAGGCCAGCACCAGCCGGTGGCCCGGGTCGTTGATCAGCGGCATCCCGGCGTCGCTGACCACGAGCACCGTGGCGCCCGCGCTGATCTCATCGACCAGCTCGGGCACCCGGGACGCCTCGACGTGATCGAAGAAGCTGACGACCTTCCCGCCGATCGCAACATCGAGCGCCTTGGCCAGTGTCCGCACCCGCCGGGTGTCCTCGGCGGCCACGATGTCGGCGGACGACAGGGCGGCCATCAGCCGCGGTGACGCATCAGACGGCTGGCCCAGCGGCGTGGCGCCCAGCAACAGTCGACCACCGGTCATGGCCGACAGCCTACGATCGCTTGTGATGACCGCCCAGCTTGATGAACTGGTCGCCACCGAGGGGGCAGTTCCCGTTATCAGCCCCGGGCCGCTGATGCCGGTGGCCGATTTCGGGCCCGTCGACCGCTTAGAGGGCTGGGTGGTGACCGCCGTGGTCACCGCTCTTGCCGCGGTGACTCGGACGGTGAACCTGGGTTCGCCGACCGATGCCGGCACGCCGATTTTCGACGAGAAGCATTACGCGCCACAGGCATGGCAGATGCTGCACAACCACGGCGTGGAGGACAACCCCGGATACGGCCTGGTGGTTCATCCGCCGGTGGGCAAGCAGCTGATTGCGATCGGCGAGGCCATATTCGGCTACAACGGGCTGGGCTGGCGATTCACCGGTGCGGTACTCGGTGTGGTGCTGGTGGCGCTGGTCGTTCGGATCGTGCGACGGATCAGCCGCTCGACGCTGGTCGGCGCAATCGCGGGACTGCTGCTCATTGGCGACGGGGTCAGCTTTGTGGTGGCGCGTACCGCCCTGCTCGACGGCTTCCTGGCGTTCTTCGTGGTCGCCGCGTTCGGCGCGCTGATCGTCGACCGCGACCAGGTGCGCCAGCGCATGCACGTCGCGCTGATCGAGGGCCGCAGCAACGAGACGGTGTGGGGCCCACGGCTGGGTGTGCGTTGGTGGCGCTTCGGCGCCGGGGTGCTGCTCGGTTTGGCTTGTGCGACAAAGTGGTCCGGGCTGTACTTCGTGGCGTTCTTCGGGTTGATGTCGTTGGCGTTTGACGTTGCGGCACGCCGCCAATATCGGGTGCTCCGGCCGTGGTTGGGTGTGATCCGTCGCGACGTGGGTCCCACCGCATACGCGTTGCTGCTCATCCCATTTGGGGTGTACCTGGCCAGCTACGCGCCATGGTTCGCCTCCGAGACCGCGATCGATCGACACGAAGTCGGCCAGTCGATCGGGCCGAAGTCGAATTTCCCACTGCCCGATGCCATCCGATCGCTCTGGCACTACACCGCCAAGGCCTACCAGTTCCATGCCGGGCTGACGAATTCAGCGGGCAACTACCATCCCTGGGAATCCAAACCGTGGGCGTGGCCGATGTCGCTGCGGCCGGTGCTCTACGCGATCGATCAGCAAAACGTGCCGGGCTGCGGCGCGCAGTCGTGCGTCAAGGCGGTGATGCTGGTCGGCACACCGGCGATGTGGTGGCTTTCGGTGCCCGTCCTCGGTTATGCCTGTTGGCGGACGTTCGTGCGCCGCGACTGGCGCTACGCCGTGGTACTGGTCGGCTACTGTGCCGGCTGGCTGCCGTGGTTCGCCGACATCGACCGGCAGATGTACTTCTTCTATGCGGCGACCATGGCGCCGTTTCTGGTGATGGCGATCGCGTTGATCCTCGGCGACATCCTCTACCAACCGGGTCAGGGTGCTGAGCGCCGCACGCTCGGGTTGATCGCGGTGTCCTGTTACGTCGCACTGGTTCTGACGAACTTTGCCTGGCTGTTTCCGATCCTTACCGGTCAGCCGATTTCGCAGACCGCCTGGAACATGGAGATCTGGCTGCCCAGTTGGCGTTAGGGCTTGGCGGCGGAGACGTCTAGCGTCTCCCGCCTCGCCCGTTGAGCAAGGCGCATGACTCGGTGAGCGCCGGCTCGTAGATGACGTCGCTGCATTCGCATTCCCATGTGGTGTGCCGACCGCAGGAACAAGGCATGCTTCCGACGATCATGTGTCCCGGCAGCAGCCAGTGGCCCCGCGCGCACCGGTGGGGTCGCCGTTCCCGGTGCGTTCTCTCGAGGAAGCGGACGAGGTCGTCGTCAACATCAATAGTCACAACCGCCACACTGACAGGCTCCACGTCGCAACGGCAAATCGGTTGCCGGATCGTTATGGTTTGGTGTCCTGCCGTGGGCGTGTCGTTGACCTAACGCGCGACTACAGCGCGTCGCGGGCGGCCGGACAGCACATGCACCGGGGACCTCCGCGACCGGTGCCCAGTTCGGAGGCAGCGACTGTCAACACCTCGATGCCGGCGTCCTCCAGACGAGCGTTGGTCCGCGCATTGCGTTCGTAGGCGACGACGACGCCGGGCGCCAGCGCCAACGTGTTGTTGCCGCCGTCCCACTGTTCACGTTCGGCGACAACGGGATCCAGCCCGGTATCGATGACCCGCAACTTGTCGATACCCATCGCGGCGGCGGCGGCATCGACGAACGGCGCTTCGTCCGAGATCTTCACGCCATCGGGTGTTCGCGCGATCGTGAACGCGGACAACGTATCGACGACGTTGGCATACATCACCACCGCGTCGGTGTCGACCATCGTGCACACGGTGTCCAGATGCATCTGCGCACGTTCCTGGGCCAGCGGCACGGCCAGCACCGTGTTGGCCAGGTCGTCGTCGAACAGGCTGCGCGCCAAGGCTTCCGCACCCGCCGGAGTGGTCCGTTCACCGACCCCGACCGCGACGACGCCGGGCGCCAGCAGCAATACGTCACCGCCTTCGACTGGCGCGGTGCGTGATTCGTAGGCGCGCCGCACACCGGTGAACCGCGGATGGTGGGCATAGATCAGGTCGGTCAGCGACGCCTCGCGTACCCGCGCCGGTAACGCCAGCGACGGGATGACGATGCGCGGCCCGACCCAGATCGACGAGTCGCGGGTGAACACCAGGTTCGGCAATGGCTCGATGACGTAGTCGGTGTCGTGGTACATCCGGCGCACCAGCGAGTCGTCCGCGCCGGCGTCCGACGGCAGCTCGGCGAAGGTCATACCCACCATCAGCACCTGCGCCAACCTGGCCGGATCCAGGCCACGTAGATACGCCGAAAGCTTTTGCGCCAAAGGCAATCCAAGCCGGGGAGCATCAACGGCGGCGGCGATGCCCTGCATCCTGGCGGCGCCACTGCCCAGCGCCTCCGTCAACAGGTCGGACAGCAGCAGTACCTCGACGCCGCGGGATCTGAGCAGCTCGGCGAACGCATCATGTTCCTCCTGCGCCCTTGCGACCCAAGGCAACCCGTCGAATAGCAGATCGTCGTTGTTACGCGGCGTGAGTCGCCGCAGTTCAGCGCCCGGTCGGTGCAGGATCGCCACGCGAAGTGCGCCGATTTCGGAGTTGGACCCCAGCGCGCCGTTACTCACACTTAGCACGGTAACCCGAACCGTCACCTCAAGTATGGTTTAGGTTATGAACACCGAGGAACTGCTTCCCGGCGAACTGGCCACTCGGGCCGGCGTTGCGGTCTCGGCTTTGCACTTCTACGAGCGGCAGGGGCTGATCACCAGCAGGCGCACGTCGGGCAACCAGCGCCGCTACAGTCGCGATACCCTGCGGCGGGTCGCCTTCATCAGAATGTCGCACCGGCTGGGCATTCCGCTGGCGCGCGTGCGTGACGCGCTGGCCACGCTGCCCGCCGATCGAGTTCCGACCAGTCGGGACTGGGCGAGGCTGTCGGCCGGCTGGCGGGCCGACCTCGACGATCGGATCTTGCATCTTCAGCGGCTGCGCAACAACCTCGCCGACTGCATCGGCTGCGGTTGCCTGAGCCTGCGCAGTTGCGCGTTGACCAACCCCGGCGACGTTCTCGCCGAGCAGGGCCCCGGGCCGGTCCGGCTTTAGCGTGCGTTCGAACGAGTGTGCGATAGACTCGGCGCCGTGGCGATTGCGGTACAGGAGTCGTTGTTCGAGTGCAACGATCGGCGGTCGCTCGGCAACGGAGCCTGGATTGATATCCGCTCCGGATGGCTGACCGGCGCCGACGACTTATTGAACGAACTGCTGACGACGGTGCCGTGGCGAGCCGAGCGGCGTCAGATGTACGACCGCGTCCTCGACGTGCCGCGCCTGGTGAGCTTTCATGACCTCACTGTCGAGGATCCGCCGCACCCGCGGTTGAGCCGGTTGCGCCGCCGGCTCAACGACATCTACGCCGGCGAGTTGGGCGAACCGTTCACCACCGTAGGTCTGTGCTGGTATCGCGACGGGTCGGACAGCGTCGCCTGGCATGGCGACACGATCGGGCGCAGCAGCACCCACGACACCATGGTGGCGATCGTCAGCCTCGGCGCCACCCGCACCTTCGCGTTGCGGCCGCGCGGCGGTGGCCCGTCGCTGCGGCTACCGCAGGCCCACGGCGATCTGCTGGTGATGGGCGGTTCGTGTCAACGGACCTGGGAACATTCGGTGCCCAAAACGTCGGCCAGTTCCGGCCCCCGGGTCAGTCTGCAGTTCCGGCCCAGAGACGTGCGCTGACCGTCAGCTTCGCACTGCCGCGACCGACTTGACCAGCAGGTCGCGCGCCCGATTGAGGTCGACCGGAGTAGCGGGCTTGTCACGTTGCAGCACCGAGTTGCAGGTGATGATCACCTGGTAGTCGCCGAAGTGCGCGGAATAGTTGTAAAGCTCGCCGGTGCGCGGCTTTCCTTGCACGGTCGTTTGCAGGACACGATGCACTCCCAGGGTGCGGGTCCCATCGATACGCGGCGCGTCGACAACCTCGATGAGGCCGCGGATCCGACCCCCCTGGAACACCACCTTCTTGCAGTTTCGTCCCGGGTCCTCGAACGGCACCGGCTCGTTGGTCTGCACGGCCATGGCGATGAAGCGGTTGCCAGCCCCTTCGGCGGCCACCGCGGCCATGTTCCCCTGCAGGCCCGGCGGCATGTCCTGGCCGACCACGAATGAGCTGCAGTCCGGGGGGTCGAACGTCAGACCCGGCGGAAGTTTGTGCGTTGCCAGCACCTTGGGATCGATGCTGGTTTTTGGGGTGTCCTTGACTTTGTAGGCCGGCCCGAAGTCCGACTTCACCTGCGAGATCTTGCTGATATCGGCGGTAGGGGCGGTCTCCGATGATCCGTGAGATGAACAAGCCGCCAGCAAGCAGGCACTTCCGATCGCCACCCCTATTCTCGTCACTCGGGTCAATCTAATGCACCGCCCTCAGGCCCGTAAGGCCGACACGGCTTTAACCAGCAGGTCGGACGCGAATTGCGGCGTCAGCGACGACGGCGGTGCGCCCGGGTCGCTGATCAGCGTGGTGAACGCATAGTAATTGCCCAGGTAAGCAGTGAAAGTGCTTACCCGCGACGTGATTTCATTGCCACCTTCGACGGAGTTGGTGATATCGGTTGCCATGCCGAGGGTTTCGGCGCCATCGATGCGGGGCGAATCGACAAGATGGACGCGAGCCGTAGCGCGGCCGCCGGTCATGGTCCACTGTCGGCACTGGGCAACCAGCGACTGGTCGAGCGTGACCGGCCCCGTCGGCGCGGCAGCGACCACCGCGTAGACGAGGCCGGCCGGGCCGGATCCCGAGATGCCCTGGGCGGCTTGACCCTGACCGCCGGCCGGGTCGGCCAACGCCGCACAGCGCGCGGGGGTCGCTGCGCCGTGGCCGGCGACACCCCAGAGCTCCGACGGCGCGGCCACGCCCGAAATCGCGGTCACCTCAAAGTCTGGCGGCAGGTCGCGTCCCACCCGCCTGATGTTGCCGGGGTCGACGTGGCGACCCGCCGTCGTCGTCGAAGGCACCGGAGCGGGTGGATGTGCGTGGGCGCACGAGGCGAGCAGCAGGACAATCGCCGCAACCGCCGCGACTCGCAGTCGCATGCTAGCCGACAGCCCGAATAACTTGGCGTGCAGCGCGTTTGATTTCGTCCGACATGTCGCGACTCAACGGAAGGTCCCGGAGTTCGGGCACGTCGATCACGGTGGTGACCACGCCGACGTCGTCGCGCTCCCAGAGGGCGCCGTAGTGATCCATGATGGTCCGCATCGCCGCGTTGTCGGCGAGCATCCGAGCGGAGAACCTTTCGATTCCGTCGACCCGGGCGGCCACGGAAACCGCAGCGATCAGGAAGGAACCGATCCCGCGGCCCTGGTAGGCGTCGGCGACGGTGAACGCGATCTCGCCGATGGCGGGATCCTGATCGTCCCGAACGAAGCGGGCGTCGGCAACCGGGTTGCCACCCTTGTCGGTCATCACCCACACGAAGTGATCGACATAGTCGACCTCGGCCAAGTACTCCATCAACGCCGGGCTGGGAACGCGCGGTGACATGAACCGCCGATACAGCGTCTCGTTGGAGAACAGGACGTGACCCCGCATGGTTCGCTCGTTGTCGCCGGGCAGCACCGGACGAAGCAGTAGTTCTGTTCCGTCGCGAACCGTGACCGGGATCGGCGTGAGGAAAGCCGCGAGTCGCTGGCGCACCGTGCGCACCAGTCGGCTCATGATCCCCGGGATGTGCACCATCCGTGCAAACCCGTCGTTGTCACCGATCCAGCCGGTCAACGGTTCGGTCGTGGTCACCGTCGCCGTGCGCGGGATGTCACGCAGCAGGGCGATCTCACCGACGATCATGCCAGCGGTCACCTGCTCGACGGTCACGACGTCGTCGCCTCCGACGTGCCTGATCTCGGCAGCACCCGACGAGATCAGCAGAAAGGAAACCGCCTGCTCACCCTGCTGCATGAGGACCTGGCCCGCGGCGGCCTGCAGCGGCTGCACGCTCGCCGCCAGCGGCATCAAGTCCTCGGGCGGACATCCCTTGAAGATGTCCAAGGTGGCGAGTTCGTCGGCGCGCAGCGCGGTCAGTTCGGTCACGATGCCAAGTCCGCCCCTGTTGCCGTCGCATACGCGCCAGGTCGGCGACCCCCTGCCGCGGTCGGATGCTGCCAAGGTTATGGGCTGGGTTCGGGTTGCAGCAAGGATGCGCATGTCTTGCCCTGCCCCCCGGAGGGTACGCGGGGCACGGCCGGGCCAGACTCACGGCATGGACATCACCGAGGATCCGCAGCGGGCTACCCGCAATTTGCTCGATCGCACGGCTACGGTGCGGCACGGTTTCCTCGACGTGCTGGGCGAGTCAATGGCGCCCGAGGTTCGCACGTTCGCCCAACGGGCGATGAACAGCCCATTGGTCGCGGGCGTGTACGAGCGACTGTGGCGGCCGGTTGCGTTCTACGTTGCCAGCGGCGTCACCACCCGCGCCGAGCAACGCCGCGCGGCCGACGGACTCCGCACGCCGCAGCCGCGCGGGGCTGTCCGGTTGGGTGAGGGTGCTGGCGGGGAGCGGCCACAAGCTGTCCGTTCGACTGGCGGAAAAGATTTTGATTGACACTACGAATATAGAGTAGTCTGGGGGGCGAACCAAAACCCAGCACACCGCAGAGAACCGCGTTGACCCCAAAAGCGCCTGTCATAGGCCGCTACACTGCCGGCATACAAAAGAGACGCAAGCCAAATCCGGACCAGCGCCGCCGCGAACTGTGCGATGCGGCGATCCAGTTGCTGGCCGACGACGGCGCCAAGGGCCTGAGCCACCTGAAAGTCGACGCCCGCGCCGGCGTGCCCGACGGCACCACCTCGTTCTACTTCCGCACCCGCTCAGCGCTGCTGCGCGCGGTTGCCGAGCGGATGGTCGAGCTCGACTTGGCCGCTTTGCAGTCGGTTGCCGACCGGGCCGGCCTCGACGACGGAGCGTCGTCCTCCACCCTGGCAAATCTGGTCATCCAGTCCGGTGAAGAACCGCAGCTGAGCCGCACCAAGGCGCGCTACGAGCTGACCATGCAAGCAAGCCGCGATCCGGAGATGGCCGCAACCCTGCAGCGCGCCACCGACGCGTTCACCAAGCTTCATCACGACATCTTGGTGCAGCTGCTGCCACACGGCGCCGACCTGGATCCCGCGGTCGTCGACGATCTGAGCAACGTCACGCTGACGTTCATCAACGGTCTTTTGCTGCGGTTCGCCCACGGCGACCGGATCATCGACAGCCCGGAGCAGCTCGACGGCGTCTTGTCGGCCGTCGTGGCCGGGATCCTGGGCAGCGAGCAACAGGGACGGCTCACCCACGTCGGCGCCGCGGTGCAGCCGCGCCGCCGGCGGTCAACGCCGAGCCGCTAGGCCACCCGGCTCTTGCCCAAATGCCAGCCCATGTGGTTCTCTACGGCAATAGAGTTAACCGGCGTCGCGCCTGAGCCGGCCAGCGCAGTTCCGTTAAGCAGAAAGTACAAATCGCCCGTACCGCCTCAGACGCTGACACACTGTCGGCATCGACCCCGGCACGCGGCCCATCCGGGCGTGGAAGTTGTAGCGAAAGGCAAGATTTCGTGACGATCAGCACCGACGGAGATCTCCAAGACGTCTGTGACGTCTACTACGACCCCTACGACGTCGTCCTCAACGCTGACCCCTATCCGATGTTCCGCCGACTGCGCGAAGAAGCGCCGGTGTACTACAACGCACAGCACGACTTCTACGCGTTGAGCCGGTTCACCGACGTCGACAAGGGTCTGGTCGACCACGCCACGTTCAGCTCAGCTCGGGGCATCATCCTGGAGCTGATCAAGGCCAACCTCGACATCCCGCCCGGCCTGCTCATCATGGAAGATCCGCCGATCCATGACATCCACCGCAAGCTGCTGGCCCGGATGTTCACCCCCCGCAAAATCGCTGCGCTCGAGCCGCAGATCCGCGAATTCTGCGCCCAGTCGCTGGACCCGCTCATCGGTTCCGGACACATCGACTTCGTCGCGGACCTGGGCGCCCAAATGCCGATGAAAGTCATCAGCATGCTGCTCGGCATCCCGGAAGACGATCAGGAATTCATCCGCGACCGCACCAACGCACAGCTACGCACCGAGGCCGGCAAACCCATGAACCACGAACGCGGCTTGGCCACCGGCGAAATCTTTGCCGCCTACATCGATTGGCGCGCCACCCATCCGTCCGATGACATCATGACCGAACTGCTCAACGTCGAGTTCGTCGACGAGACCGGCACCACCCGCCGACTGACCCGCGACGAGCTGCTGATCTATCTCAACGTCGTCGCGGGCGCGGGCAACGAGACCACCACCCGGCTGATCGGTTGGGCCGGAAAGGTTCTCGCCGAACACCCGGATCAGCGCCGCGAACTGGTTGACAACCCCGCACTGATACCGCAGGCCGTAGAGGAACTCCTGCGATTCGAGACACCGGCCCCGCACGCGGCCAGGTACGTGACCCGCGACATCAGCTTCCACGGCCAAACCGTCCCCGAAGGCGCCGTGATGATGATGCTCCTCGGGGCCGCCTGCCACGACGACCGCCAATTCGGCCCGGACAGCGAGGAATTCAACATCCACCGGCCGACTCGTCAGCACCTGGCTTTCAGCGTCGGCACCCACTTCTGCCTGGGCTCCGCGTTGGCCCGCCTGGAAGGCCGAATCGCGTTGGAAGAGATCCTCAAACGCTTCCCGGAGTGGGAAGTCGACCTGGCGAACGCCCGACTCAGCCCGACGTCGACGGTCCGAGGGTGGGAGTCGATGCCGGCCCGGACAGCGTGACACGGCGATGACCGGTCGCGTTGAGGGCAAGGTCGCGTTCATCAGCGGAGCGGCGCGCGGCCAGGGCCGCAGCCACGCCGTCCGGTTGGCCCAAGAGGGCGCCGATATCATCGCGTTCGACATCTGCGGGCCAATCGACAACATGGCCTACCCGCACTCGAACCCCGAGGACCTCGCCGAGACCATCGAGTTGGTCAAGGCCCAGAACCGCCGCATCGTGGCAGCAGAGGCCGACGCGCGTGACTACGACGCGCTCAAAGCCTTGGTGGACAGCGGTGTGGAACAACTCGGCCGGCTCGACATCATCGTCGCGAACGCGGGCGTCGGCACCTTCGGCAACAAACTGCACAAGATCCCCGAGCAGATCTGGCAGGACATGATCGACGTCAACCTCTCCGGCGTCTGGAAGACCGTCAAAGCCGGTGTGCCGCATATCCTCGCCGGCGAGCGCGGTGGATCCATCGTGCTGACCGGCTCGGTCGGGTCGCACAAGGCCATGGCCTACACCGGCCACTACATCGCCGCCAAACACGGCGTGATGGGACTGATGCGGTCATTCGCCGTCGAGCTCGGCCAGCACCGAATCCGGGTGAACTCGGTGCACCCCAGCCAGGTCAACACCCCGATGACCATGAACGACGTGACGTTCAAGCTGTTTCGGCCCGATCTGGAGAATCCCGGACCCGAGGACTTCGCCCCGTTCTCGCAGATGACGCATACGCTGCCGGTGCCCTGGGTGGAGGCCGCCGACATCAGCAACGCCGTCCTGTTCCTCGCCTCTGACGAATCTCGTTATGTCACCGGCGTTTCGCTACCGGTCGATGCCGGTGCTTTGCTCAAGTAGACACAACGAATTGGAGATAAGTCATGCCTGAATACGACTACGAAAAACTGAAGAAGGAAGCCGAGCAGTACATCAGGTTCGAGAAGGACAAGAAGAACCGGATCGCCTACATCACCTTCGACCGTCCCGACGCCCAGAACGCGACCACGTTGGGCATGCGGCAGAACTACGCCGACCTGATCCACAAGTGCAACGTGGACGACGAGGTCAAGGTCGTGGTGATCCGGGGTGAGGGCGAGGATTTCGGTAGCGGCGGAGACTTGCCCGAGCAGCGTCCGATGCTGGAGAACCCGGGCCTGCCGCTGCTGCATGAACTCGCCATCAACGACGACGACGTCAAGTACCCGCCGGGCGGCTCATACCGCTACCTGTCCACCGTCACCGACTTCTACGCGAAGGCGCGCGCCGGAAATCGCCCGCTTCAGGAGCTTCGCAAGATCAGCATCATCGAGGCCAAGGGCTACTGCTACGGCTGGCACTTTTATCAGGCCGGCGACGCCGATCTGGTGATCTCTTCTGACGACGCGCTTTTCGGGCATCCGGCCTTCCGCTATGTCGGTTGGGGACCACGCCTGTGGTGGTGGGCGGAGACGATGGGCCTGCGGAAGTTCTCCGAGATGCTGTTCACCGGCCGGCCGTTCAGCGCCAAGGAGATGTACGACTGCGGCTTCGTCAACAGCGTCGTGCCCCGCGACAAGCTTGAGGATGAGACGCTGAAATACGCGCTGGCATGCTCGAAGTCGCGCCCGACCGACACCGTCGCGGTGCAGAAGACGTTCCTGGAGCTGTACAAGCAGCACAAGGGCGAGTACTTCGGCAGCCTGCTCACCGGCATGGTCGAGGGCATGCTGCCGCTGATCCAAAACGACGCGCAAGAGGTCGACCTCACCGAGGGCACCTTCGAAAAGGGCCTCAACAACGTCGTCAAGGACAACGACCTGAACTTCCCGCCGGAGTGGCGGCTCAGCCGCTCGGGACGCAACAAGCCCTAACGTTTCGAGGGAGCGCATGTCGGCACTGACTGGTATCAGGATCGTCGAGCTGGCCGAATCGGTCGCCGGAGAATACTGCGGGAAACTGCTCGCGGACTTCGGCGCCGAGGTGGTCAAGATCGAGCGGCCGGATTGTGGTAGCCCGACTCGGGCGATGGCCCCGATCATCGGCGGTGCTGGCGGACCTGAGCGCAGCGCGCTGTTCGCCTACCTGAACACCAACAAGCGTTCGGTCGTGCTCGACGTGTCCGGTGCCGCCGAGATCGAGAGGCTGCACCGGATCATCGCCACAGCCGACGCGGTCGTCGACGATCACGCCCCAGCCTGGGCCGAAGCGGTTGGCTTGTCAGCGACCGAAATTCCAGGTCGGCACCCTGCCGTGGTGTTCTGCTCGATCACCCCCTACGGCGGTCAGGCCCCGCCGGAGTTCCAGAACGCCAAGAGCATCAACGTGTTCCACAGCAGCGGATGGGGTTACCACACGCCCAGCCACGCCGACCCGGCCAAACCGCCGTTGAAGGGACCCGGCCGTTTCCTCGCCGACTACGAGGCCGGGCTCGACGCGGCGTTGTGCGTCGCGGCGTCGCTGTTCTCGCACTTGCACAGTGGCAGAGGTGAATTCATCGATGTGTCACAGCACGCGGTGCTAGCGTCGCGCGCCGACTGCGTGCTGGGCAGGTTCATCACCGGGGAGGTCGCGCCGGAAAACACCCGCGCCGATTACGACCAGCAGGGCCCGGCCTCGTTCTTCGCATGCGCGGACGGCTTCGTCTACCTGTACATGACCAGCCCTAACCACTGGATGGGCCTCAAAAAGCTGATGGGCCAACCAGAATGGCTGAACACATTCGACGACGACTGGCTTGAGTTCTCGGTTACGCCGGAGAAAGTGGCGACATTCCGGGACGGGTTCGCCAAGTGGGTCGCGGGCCTGACCAAGGACGCGGCAGCAGAGGAGGCGCAGCGGTTGGGAGTGCCCCTGGTGCCCGTCAAAAGCGCTGCCGACCTGAAGACCTCGCCCCAGTACCGTCATCGCGGCTTTTTTCAGGACGTCACCCATCCGGTACTGGGCGCCGCCGCGTACCCGACAGTTCCCTACCTGATGAGTGCATCACCGGCGCGCATCACCCACGCCGCCCCGATCCTTGGCCAGCACACCGCCGAGATCGCGGCCAGCATCGCGACGCCACGCCCGTCGCCGAAAGTGACTTCGGCCCAACTCAAACCGCCGAGGGTGTCGCGGGGCGGCCCGTTAGAAGGGGTCCGGGTCGTCGAGCTCACCAAAGTGTGGGCCGGCCCGTACACCGGCAAGCTACTTGCGTTCCTGGGCGCCGAAGTGATCAAGGTGGAAAGCTCCGCCAATCCCGACGAGATGCGCGCCTACGGCGGGACCGACATCAACCACGCGCCCTACTTTCTGTCCATCAACCCCGAAGTGCTCAGCGTGGAGTTGGACCTCAAGTCGGCAGCAGACATGGACCGGCTCCGTCACCTGATCGCCCACAGCGACATCGTCATCAACAACCTTCGGCCGGGGGCGATGGAGCGCCTGGGACTCGGTTACCAGCAGCTGACGTCGATCAAGAGCGACATCATGTCGGTGTCAATAAAGATGTGGGGCAACGACGGACCGCTGGGCTATCAGACCGGATACGCGCCGTGCTTCGCCGCGTTGGCCGGAATCGCCTCGCTGGTGGGCTATCCGGGTGGACCGCCGCTCGGCACTAGCATGCGTTACGGGGATTCCACCGTCGGCGCCGCCGCGGCGCTCGCCGCCGTGGTGGCATTGCTGCATCGCGACCGCACCGGCGAAGGCCAGTTCGTCGACGTCTCGGCCGTCGAGACGCTGTCGTCGATGATCGGCGATTGTCTGCTCGAACACGATCTGACCGATAAGCAGGTCGTCCCCGAAGGCAACCGCGATCCGGATATGGCCCCGCACAATTGCTATCGCTGTGCGGGTGGCGACTGGATCAGCATTGCGGTGGCCGACGAGGTGCAGTGGCGCGCACTGTGCGAAGTCCTCGGTGCCCCGGCGCTCGCCGAGGACGTGCGCTACGCGGGCATGCCCGCGCGACTCGAACACACCGATGCGCTCGACGCCGACCTCGCCCAGTTGACCAGTAGTCACGACGCCGCTCAACTGGCGCACCGGCTCCGCTCGGCCGGCGTGCCGTCGAGCAAGAGCGCGACCTCCCTCGACGTGATCGGCGATCAATTGCTCTGGGACCGCGAGCTTTACCGCTTTGTCAGCGATCATCGCGAGGGGCAACGGCCGATCGTGGCGGCGCCGTGGCGAATGTCGGTTGCTCCGACACAGATCGAGCGGGGCGCTCCCGACCTCGGCGAGCACAACGACTATGTTCTGCACGAGATCTTGCGCCCCCACGCGACGGAGAGAACATGACCGCGACGGCGACGATGCAGAGCGCAGCGATGAGGAGGAGCGGCGCACTTGACTGAGATATTGGCGGGTACCGCGGCGCTGGTGACGGGCGCCAGCAGCGGCATCGGCACCGCGACGGCAAGGGCGCTGGCGGCCCAGGGCGCCGCGGTCGCCCTGGTCGCCCGCCGCGCCGATCGGCTGGATCAAGTCAAGGCCGATATCGAATCGGCCGGCGGCACCGCGCTGGCCGTGGCCGCCGACGTTACCGACGCCGAGGACGTCGCCGCCGCGGTGCAGCGGACCGTCGACGAGCTGGGACGACTCGACACGGTGGTGAACAATGCCGGGCTGATGCGGATGGCGCCCGTTGTTGAAGCGCCGCTACAGGATTGGGACGACCTGGTTCGGGTCAACGTGCAGGGTGTCTTGTATGTCACCCGGGCCGCCGTCCCGCACCTGATCGACGCGGCCGCGGACTCACCACGCGGTGTGGCCGATCTGGTCACCATCAGTTCCACCGCCGGCTGGGTCGCCCGTCCGAACACCGCCGTCTATTCGCTCACGAAATTCGGGGTGAACGCGTTCAGCGAGGGCATCCGCCAGGAGCTGCTGGGCAAGCGAGTGCGGGTCGGCGTGGTCGGGCCCGGCACGGTCGACACCGAGATCGGCAGCCACCTCTCCCCCGAGTCGCGCGAGGCATTCGATCGTCAGACCGCCGGCATGGTCAAGTTGGCGCCCGAAGACATCGCCGACGCAGTGCTTTACATCGTCACCCGCGACCGAAGAGTGGCGGTCAACCACATGTTGGTCCGCGCCGCCGAACAGACCTGGTGATCGACGCAGACGATCGCTGGGTCACCGGGGATCACTTCGGACTCCCCATCCCCGCCGACCCCGCCGCGTTACGCGCCGGCGGGACAACGTTTCTGAGCCAGGCTTTCCGTGCCTCGGGTGCCCTGACCGCCGGCAACGCGGTCACCGGGATCAGCGGGTTTCACGAAGTTCCGGGCGGAAGCACCGGACGGAAAGTTCTGCTGCGCATCGAATACGAGAAGTCCGACGCACAAACCCATGCCGATTTGTTTGTCAAGTTCTCCCGCGACTTGGACAACCCGATTCGTGACCGCGGGAAGACGCAGATGGAATCGGAGGTGCTATTCGCGTCGCTGTCCGGTGCGCCTGGATTCCCGATCACCGTGCCCGCAATTCAGTTCGCCGACTATCATCGCGACACGGGTACCGGAATACTGATCACCGAACGAATTCACTTCGGAGCCAACGGCATCGAGCGCCAATACCACAAGTGCCTGGACTACGAGATGCCCGAACCACTCGATCACTACCGCGCGTTGCTGACCGCGCTGGCGCGGCTCGTCGGGTACCACCGATCGAGACGCCTGCGTCCCGAGCAGGCCGGTCAGTTCCCTATCGATCTCCAGGCGGCGCAGGTCGGTGAACGAGTACCGCTGAGCGCCGACAAGCTGGACCGGCGCCTGAACCGGCTGGCCGAATTCGCGGAGGCCAGTCCCGGGTTGCTGCCCGCCAACGTTCGCTCAGCGAAATTCATCGTGCGGCTGCGCAACGACGCGTCTCGATTCCTGCGGCACGAGCCCGCGGTGTGGAGTTATCTGGCCGGCGCGACCGATTACCTCGCGCTGTGTCACTGGAATGCCAACGTAGACAACGCATGGTTCTGGCGCGACGCCGACAACGCGTTGCACTGTGGTCTGCTGGACTGGGGATGCGTCGGCCAGATGAACGTCGCGATGGCGCTGTGGGGAGCGATGTCGGGCGCCGAAACCGACATGTGGGACTGCCATCTCGACGACTTGCTTGCCCTGTTCGTCGCGGAGATACGCGAGTGCGGCGGGCCCGATCTCGACGTGGGCGAATTACGCCGTCAGCTAATGCTTTACGTCGGGATCATGGCGGTCGCGTGGCTGCTCGACGTACCCGCCTTGATCCTTTCACGTTTCGGCGATGCTGCTCGCTCGCTTACCCGCAATGATCCGCTCATCAAGGACGACGAGAGTGTCCGCGCGCCGTTGCAAATGCTCGCCAATGCGTTAAACCTCTGGGAGACACAGCACTTCGGCGATCTTCTCGACGCGATGCTTGGGTGAGCCCGCCGACTACTGGCACGACGGGCTGGTAGTCAGCACCTCTGGCCCGCTGTCGGTGATGACGACGGTGTCGCGGTGGAGTACCGCGCCGACACCTTCCTGCCACACGTAGCCGGTGAGTGCCAACACCATCCCCGGATCCAGATGTTCGCGTTCGGCGGTGGCCGGAAGCTGCCGGGAAATCACCGGCGGATCGAAGCCCAGCCCCAGCCCGTGCGCGATGGCCATCGGCGGCAGCGGTTCGCCGGCCAGGCCGTAAGCCGCGAGCAGATCACTGGCCGGCGCGCCGGGACGGCAGGCGGCAACCATCCTGTCCCACAGCTCATTCGAGCGCTGATAGAGCTTGTGAGTCGACCCGTCGTCGGCGTCACCGGCGGGCCAGGTCCGGCCTACCTCCGCGACGTATCCGTCGGCCAGAGCTCCGGCACAAAACGCCACCAGATCACCCGAATTCACCTGGCCGTCGCCGGTTGCTCGCCGCCACGGGTGTTCCCGACAGGTCACCCATGCGGCGTCCTGGGTGGCCGGCGTGCTGACGCCGCCCGCCGCCATCGCCTCCAGTACCGCGCCCGCCAACGTCTGCTCCGAAAGTCCGGGCCGCAATTCCGCGACCGCAGCGGCAATTCCCGCTTCGGCGACCCGCAGCGCGGTGTTCATCGCCGCCACCTCATCGGGCGTCTTGGTCCGCCGCGCGGTCCGCATCACCACTTCGCCGTCGACGAGTTCGGCATTCGGAAACGCCGTCGGCAGCAGCGTGGCGAAAGTCGGTGTGATCGCGTCGGTTCCGACGCGGCGGGCGGTCGATGCCCCGTCGATGTTCTTCAAGACGTCGATGAGCGTCAGTGGATTCCAGGCCAGACCGTAAAGCCGGTCGCGGCCGATCTCCTCAGGGATCCCTTCGTCAGCTGTGCTCATGAGATACATCTCGGCGGTGGCTCGAACGACCACACAGACCGGGCCGAACGGCCGCGTCCCGCCGATCCACAACTGTGGCGCACCGGTCACGTAGCGGACATTGGCCTGTCGTCCGAGCACCAGGATGTCGATGTCGTGCGCACGCATCTGCGCCAGCGCCCGTTCGCGACGACCCATACGTAATGCCCGGCCGTCGGGCGAAATCTCAGTTGCCATCGGCGCTACTCCTCCGCATCGCTTCGCATTGGATTGCCCGACTCCTCCTCGCCCCGCTTCGCGGGGTGCATCGTCGTCGGGCGCTGCATCGTCGTCAGCGCGCGCCATAGGGCGTATAAGGGTAGTCGGTAATCGGCACGAAGCCGTCTTCGGTAATCACCACGATCTCCTCACTGCGGTAGCCGCCGGTGCCGTCCTCCCACACCACCGGCTCCAGCACCAGCACCATGCCTGCCGGAAACACGAAGTTGTCGTCGTACTCCTCGCCTAGATCTGTTCCGATCATGGGCGGCGCGGCGGGGTAGGTGCCGATGCCGTGTCCGAGGTAGAAGTGTGGCAGCCACGGCCTGCTGCCGCCGTTGGCGGCGATCGCCGCGCGGGCCAGATCACCCGACGTCGCACCGGCTTTGGTCACTTTCAGCACCGCGTCGAGAATGTGACGCCACTGGTCGAATTGCGCTTGCTGGCGCGCCGAGGGCTGGTCGCCCACTAGCCAGGTTCGACCGAAATCCGAACAATACCCGGCGTAGCTGATGCTGACGTCGGTCCACAGCACGTCACCTTTGGCGAGTTCGCGCTCCGCGGTCAGCAGCGGCAGCGCGAGGTCGCCGTGCGTCGTCCAGACCCCCTCGGCACGCGACGGCGGCATCACCTGCCAGATCGCCTCCAGCATATTGGCGGTCGCACCCAATTCGAATGCCCTGCGCACCAACTTGGCCGACAGATCGGTTTGCCGTACGCCGGGCGCCAATTGCTGCTGCACGTCGGCCATGGCCTGCTCGGTGATGCGAGTGGTTTTTTGGAGGCAAGAAAGCTGGTCTATTGTCTTGACCAGGCTGGCTTCCGCCACCACCACGGCCGCCTCCGACGGCGGCCCGCCCGGAAAGAGCCGATCCGCGGCCCGACGCATCGCCCCGGTCAGCTCATCGACCGCGACAGTCGCACCTAGCGGTAACAGGTCGGCAATCACCCGCGCGAAATCCTCGACGCCCTCCTCTAATTCGAGATACAGCGGACCGTGCAGGTGATCGGCCGGCACCTGCGACTCCGACGCGGTCCCTTCCCGGAACGGTAGGAACAAATGCGGGTGCTCATCGGTTGCCAGCACGATCGCCACCGGCCGCTCGACGTGCGACAGGCCGGCGTCGAGCACCGGCCAACTGGCACCCGTCGCGTACACCACGTTGTCGTTCATCAACAGGATCAGCGCATCGACGCCGTTGTCGGCCATGGCCGATCGAAGCCGCGCACCGGCTTCCCGACGCATCCGCGACCAGTCCGGCTCATCGGGGATGACCAGCGTTTGGGGACTCATTGGGGCTGCCATCTAAACGCCCAGGAATTTCTTGATGTTGCCGCTCACGATCTGGGCGGCGTTTTCCGGGCCGACCGCCTGAACAACAGCCGCCAGCGATTTCTCGGAATAGCCGAACGTACTCTCGTTGTGCGGGTAGTCGGATGACCACATCACCTTGTCGACGCCGATCTGTTTGATCAGATTCAGACCCAGCGGGTCGACCATGAACGACGCACTCATGTGGGTGTTCCAGTAGTAACGAATGTCGTGCTGCAGCGGGTGGTCGAGCATGTGCTGATACGACGCCAGTACATGCTCGGCATCCTGCAGCGCAGGCGGAATCCAGGCGATACCGCCTTCGAACCATCCGATCCGCAGCCGCGGATGACGGTCGAGGATACCGCCAAAGATGTACTTGGAGAACATTTCCCGGAACCCGTCGATGTTGACCATCATCGCGACCGCGACGTTGTTGACCTCGCACGGCGCCTTCGGCGGAGTCTCTCCGATGTGATGCGTCACCGGCAGCTCGGACTCCTCGATCGCCTCCCAGACCGCACGCATCGGGGTGCACGCGTAGTCGAGCATGTTGCCGTCGTCATCGTTACCAGGGTTCAGCGGTAGCAAGAACGTCTTGAGGCCCAGCGACTTCAACTCCGCCATCGTCCGCCTCGCGCCTTGTGGGTCCCACCAGTTGATCAGGCCCACACCGAGGAAGTGACCATCCGAGCGCTCCTGCAGATCGGCGATGTACTCGTTGTAGATGCGAAAAATCCGTTCGCGCAGTTGTTTGTCCGGAAAGTGGAACAGTGCCAGCACCGCGTTCGGGAAGGCCAGTTCCCGGTCCACGCCGTCCTCGTGCAACTCGCGTATCCGGGCTTCGATGTTGTTGGTGGCGGCGCCGGCCAAATCGTCGTATTGCATCAACACGGCGCTGAAGACGTCCGGCAGGATGGACTGGCCCTGCTGGCCCACCTGGTACGCGCCGTCTTCGTACCAGATCCGCGGTGCGCTGTCCTTGAGGTTGTCGGGGAAGCGTTCGTAGAAGATGTCGGCCGCCAACGAGATGTGGGTGTCGGCGGAGAACACCTCGGTGCCCGCGGGAAGGCCAACATCGCCCTGGGCGTGACCGCGTCGATGCTTCGGCGCGCCGAAGCCGCCGGGCGGATAGAGCGCACTCGTTTGGGTCATTTCTCCAGCACACCAATCAGTTTCAGATCCGTCAGGTATTTGCAGATTAGCTCTTTGGACAGCCGCGGTATCGCGAGTCCCGATTTCTCAAGTGCCGACGCGAACCGCTGCCCCGGCACCGGGGAACCCGCTGCGTTTTCTGTGGCCTCTGCGGGTTGCCGATAGATGTCCATCACCGCCAGCACCGAACGCTGGCGCTGGTGTTCGGGCAGCGAGCGCATCGCCGTTTCGAACCGGTTCACCCAGTCGGCGTAGTCGTCGACCCGCTGGATCGGGTAGCCGGCCTCGGCGATCCAGTCGACGAAGGTGTCCAGCGAGATCCCGTCGTCGTGTGGGTTGGTGGTGTTGTAGATGTCAAAGCCCCCGCCGTCGCGAGCGTCAACCGCGGCGATCGCCGCCGCGAGAAAGTCGACCGGCAGACCCTCGTAGTGCGGACGACGGCCATCGCCGGTGGCGCGATAGAACGAGCGCGGGGCGATTCCGGTGGCGACCAGGCTGAACAGCAACCGGGTGAAGATGTCGGGCACGTTGAGCTGCCCCGAGTAGCGGCCGTCGGCCAGGATCATGCCGGGCCGGAAAACGGCCGCGGGCAACCCGCACAGGTCGTGCGCCTCCCGCATCAGTACCTCGCCGGCCCATTTGCTGATCCCGTAGCCGTTGGCGTAGCCGTCGGCGATCGTGCAGGACGGGACCGCCGCGCGGATATCGGAATCCTCGTCGACGATGTGGTCGGCGACCGCGGCCACGCCCATCGTGGAGATGTACTGGACCGCCTTGAGTTTGGTGGTGAGTGCCAGTCGGATCACCTCCGCGGTGCCGACGACGTTCGGGCCGAACAGCTGCCGATACGGCAGCAGGTGGTTGACGTGAGCGGCGGGGTGCACGATCAGGTCGACCGAGCCGGCCAGACGTTGCCAGGTGGACCAGTCCAACCCGAGGTCGGGCTCGCCGATGTCGCCGTCGAGTACCTCGAGGTGGCCGTCGGCCAGGTTCCGAAAACGATTGAGCAGCTCGGCATCGGTGGCCAGGGCGGCCTCGATCCGCTGACGCGCCTGCGCCGCGCCGCCGGCCCGCACGACGCAGACCACCGTGCCGCCGGAATCGGCAAGCCGCTGCAGCCATTCCAGGCAGAGGAATCGTCCGAGGAATCCGGTCGCGCCGGTGACCAGTACCGTCCGGATGTCACCGGTGGGGCGTGGCAGCGATGCGGCGTTGTTGAGCAGGTCCGCGTCGACGAATTTGTCCAGTGTGAGGTCGTCGGCCCGGACCTCGGCGCTGTCGGCGCCGTGCACGGAAGCAAAGGTCGGTCGCAGCCTATCCGAATCCCGATGCCGTTCAATGTGTTTAGCGATGGCGAGCAGGTCGGCGGTCGGATCCACCATCACCCCGACGGGAATTTCGACTCCGAAGATGTCGGCGAGCAGCCGCGAGAAGGTCAGCGCGGATAGCGAATCGCCGCCCAGATCGATGAACCTCGCCTGAGGGTCGACGTCGCCGGCCGATACGCCGAGTGTCGCCTGCACCGCGCGCGTCATGGTCGCCAGCACCGGCTGATCGGCGCCGCCGGCCCGCAGCGCCCGCAGTTCGCTGATCTGATCGTCGGCCATCTTGGCGTACAGCTGCTCCAAAACTGTGCCGTAGCGGTCTTTGAGCTTGGGCCGCAAGAACTTCCCGACACCCGACAGCAACCCGTTCTGCAGGCTGAACGGCTCGGTCTCCAGCACGAAGTCGCGGGGGATCTCGTAGCCGTTGAGCTGGTGATCCCTGGCGACCTTCAGCAGCGAGGCAGCGATCGCCGTCTTGGTGACGGCATCATCAATGGGCACGACGACGGCCAGCAGGAAGGACCGCTCGCTGCTGCCGTATACGTAGATCTGCCGGACCAGTGGACTGGTGGAATACAGCGCCTCGAGACGCGCGACGGCGACGAACTCGCCATGGGAGAGCTTGATGACGTTGTTGCGCCGGTCGACGAAGCGCAATCGGTCGGTATCGACTTCCGCCATGATGTCGCCGGTTTTGTAGTAGCCGTCGCCGTCGAACATCACCGCGGTCAAGTCGGGGCGTTTGTAGTAGCCCGCCATGAACCGCGATGACTTCACCGCCAATTCGCCTCGCGGGTACGGCTTGTCGGTGTTGAAGTAGCCCAGCTCGGGGACGTCGAGCAGCTTATGGTCGATCACAGGCGGGCGCAGCACGTGCTCGTCGGCGACGATCATCCCACCGGCGATCTCGGTGGACGAGTAGCCGATCATCAGATGCTGATCGAGCACCGACTCCATGAAGACCTTGATCTCCGGGGATAACGCCGCCGAACCGCAGCCCACCGCCAGCACCCGACCGCCGAGCAGCTGCTCCCGCATGGCCGTGGTGATCTCGCCACCGGCGTGGTCGGCGTCGGCACCGGCAAGCGTGCGCCGATCCAGCTCGCTCAGATATTGGTGGAAGAACATCTCGCACACTCGCGGCACCAGGCTCAGCGTGGTGGGGCGCGCCATCGCCAGGTCGTCGAACAATGTGGACAGGTCGCTCTTGGCGGCGAAGTAGCTGGTGCCACCGTTGGCCAACGTCATGATCACGTAGCCGTAGCCGATCAGGTGACTCATCGGCATGTAGCTCAACGTGATCACCGGTTGATCGGATTGGGCGAGCCATGTTCCGATGCACAGGCTTTCGGTGAACATCGCGCCCTTCGGCGTGCCCGTGGTGCCCGAGGTGTAGAACACCCAGGCCAGCGGATCCTGATCGGGCCCGGCCACGTACAGCGGGGCCGGCGGGAGCGCCGATCCACGCTGGGTCACCTCGTCGATCGTTTCGATCCGCAGCGGGCTTGCGGCATCGGTCAGCCGACGACACGCGGCCTCGTACGCCGCGCGCTGGTCGTCGTCGCGCGGCTCGTAATCGAAGACGATCAGCCGCGCAGGCGCAGCGCCGTTCAGCGTGGCCTCGACCGCGCTGTGGAGATAGTCGATACCCACCGCCAGAATTCGGGGTTGGGTTTCGGTAAGGATTGGCGCGTGTTGCGCCGCCGGCGCGCTGGTCTGCAGCGGCACCACCACCGCACCGAGGTGTATGGACGCCAATTCGATTGCCGTGTAGTCGATGCTGGCGAAGCCCAGCACGCACACAAAGTCCCCGGCACGCACCGGATGCTCTCGATGGTGGTGCCAGTCGGAAGCCACCGCCCGCACCCGCCCCCACAGCTCGGCGTAGCTGACGGTGTCGTACCGCGGCAGGAACCTCAGCGACGAGCGCCCGGTCGCCGGATCGGTGATCACCTCGCGGGCACGTTGACCCAGCGCCGGCCGGTCGGCATAGCCCTCCATCACGGTTGCCATCGCTTCGGCGATGCGCAACCCCGGCTGGCGGACCGCCTCGGCCACCGCCTCGTCGGGACGGGTGTCCCTGAATTGGGCGTCCTCGGCGTACAACCGCTCTCGCCGTTGCGCCAACCTTTCCCACTGGTGCTGCTGGGCACCGGGATCTTTTGCATCAGTGCGTCCGACAAACGCCATGGCTACCGCTCCCTTGTCTAATCCGGGAAAGTGACGCCGGTGAGCTGTTCAGAGAGCCGCCACAGCCGATCGTTGTCAGCGTCACTGCGGACGAGTCGCGGCGCATGGGCGAAAGTCACTCCGCCCCCGGTGGTTTCGTAGAAACCCTGAGGACCGTAGTAGGCGCCGCCCTCGGCGCTCGGCGACGCGGCGGCATACAGCGTCGGTTTGATGCCCTCGTCGACCTCGAGCCACATGAAAGGCAGCACGCGCCAAGACAATCGAGCGAGCCGGGCCTGCAATGTCGGCCTGCCCGCGGCGTACGACGCTCCGCTGAGCAGGTTCGTCTTGCTCAAGCCGGGGTGAGCGGCGTTGGACATCACGCCCCAGCCGCCGGCCCGACTGCGACGATCGAGCTCGACCGCGAACATCAACTGGGCCAGCTTGGCTATCCCGTAGGAGCGCATGGGTTTATAGCCGTGCCGGGCATTGGCGTTGTCGAAATCGATGTCGCGCTGGCCGGCGGCCAGGCTGCTCACGGTCACCACCCGCGCCGACGGCGCGGCCCGCAGCAACGGCAGCAGATGACCCACCAACGCGAAATGCCCGAGGTGGTTGGCGCCGAACTGCAACTCGAATCCGTCGTCGGTCTCTTCGCGCCGCGGCGGCGTCATCACACCCGCGTTGTTGATCAGAACGTCGACTGGCCGACCCTCGGCAACCAGCTCATCTCCCAGTGCCGCAACGCTTTTCAGCGAGGAAAGATCGAGGTGTTTGATCGTCAGCTTGGCGTCGGGGACATCCGCACGGAGCTTGTCGATCGCGGCTTCGCCCTTGGCCCGATTGCGGATCGCCAGCACCACGTCGGCGCCCGCCATCGCCAGTCGCCGGGCCAAGCCGAATCCCAGGCCGCTGTTGGCTCCGGTCACCACGGCCAACCGGCCCGACAAGTCGGGCACCACCAAAGACAGATCGCTGTCACTCACCATGTGACGGGTAGTTCGTAGAGCCCGTATGCCAAAGCGTCGTGTTTGAACGGCAGCTGCTCCACCGGAACCGCCAGCCGCAGTGTCGGGATACGCCGCAGCAGGGTGTGCAGCACGATCTGCAACTCCATGCGAGCCAGCTGCTGGCCGACGCATTGGTGCCGGCCGTAGCCGAAGCCGACGTGCGGATTGTCCTCGCGTTGCAGGTCCAACCGATCCGGGTCGGAGTAACGACGAGCATCCCAGTTGGCCGGCGGAATGTCGAGGATGATGCCCTCGCCGGCGCGGATCACCTCGCCCGCCAGCTCGATGTCCTCGACGGCGACCCGGCGTTGACCGGTCTGAATGATGCTCAGGTAGCGCATCAACTCTTCGACTGCGGTGGCGATCACCTTCGGATCGTCGGTGTCGCGCAACAACGCCAGCTGATCGGGATGCTCCAGCAGCGCCACGATAGCCAGACTGATCATGTTGGCGGTGGTCTCGTGCCCGGCGATCAGCACGCCGGTGGCCAACTGGGCGGCTTCCTTGACGCTCAACTCTTCGGCCTTGACCCGCTCGGCCAGGTCGCCCACCAAATCTTCGGTCGGTTCTTCAACTTTGGCGCGAACCATTTTGGCGATATACCTCGCCAGCGCGGTAGCGCCTTCGGCCGACTCCTCGGCGGTGGCGTACCGGCCCATCCCCTTGTGGGCCTGCTCCTGGAAGAACTCCGCGTCCGAATAGGGCACGCCCAGCAACTGACTGATCACCAACGACGGGACCGGTAGCGACAATGTCTCGACCAGGTCCGCCGGTTTGGGGCCGGCCAATATCGCGTCGATGTGGTCGTCGGTGATCTTCTGGACGGCCGGACGCAGGCCTTCGACCCGCTTGAAGGTGAACGGCTTGGACAACATGCGGCGAAATCGGGTGTGCTCCTCGGCATCTGAGGTGAACACCGAGCGCGGTCGCTTGTCCACCGTCGCCAACATGCCTTCGTTCCAGTGCGGATAGCCGGGCTTGCGATCGTCGACGCTGGCGCGCGAGTCGGTGAACAGCGCACGGATGGCGTCGTAGCCGGTGATCAACCACGGTGTGCTGCCGTCCCAAATCCGCACGCGGCTAAGCGGTTTGACGGCGTTGAGCTCCAACGCCACCGGCGCGGGAGCCAACGGGCAACCCGCCGCCCGGGCCATCGGATACTCCGGCACCTCCGCCGCGGCCTCGCTCATCGTTTCGGTCGAGATGTCAGCCATAGCGCTCCTTACACCCAAGGCGAATTGAAGATCAGTGAGATGACGCGGCCTGCGTGTGGTGAACCGGCGCCCGCCACAAACCGACGATCGCGTCGACCAGCCCTTCGGCCGCGACCGGCCAACTGGACCGTGATCGCGGC
Source organism: Mycobacterium sp. (assembly GCF_035314665.1). Lineage (GTDB taxonomy): Bacteria > Actinomycetota > Actinomycetes > Mycobacteriales > Mycobacteriaceae > Mycobacterium. The sequence continues at coordinate 40,154 of NZ_DATFZD010000370.1, read as the reverse complement.
CCGTGTTCGGCCAGCTCGCCTTCATGCTCGGCGCACGTGTGCATCAGCAGGTTGCGTGCCATCACCATCCGTTCGAAGCGGACCCGCTTGGGCAGGTCCGGCAGGCAGCGGTTGATGCCGTCGATCGCCTGAACAAGTAACGGTGAGGTGAGCGCATCCTTGGTGACCACCTGCCGGTAGGTCGGATCGGCCATCGCCTGAGCGGCGAAGCGGGCATACCAACTCGGGTTACCCAGTGCCGCCAGGTGGTCGGTGAGCGGGTGCACCAGCGTGCCCACCCAGTCCCGCAGCTCCGTCGAGTTGCCGATGCCGGCCAGCATCTGCCCCCGCAACTCCTCGATTGGCTCTCGGTGCTTGCCTTCGATGGCACGCAGCAAATCGGTCCTGGTGCCGAAGTGGTAACACGCGGCGGCATTGTTGCCCTGCCCCGCCGCTTCACTGATCTGCCGATTGGACACGGCGTACATGCCGCGCTCGGCAAACAACCGCTCAGCCGCTGACAAGATCGCTTCTCGCGTACCCGTCGACCGGTCGTTGCGCAGAACCCTGGCTGCGGTCACCGCCCAAGTGAACACCCGCGCCCCAGTTAAATCAAGCAGTTTATTTAGCTGGCCGGCCCGAGCCGGGCGCTGCGCTCGGCGGGCCCGGCGACCGTGCCGGATGCACCACCCCGGCGATCGCGGGAGCGGGTCGACGTCGCGAACGAGCTACCCGCGAATGCATAAAAAGCGCCGAGCATCGTCGCAATTCCGCCGACTGGAATTCTTTCTCGACCGCGAAAGGAGATTTGCGCATAATCCGCGAGCCCCACCCGGATCCGAGGCAACCGAGCCGTCGTAGGTTCGGGCCGCTCGGTAGGCGCGGACAGACCGGGCAGAGACCCTACGGGACTTAAGGTCCGGATAATTGGACGGCGGGTCGATACCAAATACTCACCGCAACGGAATTCGCTTGTTAGGAGGCCCGTCGTATCGTTCGGCCGCCACAGCAGGCTGGTTCTGTATATACTTTCGCTTCTCGACTGCTGCTGCCTGACCTCGATACCGAATTAGACAAACGTTTAATACTGCGGGCCCGAAAACCGGCGCGGCACCCCGAGCTACGCATCACATCGGAGGAGACCTTGGCGCGCAACCTGGTCACCATCGTCGCCACACGGTTGATGGAGACGACTGCCTCCACCGTCGCCGATGTGAATGAACAGGTCCTCGCCGAGCTGGTCCAGCACCTCGATATCGACGCTGCCTTCTTGCGCCATAACGACCACAAGATCAGGGTTTCCAGGCTGGTAGCGGCATGGCCACCGCGGCGTGACCACGCGGGCCCCGACCCCCAGACCGTCGCGCACTTCAGCAGCGCCGACCCGATCCTGGCGCTGTGCGAGCACGGAAAGAACTTGGTCGTGATCCGGCCGGAACCGACCGAGCCCGCTTACGCGCGCTGGGTTGCCGGCGCCTACGAGCGCTGGGGCTTGGACGCCTCCAGGATCTCGTCACCGTCGGCGGCCGCGGCACCATTGATCTCGGGCGGGGCGACCACCGGCCAGCTCACCTGCATGAAATTCCGTCGCAAAAAGTGGCGGCCCGACGAGCTCAACACAATCCAGACCATCGCCTCGCTGCTCGCGCAGCTGCAGGCACGGATCACCGCCGAAGAGAAGCTTCGCGACCTCGCAGAACACGACGATCTGACCGGTCTGCACAATCGCCGCGCGCTGATCGCCCACCTGTCCGACCGACTCGCCGTGGGGCGGCCCGGTCCCGTCCCGGTTTTGTATCTCGACCTCGACCGGCTGAAGTCGATCAACGACTACCTCGGCCATAGCGCCGGCGACTGGTTCATCCGGACATTCGGCGAACAGCTGCGCATCAAAGCGGGCCCGGGAAGCATGACCGCTCGCCTGGGCGGCGACGAATTCGTCGTCGTTCCCGATCGGCCGATGTCGATCGAAGCCGCGGAGAGGACTGCCGACGAGCTGTGTGTGGCGCTGCGCGACCGAATGGCCTTGGGTGGTCACATGATCACCCGCACGGTGAGCGTCGGCGTGGCGGTGGGCATGCCGGGACGCGACAACAGCAGTGATCTGCTCCATCGCGCCGACGAGGCCGTCCTGAGCGCCAAGCGCGCCGGCGGCAACCATGTCGCGGTATCCAGCGACGACATGTCCTTGCAGCGGCTGTTCCGCAACGACATCGAACTCCACCTCAGTGGCGAGATCGACAGCGAAGCGCTGCTGCTGCATTATCTGCCCGAGGTCGACCTGTGGACCGGTGCGATCGTCGCGACCGAGGCGCTGGTTCGTTGGCGGCACCCGACCTGGGGCTTGCTGCTACCGGAGTCGTTCATCGGCGTCGCCGAATCTGCCAACCTCGGCGGGGAATTGGGCCGATGGGTAATGCGCAGCGCGTGCGCGGAATTCAGCCGGTGGCGTTCGCGTGGCGTGGGCCAGAACATCACCTTGCGGCTCAACGTGTCGCCCGCCCAACTGGTCACCCGGGGTTTTGTCAGCAGCGTGGCCGACACCATCGACGAGTTCGGTATCGACGGCGACTCGGTGTGCCTGGAGATCACCGAGCGCGCCGTCGTTCGCGACATCGAAACCACCCGCAGAACGCTCGAGGAGTTGAAAGAGGTCGGGGTCCAGATTGCCATCGACGACTTCGGCACTGGCTATGCCGTTCTGTCGCACCTGAAGTCGCTGCCGGTTGACACGCTCAAAATCGACACGTCATTCGTCCGCGACCTGGGCACCAGTAGTCGTGATCTGGCAATCGTCCGGGCGATCATCGGACTTGCCGAAGCCTTCGGACTGCAGCTGGTGGCCGAGGGAGTCGAAACACCCGCCGCGGCACTGACTTTGATGCGGCATGGATGTCATCGAGCCCAGGGCTACTTGTTGTCGCGCCCGTTGCCCGGCAACGCCATGGAGTCGCTGCTGTCCACGCGCTGGATGCCGATGCCCTTCCTGGCTGACAGCCAGGCCCTGACCCCGAGCACGATCTGACGACACAAAGATGGTTCTTAGCCGCGGGATTCAACGATGAGCGACCTGAGCGACAAGCGGTCGGATACGACCCGAGATCAGATCCTGCGAGCTGCCGCACACCAGTTCGCCCAACGCCCTTACTACGCCGTCGGCCTCGACGACATTCTTGCCGAAGCGCAATTGACCAAGGGCGCAATGTATTTCCATTTCCGATCCAAGCATGCGCTGGCATTGGCCATCGTCGACGAGCAGGTCGACAGATATTCCGAGTCGGTGCAAAACCTGCTCGGCAAGAAGTTATCCGGGCTGGAAACCCTCATCGACGTCGCCTACCTGATCGCGGTTGGAGACATCACCCAAGATGTCACCCGCGCGTCATTCAATCTGCTCGAGTCGGTCGGCCGTACCGAGAAGCTGCAAGCGCGGCTGTTGGGGGGCTGGATCGTACTCATGGGAGAGATCGCCCAGCGAGGCATCGGCGAGGGTGACATCGTCGAGCAAGGTGATCCCGAAGACGTCGGACGACTCTTGGTATCCATTTATGTGGGGATGCGTCAGGTCAGCGATCTGGACGAGCCGGTGCAGTTGCTCAGTGACTTCGGTAAGGCGGTGGCGACAGTCCTTCGTGGCATCGTGCAACCGGACCGGATCGATTACTTCACCCAGTTCGTCAAGCGACGCACGGCTTTGGCCATCAAGGCCGTCTCTCCGGCAGACGCTCAGCCAACAGACGGCGCCGCGAAAAACACTGTGACGAACTAGTGTTCGTCAAGCCATAGCTGCTCGGTCAAATCCTGGAATGTCGCGAGCGCAATGTTGTCATCGGAACGGATCAGCGCCGACCGGCTCATGAGCGCCCGCACACTCGAGCCGTCCCGGTGGGCCAGCTCGACGACCATGTTCGCCAACGCCTGGACGACGGAGATGGGCGATTCGGTGGGCGATTCGGTGCTGGGCGGGAGGTGGAAGATGTCATCGAACTTCAGCGACAACACTTCCTCGCAGGCCCAGCCAACCATCTCGGAAAAAGCGGTATTTGCGAACAGCAGCGTGCCGTCGTGTGCGATAGCGAGCACCGGGACCGGGATTCGCTCCAAGACAACCAGGGCAGGCAGCTCCTTCAGAATGGTGACCGGTGATTGGCTCTGCTGGCGGCCGTTACGTCTTCGCTCCACACGCTGATTATGGTTCATGCGAAGCGTTCCTAAGTGCGCTATTTCCTAATAGTCACGGGCTATGAAGTTTCTATGAATCGGCGATCATGAACTCGGCCGATCCGCCCTGAAGGCGGCTATTCAGACATCGGCAAGATGACGCGGCCGGCCGCCTTGACGGCCGACGCCCGCCGCGATGCGATCACCGAGGCGTCGTCGGCCTCGGGTTGCGGGTCAGGAAACTGCGCCCACGCCAGGCCGATCCCGAACAGCAACACCAATAGGTCCACCGGAGCCCACGACTTGTCGACGAAACCCGCTGCCTGGGCGGCTTCGATAGCCGCCAGGGCATGGGCCGGTGGCGCTTGCTCGTCGAAATCCGGCGCGTCGATCGTCAGTCCCTCCAGCCTGGCCCAGGTGAGCATCCGAAGGTGTTCGGGATGGCTGCGAGCCAAGTCGTAGACATCGCCGACAAACTCCGCAACGGCGTCGGGCCGCATCCGGAAAGCGGCGAAGTATTGCCGACCGTCAGCGGCGACGACGTCGCGAAACAGCGTCTCCTTGTCGCCGAAGTGCGCATACAACCGCTCCTTGCTTGCCCGCGCGGCGGCGGCAATCCGGTCGATGCGCGACCCTGCCAGCCCGTATTGAGCGAACTCCGCGCGGGCGGCGGCAAGAATCTCGTCGCGCAACTCTGTCTTCGATCTCACAGAAGCACTATAGCCAAACGAACTAGTTCGTCTGCTACGTTGGTAGGCATGTCGTCAACGACAGTGAAGGGAGACATCGGGTGAGGCTGGGGCCGCCGGAAGGCAAGAAGACCGTGACCGCCGAGGAGCTGGAAGCGATCATGAATCAGCCGCGCCGGGTGCGGGCGTTGAAGCAGCTGTTGGGGCACATCGGCGACGGCCTGAATCCCCTGATCGACTTGTATCGGCCTTACGTGGACGGGTTGGCGGACCTACCGCGCGACGGCCGATTCCTGCTGGTCGGCAACCACACCCAGTCCGGCCTGGAAGTGTTTCTCACGTCGTATTACCTGCGCCGCGAATTGGGCGTTCGGGTACGGCCGTTGGCCGAACGGGGCATGGGCGATGCTCGCGGCCTCGCCAAGGACTTGATAGCGGCCTACGGCGGGGTGGTCGGTCACCCCGACTCGGCGCGAGAACTGATGCGCCACAACGAAACCGTGCTGGTGTTTCCGGGCGGGGGTCGAGAGATCGCCAAGTTCAAAGGCGAGGAATACCGACTGCGATGGGAAGGTCGCAGCGGCTTCGCCCGCGTCGCCATCGAGAGCAACTATCCGATTGTTCCCGTTGCGCTGGTCGGCGGAGACGATATGCACCAGAGCCTCTTCGCCCGAGACAGCACCTGGGGACGGTTGAGCCTATCCATTAGCGAAAGGCTTTCCGGGCGTGCTGATATGGCCATGCCACTGATGCACGGCATCGGTCCGACGCTGATTCCGCGCCCGCAACGGATGTACCTGGCGTTCGGGGAACCGATCAGCACCACTAAGCCTGCCCGCAAGAACGCCGCGACCTGGCTGGAAACGGTTCGCGACGCCAACAAGGAATCGCTTGAAAACCTACTCGCCGACCTGCAGGCGGTGCGTTCCGAGGATCCGTTCCACAGACTCAACCCGTTGGCCTGGCCGCGCGCGCTCGAGCCCGCTTAGCCGGTGACGTGCGCGGTGGCCAGATCGGACAGATGCTTCAGCGAATTGTCGAGGTGTCCGGGATCGAACGGCGGGAATTGAATGTGCTGCCGGAGCTCGGGCACAACCGCCGACCAGTCATAGGTAAGGGTGACGTGCGCTTGAGACGATCCGAGGTTGCGGATGTCATAACGCCAAATCCAGCCGCCGAATGAAAGGCTCCCGTCTCCGGCGGCGTCCTGGCCGGGCTGCCAGGCAATGGCGTGTGGGCGGTCGCAGACGACCACCTTGTTGGCCATCTCATAGTTCTTGTTGGGGTGGCCATCGTGGTACATCGCAACCCGGAAGATCTGGCCGGGACCCGTCAGAGGTTCCGTGTCGAGGGCTGCTCTTAGCCAACCTGTCCCGTCGATGGCGGGGTGAGTCGTGGGGTCCGCCAGCACATCGAACACTGTCTCGGCCGGTGCGGGGATGGTGATCCTGGCGGTGATGCTGTCGTTGGTCATGCCAATACAGACTGTCGGCGGCCGCAGAAATCATCAAGCCTTTTGTACGGAGGACGCTCGCCTAGGCCGACGCGGTGCTCGGCCAGCTTTCATCCGGCGGCAGCGCATCAAGGATGCGCTGACAAGTCGCGCCCAGCTCGCGAATCTGGTCTGGCGTCAATCGATCGAAGACGAACTCCCGTACGGTCTCGACGTGCGCAGGGGCGACCTGCTGCAGGCGTCGCCGTCCTGCGGTCGTCAACACCGCGAGCGTGTAACGGCCGTCCTCGGCGTCGGGTTGCCGCGAGAGCCAGCCGCGCTTTTCCAGGCGGGCGACGGCTTGGGACAATCTTGGCAACGAGCTACCAGTGGTCGTCGCGAGCACGCTCATCCGTAGCTTCGACACTGGCGCCTCAGACAGCCGCGCCATGATCAGGTACTCGAAATGGCTGATCCCGAATTCGCGCTCCAGCTCAGAACTTATTACTGGCTGCAGCCGCAGAATCATCGTCGACAGCTGCGCCCACGTGCGCTGCTCGTCTGCATCCAGCCACCGAGTCTGACGCTTAGTGCTCACAGTGCCATCAACTAAAACATTGAACCGGAGATTCCCGCGTGGTTTTTTACCTGGTACAGGCCGCCGGCGATGCCCTTGGCGCGCCGCGACTAGGTGATATATCAAGCACCTTCGTCAGGGGACGTGGTGAACGCTCGCGGGCACCGGTCGCCCAATCGTCGAGGGAGCCACGCGCCTCCTCACCGCACCCCCAACCCGAACGTGGCGTAGATCACTGACTTTCGCCGGAATCGCCGCGGCAACCAGCGACTTGTAAGGGTGCAGAACCGTCACTTAAACAGTTAAGCGATGGACAGGATCAGGAAAGAGGCATCGTGAGCACCATTACACCCCTGGTAGTCAGGATGCGGACGCTGACCGTCCGAGCGGCACTGTCGACGATTTTCGCCGCGGCCGCCGCGATCGCGATCCTGGCCGGCTCGTTCGCGGCCACACCGTCGGCGAACGCCGCCGCCGACGACTCGTGCGCCAACATCGAAGTCATCTTCGCCCGTGGAACGAATGAAGCACCCGGTGTCGGCGCGACGGGCCAAGCGTTCGTGGACGCGCTCAACGCCCGCCTGCCAGGCAAGACCGTCGACATTTACGGGGTGAACTACCCGGCCTCGTTGGACTTCGGCCGCGCCGCCGAGGGAATCGTCGACGCCAGCAACAGGATTCAGACGATCGCGGCGAGCTGCCCGACCACCAAGATCGTGCTCGGTGGTTACTCGCAGGGCGCGGCAGTGGCCGGCTACACCACCGCCGACGCCGTTCCCGCCGGGTTCGCCTTGCCGGCCGGTATCACCGGGCCGATGTCTCTCGCGATCGCCTCGCACGTCGCGGCGGTGGTTCTGTTCGGAACACCGGACACCTGGTTTATGAACCTGGTCGACCACGACGCCCCACCGATCAGCATCGGGCAGCTTTACTCGGCGAAAACCCTGCAGCTCTGCGCAACCGGCGACCCGGTCTGCTTCCCCGGTGGCCTTGACCGAGGCGCGCACAGCTCGTACAAGAGCAACGGAATGGCCGACCAAGCCGCCGATTTCGCCGCCCGCCAGTTAGGTGCAGCTGCCCCGGCAGCTCCGGTGCAGCAGACGGCAGGTACGGTCAGCGCCGACCAGCCGGTTCCGGCACCTGCGCCCGAGCCTGCGCCACCGCTGGGCAACTGAACGGCACCGGCCAACGGCCGGCAGTGAGTCCACCGGACCACTGCCGGCCGTTGGTCTATTGGCCCCAAGCATTTGATTGATTGACACATCATGTAAGTCTGCTAATTTGGCGACCATGAGCGACTTCGCAGAGCACACGATCGATTTTCCGAATGAGTCGCGGGAGTACCGCGAAGCGCGTGACGCGCTGTTTCAGCGGGAGGTCGATCTCCAGCGGGAAATGGAGGCCGTTGCGGCGCAGCGGAAATCACTACCGCCTGGCGGCGAGGTCCCCGAAGACTATGTGTTCGATCGAATCGGCGACGACGGCGCCGCCACGACGGTTCGGATGTCCGAGCTGTTCGGTGACAGCGACACGCTGATGCTCTACCACTACATGTTCCCGCGTCTCTGCGGTGACGATCGGCCCATACCGACACGCGGTATCGGCTCGGAACTGCCCATTGACGAGGGACCGTGCCCATCGTGCACCCCGCTGATCGACATGTGGAACGGTGTGATCGCCCAGCTCGACGGCTTGGGTGGCAACTTGGCGATCGTCGCAAAGGCCCCGATCGAGCAGGTGGCGGCGTTCGCGCAGGAGAGGGAGTGGCGACACATCGGGGTGTTGTCGGCGGCGCGCTGCAATTTTCGCCGTGACTACGGCAACGACGGTGCTGACGGCCAGCCTCTACCGCTGCTGACCATTTTCAAGCGCTGGGCCGACGGCAAGATACGGCTGCACTGGGCGGGCGAAATCGTTTTCGCAGCGTTTGAGACCGATGATGCGGGCGAGGACCCGGCGCACCTCGACACAGTGCAGCCGCTCTGGACTCTGTACGACATCGCCACATCTCCCCGGTACCGGCACTGGCGATTGGAACATCTGCCGGCGAACTGGTGACGACGCTGGCTCACCCGCCGCTATTTGCGCCGATTTCGGCTAGCTGAGTCAATCGGACACTGTTACCAGACGGGTCGCGAAAACCGGCGTCGATGCCGTACGGCATGTCGTGGGGCTCCTCGGTGAACTCCACGCCGCGGGACTTCATCTCCTGGTAGGTGGCCTGGCAGTCGTCGGTGGTCAGAAATACTGTGCCGGCGAAACCCTTCGCCATCACCTCGGCCACCTGCTTGCGGGTCGCATCATCCATCACCGGCGGACCCGGAATCGCCATCAGCACGATAGACACGTCGTCCTGGCCCGGCGGGCCGACCGTGAGCCAACGGAAGTCGAGATCTGGCAACGAAACATCTTGGCGCACTTCCATACCCACCTTTTCGGTCCAGTATTTCAGTGCCACGTCCTGGTCATGCACCCATAAGTGAGCGCTGGCAATCTTCAGCATGGGCACGACCCTACGGTCTGCCGGTGCCAGTCGTCTTCTCCCCGTGTGCTGTCTTGACGCGGCTATCGGCGCGCGGTCGGGTATCGCGGCGCAAGATGCAGCTGGGCACACGCGCATGCACCGACGCCGGCGGTAGGCTGGCTCGATACACCGCGGGCGGCAACCCGTACACCCGGGCAAAGCTGGTGGTAAATGAGCCGACGCTCTGCAGACCAACCATGACGGCGATCTCGGCCACCGACCGATCGGTGTAACGCAGCAGCGCGGCGGCTCGTTCCAACCGCCGCGTCTGCAGATAAGAGCGCGGTGACTCACCGAAAGTGCGGGCGAACATGCGGCTGAAGTGGGCGCGCGACAGCCCGGCGGCAGCGGCCAAATCATCCACCGTGAGCGGCTCGGCGTAGCGGGCGTCAACCATATCTTTGGCGCGCAGCAGATAGCGGGCGGGCGGAACCTGCGGCATGGTTTCGAATATGCCGGGCGGAGCGCGGTGGCAGGTGACGGCCGGCGAGTATGTCACTACCACATTACGATCGATGCGCGTGAACCGACTCAGGCGGACATGAAGACTCCGACGCCAACGCGCCGGGCTACGGCGTGGCCAGCAGGACTGGTCCTCGTGGCAGCGACGGTGCAAGAAGTGGGTGCCGCCTTCGCGGTCGGCCTTTTCAGCGCTTTGGGTGTGACGGGAACGGTGTTCGCACGTTTCGCCGTGGCGGGTGTGGTGCTGTGTGGGTTCGGCCGACCCCGATGGCGCGGACTCACCGCTCGCGCGTATCGCGCGATCCTCGCGTTGGCGCTGACGCTGACGGCGATGAATCTGTGTTTCTATCAAGCGCTCTCGCGCATACCGCTCGGCGTTGCGGTTACGGTCGAGATCTGCGGGCCGCTCCTGCTATCCGTTTTGCTCAGTCGCCGCTGGTTGAACTGGACGTGGGCCGTGTTGGCATTCGCCGGGGTCGCACTGCTCGGTCTAGGGCCCGGACATTTACGAGCAACAAATGCCATCGGGCTGGCCTTCGCCGTCGGCGCAGCGGCCAGTTGGGCGGGCTACATCTTGGCGACGGCGCATGTCGGCACGATATTCGACAACCTCGACGCTCTCGCGTTGGCGACCCTAATGGGTGGCCTATTGACGGCCCCTTTCGCCATGACCTCGATCGATCCGCACGCCGCGCTCAGATGGAGCGTTGCGGGACTGGCGATCACCGTCGGGCTGATGTGTTCGGTCATCCCGTACTCACTTGAGTTGATTTCGTTACGCAGCCTGCCGCCCAGCACCTTCGCAGTCCTCACGAGCCTGTCGCCGGCCATCGCCGCTTTGGCCGGCTGGTTCATACTGCATCAGCGGCTCGGCTGGAGCGACTACCCCGCGATAGCTCTGGTCATGATCGCCAGCATCGGCGCGGTACGGGCGCTTCCCTGACGACGCCGATATCCAGTCGCTTCGCGCTCACCGACGAGGGCTCCCGCTGATTTCGAACTGGGAGCGGGTGGCTTCGACGTAGTCCTCCACGGTGATCGGCTTGACTCCGCCAATCACCTCGACGAGGTTGTTAACGCCGGCGAAGATGCCGTCGCGGTAGTCCTGTGCCACGGCACTGATGTGCTGTACGAAATGCGCCGAGGCGCCGGCGGCGGTCAGGCCGGCGGCGAAGGTGGGAATGTCGGTGGGCTTGTAGCGCACCGGGATACCCAGGGTGTGTTGGACTTTCGCGGCGATTTCATACCAGTTGAGTTCTTCGGTGCCGAACAGTGGGTAGGTCTGGCGGTCATGCGGGTGGGGGTTTTGAAGAATGGCCGCGATGACATGGGCCTGATCGGCGGCGTCGATGGGGGCGAAGCGGCCATCGGCGAAGGGCAGTCGATAGATCCCGTGGTCGTTCTCGCGGATCCAGAACATGTTCAGTAAGAACGTGAAGAAGGTGGGCCGTAGATGCGTGGTGATCAGCGCGCTGCGGTCCAGCAGCCGCTCGGCGATCCAATGTGCCCGTGCAGCATTGCTTTTGGCTTCCCGGCGCGCCGGGATCTGCGACATGTTGACCACCGCGTGCACGCCGGCCTCGCTGGCCGCCTGCACAAAGTTCGCGGTGGCCTCCACCAGGCCTGGGGCTACGGGGTAGTTGAAGTAGGCCGCACTGACCCCGGCCGTGGCCGCGCTGATCGTCGGAAAATCCAGCAGATCGCCTTGCACGACTTCGGCGCCCAGTTCACGTAGCCGGTCTGCTCGCTCGTCAACGGAGTGCACCAGCGCGCGGACGCGCAGACCACGTTCGCGCAACAACTTCACGGTGTGCGCGCCGGTGTTGCCGGTGGCGCCGGTGATCAGGAACATCTCGTCGGTGTCGGTCATGTCTGTCGCCCTTCTCGCGGATGGATCTGCTCTGGCGCCACCCACTGCCCGAGTAAACCAACGGGCAGTGGTGGACGCCGCGAGCCCTGCTAAAAGACTTCGTTCACGCTTGCGCCGCTGCGGGCCTCGATGGCCTTGACGCTGGTGGTGAACGCCTTCCCCAACGAGCGCTTGCCGACGGTTCCGAGCACACCCGCGAGTACCTTTCCCTTGAGGTTTTTGCCCTCCCGAACGATGACGACATCTACGTCGGTCATTCCGTTGGACCGCCGCGTCAGGGTGTAGGTGTAGCCCGAGGCGCCGCCGAACATGTTGGAGTCGGTCGTCGTGAGCTTGACGTGGTTGGGATCGGACCAGTCGTAATGCAGGCTCTCCCAGATCCCGCCCGAGCCCTCGGTGACGTCGGCCTCAGCAGGGCCCTGGTGATGCACCTTGAGGTACGAATCGGCGCTGTTCGGAAAGAGCTTCGAGCGGCCCGGTCCGAAGTCGGTGAGCCCGGCAATGAACTGCTCCGGGGTTGAGCTGGTCGTCTGGTGGAAGTGAATCGTGGACATCGCGTCCTCCTTTTTGTGGGTGAGCTGATACTTCTGAGCACCGTGAGCGCACCGCGCGCGCTTCGAATTCCGGCAAATGGATCGGCAGCCTGTCCCAATTAGTCCTGGTAGTCACGGGGACAGCCTCAGTGGCCCTCGCCAGTAAACCGGGTGACGGCCGCGGACGGTGCCGTTGCTCAAGCGCTGTGGAGGCAATAGGAAGGAAACTCGAACCTCGGTCACCTCTGTCAAAAGTAGGCTGACCTGCGTGAACACATCAACCGAACTCCGCCTCGACCACACCTTGTTGCATCAAGGCAATGCGAAATCACGCACCAAACGTCTGCGCAAGACATCGCCGACATCATGCGTCGGTACGAAGCCGACGAAACCACTCAGCAGATCGGCACTCGTTGCGGCATGTCCAACACACGTGTCGCCACCGTCCTCCGGGAGCACGGCATCACCATCCGCCGCTAAGGGCTGAACGAAGAAGATCAACTCTGCCGACATCTACCAATCATTCGTGTACGCATACTCAATAGGAGCCGATTCAGACAATCCCCGAGCCGGACTGATATATCCGTCGAAAACTCCAATTTCTGGTCCTACCCTCTACATCACGCCGCTCGCTGGCCCGAAGTCGGCACCTATCCGAGGCGCCGGTATCGACGTGTGCGCGGCTCTCGAAGCGATGGGAAGTCCGGCCGAGCAACCGCTGCACGAAATGGATGCGTGCGACGATCCGCGAGGTCACCGGTCTACCACAAGCTCCAGATGTGGTAGCGGCGCACCGAGGCCTGGCCACCGCTTTCAAGTGGGAATGCCAGCGTCTCCATTGATTACTCCTCTTGCCGCGCCGCTTTGCTCCCATAATGGCCCCCGAAATAGCGGAAGCCGCCTCTCGTAATTTCTAGATGCCTAGAGGGGAATGCCCTAGTAAGGGGCTGCCTGTCTAAGCGGGAGATTTTGGCGTAATTGTCTGGTCGGCCGAAAGAGCGATCTATTCTAACGGAGGTGGGGTGACCGCCGGCTAGGGGAAGTGATGGCCTGGAGTATCGAGCTGGAGATGAGCGCCGGTCCGCGTCCCGGTCAGTTCATCACCCGCGTGATGAATGCTCCTTCAGGTGGTGAACCGTCCGCTGTTGTTCAGCTCGATGTGGAGGGCTTGCTGCGGGATCGGTACGCGTTGGAGATGACCGTGCTGGCTTCGGCGGTGGCGGGGCGCAAGATCGTTTCGGCTCCCGAGAAAGAGTTGCGCCGGGTGGGCCTGCTACTTTTCGATGCGCTGTTCAGCGGCCCGGTGTTGGGGGCTTACCGGGCCAGCGTGGGAATCGCCCAGCGGCGCGACGAACCTTTGCGGATGGTGCTGCGGCTGGCTGAACCAAAGCTTGCCGCGCTGCCCTGGGAGGCGCTGTTTGACCCTGAGATCGAGGCCTACATCTGCCGCAAGGAGCCGCTGGTGCGTCGCGTCCCTGCGCCATTTACCCACCAACCCCTTAAGGTGACCCCGCCGCTGCGAGTCTTGGGGCTGATCGCCTCACCTCGCGGGATGCCGGCTCTGGACGTCTCAGCTGAGCAAGACAACCTGTCCCGGGCTCTAGCCGGCGCAATTTCCGGGGGCCTGATCCACCTGGAGTGGCTGGAGCAAGCTACCTGGGAAGCGGTGCAGGAGAAACTTCTGTCCGACCACTGGCACGTGTTGCACTTCGTTGGCCACGGCGACTACGACCCCACAACCGACCAAGGAGTCCTCGCGCTGGTCGGGCCGGGCGGCCAGGCGAATCTGGTGGGCGCCGATCAGCTGGTTGACCTGCTGAACCAGGCTCGACCGACGCCACGTCTTGTGGTGCTGAACTCCTGTTCCTCTGGTGCGGAGGGGACGCAGGACCTGTTCTCAGGCACCGCCGCCGCGCTGGTGCACAGCGGGATCAGCGCGGTGGCCGCGATGCAGTTCACTGTAAGCGATCCCGCGGCTATCGCCTTTGCTGAAGGCTTCTACGTAGCGATCGCGCATGGGCGCAGTGTCGACGAGGCCAGCCGCAGCGGTCGGATCGGCATCCTCCAAGCACCTGGAACGCTCGAATGGGTAACACCCGTCTTGTATGTTCGCGGGGAGAACACGCAATTGTTCCGGGTCGACGAGCGTGCAAGTCGCTCTACGAGGCCCCCGGTCCGGCGCAAGAAGACCGCTCCGGCACCCCGACCCAACAAGAACAGCTCGAGCCTGGACGGCACGGCTCCTGCGCCCGCGGACGACGAAGATACCGGGGGATCCTCCCCAGCGCCAATCGTTCATCTGGCTGCGGAGCGGGACACGGATACAGACCAGACCGAATCGCTGAACCGCGACAAGCGCCAAATCCCACAACGAGAAGAGCCGAGACACGAGCCGCGCCTAACCGGAAAACGTGGGCTGCTCGTAGCAATACTGGTGGTCACGGGCGTCCTTGCAGTCGCGGGCGCTGTTCTGCTGGCTAAGTTCATCCTGGCTCCGCCGTCGCCCACGCTGCCGCCGCTGGTGCAAGGCCCCGACAACAGCAGCCTCCGTGCGACTTGCGACCACGGTTATTCACAGCCTAGTGAGACAGGCTTCGGGAGCCATTCTGGGCGTGGCACCGGTAGTACGTCGTGCTACTTCGCGCAGAGCGTGCTCAATGCGTATTGGTCACAATACGGTCGCCCGACCCGCGACCAGCGAACGGTATCGGCGCGGGGTGCCCTCGACTGCAAACCTAACGGCGGCGTGCAATGCGATGGCACGAATTTCGTAATGCAATGCGCGGGAGACCCTGCAGGCAACTGGATCAGCTGCACTGGGGGCAAGAACGCGCGCGTCTATCTGTTCTAGCGGCCGCCACATCCCTCCGAGACGAGGCAGCCCGCGGACGCACCCGCGTCGAGGAATTCGTTGTTCCCGACCCCGGCTGCGCTTTGTGCATCTCGACGACCTCGCACCCAACTGGCCAGGTTCAACAGAGCGGTGCGTCCTGGGCGAGTGACATCGTGACGACACAACGGTAATGGGGTCGGCTTACCCCAATCGACCTTTACGGCATCGCCTCGGCCCACGCGATATGTCCGTCGAAGCCAAGCGTTCTCGCCATGTCGCGGTAGCGATCCCTGAAGTGCGTGTAAGCCCCGACATCGCCTTGAACCCGCGCCAGTAAAGCTCGCGCCCGCTCCAGCCAGATGTCACGTATCACCAGGCCCTCATCGGCTGGCGCAGCCGCTAACCGCTCGATTGCGGCCTCGGCTTCGGCCACGTCACGTTCGGCCCCGCGGTCGAGCAGTGTCTCCACCAGAACACCCGTCGCGGGAACGCCCCACGACAGCAGTTGTCCATCGCGAGCGAGATGGTCGACGGCGGCGCACATCAGCGGTATCGCTTGGTCGCGATCTGCACGGCGAGCCGCCTCACGCGCCACGTACACGTCAAGCATCGGTAGATCGCACAAGAAATGCCCCCCGCGCAGGAACACTTCGCGGACCTCCGCCAGCAGCTTCTGTCCGCGATCACGCTCGGCATCCGTGTGGCGGTGCACCAGCGCAAGGCCCAGGGTCATCCAGGCGACACCCAATTGGAGGTTATCGCCCGATCGTTCGGCAATCGCGAGCGCATCCTCGATCTCGCGCACCGCGGAATCGTCGGGCAGCACCACGCCACCCGGTATCCCCGCGGAGTACACGTAGCTGACGACCGTGACGTAGGACAGGGAGTCGGCGCCGTGCGCCATGGCCAGACCGCGCCTCTGGTCGTCTCGCCATCCGGGACGACCCAGGGTGTAACGGGCGATAGCCCGCTGCACGAAGGCGAGCGCTAAGGGAGACCCGAAAAGGAAGTTGCCCTTGGCGGGATCACCGTCGGCAAGGTCGATGACCCTCTGCGACAAGCGAAGCATCTCAGCCCACTCGCCACTTGCCATCTTGGCGCGGATCGGCGTGAAAGACAGCCCCACCATCAAGGTTGGATCGCCGATGGACTCGATAAGGGTGATGGCTTCGGAAGCCAACCGCGACGCCTCGCGCACCCGGTCCTGGAACGTCTGGTCCACCACCAGCCCTGCCATCGCGATGGCCAGTGACGCCTTGTCCCCGGCGGCGCTGCACAACTTCCGCATCTCATCGAAGCGGTCCCCGACGTTGTTCACATGCACCCGCCAGGCGATCCCGCACAACATGGTGCGAGGAGCAATGCACATAGCTGCCCGGTATGGCTCATCGGCGGGCAATGCGTCGGCGATCCTGGTGGCACTCTCCCAACTCAGCCGCGCCGCAGCGATGTCGCGGTAGGTCGCCCACTTTGCCGCGCGCATGTGCCAACCGTAGGCGTCCCGCAAGTCACCCGCGGCTTCGAGATGTTCGGCGATCAGCGCCGCGTTCTGGTCGGCCGATTCCGGCTCGCGGGCCTCGATAGCGGCGGCCAGACGCCGGTGCATCTGGGCGCGATTGGATTTCAGTTGTGAGTCGTAGGCCACGGTGCGGATCAGCGGGTGGTGGAAAGCGAACTCGGCGCCGGGTGTAAAACGGACCTGATCGATCAGCACGGCCCTCAGCAGCGCGTCGAGTACAGGGGCGTCGCCCACAGCGGCGAGTAAGTCAGGCGTGAAGCGCAAGCCGATCACTGCCGCGGCGTTCAGCGTCTGCTTGGCATCAGGATCCAGCCGGTCGATGCGCGCGGCGATGGTGGCGTACAGGGTCGCCGGAACGGTGACCTCGGCCAGATCTGTGCCGCAGGTGAAACCGCCGCGGTGCCCCTCGAGCACAGCGCGCTCGGCGAGCTCGCGCACCATCTCCTGCGCGAAAAACGGGTTCCCGCCTGCCCGTTCGGCAACGAGCGCTTTGATCCCGGCGACCGACGGATCGGTGCCCAACAACTCGTCGATCAGCGCCGCGATCTCCGAATCACTCAAGGGTGCCAGCGAGATCGTCTGCGATCCAGGCACGTTCGCGAGTGCACCGGAGTACTCGGGGCGGTAGGTGATCAGCACCATCGACGGCGTTCGGGGTATGACGGTGAGGAACTCGGCCAGCATCGACTCGCTGACCTCATCGATCCAATGCACATCCTCGATGACGAAGAGGACCGGTTGGGTGCGGGTCAACGACATGGAGTTGATGAGTGCGGTCAACCGTCGCCGCCGCGCGTCGGGATGGATCGTGGGAGGCAGCGTGTCGGGATCTCGAATGCCCATCAGGTCATAGAGCAGCAGCACATCCTCCTCGGAGGCATCGGGGATCCTGGCGCGCACCTGTGCGCGCGCCGCCTCATCGTCGAGCTCGGTTATTCGGACGGCTTCGCGCAACAGCGCGGTCGCAACAAGAAAGGGGACATCGCTGGTGTGCGACTCGCAGAAAACTGAAAACACATCAACACCACGACGACGGGCCATCGCGACCGCCTCATCAGCGAGTCGCGTCTTGCCGATGCCCGCCGGTCCGGCAACACAAACCACACATCCCCGCCCACTCATCGACCGATCCAGCAGGCCTGCGATCGTTGCAACTTCGAGGTCACGCCCAACCAACACGCCTTGCAGGGAGCGACTTCGTTGACGCTCGTCCGCCAGGCCAAGAAGACGACGGGCCAGCACCGGAACATCGCGGCCCTTGACATGGACCTCCTCGGCTTCGGCCAGCAGTGTGGCGTGCTGAACCAGTCGGGCGGTGGATTCGCTGAGCATCACCCCACCCGGCGGTGCCACAGATTCCATCCGTTGCGCCATCCCGACTTGCTCACCGATTGCGGTGTAGCCGAACGGTCCCGAACCGATTTCACCCGCGATCACCTGACCGGAGTTCAGTCCCACCCGCAACTGCAGCTCCACACCGTCGCGCTCTCGGACGTCGATCGCAAGCCGCTTGATTTCCTCCTGAACGCCCAAGGCCGCTAGACAGGCGCGAACAGCGTGGTCCTCGATCGCCACCGGTGCGCCGAACAGCGCCATGATCCCGTCGCCGGTGAACTTGTCCACTGTGCCCCCGTAGCGGCGCACCACCTTGGTGCAGCGGTCGACCAGTTCGGCCATGATTTCGCGCAACCGCTCCGCGCCGACGGCCATGGCGATGTCCATGGAATGCACGACGTCGGCGAACAGCACCGACACTTGCTTGTACTCAGCATGGGCGTCGGTCGCAGCAACAGGTGAGCCACATGCGTGACAGAACTGCGCAGTCTCACGGAGTTCGGTGCCGCACGTCCGGCACGCCGCTACGGCCGTCATCCGACCCTCCGCCAATCCTGGCCCCCCGCGTTTGCAGGGGTCCTCAAAGAATAGGCTGTTGGAGACTCCGCAGCAGTCATCACGCCGCCTCAATCCTTGGCAAAGCAGAACAACCGGTACGAGGCCTCACCGATTTCCAGACGGCGGTAGATCAACGAGCCCGGCCCACCTGCATAGTCATTGGCTATGCCGTGCAGAACCGCGATATTCGGCAGACGACGAGTGATCTGGTCTAACAACCGGTTTTTCTCCAGCCCGCGCATAACTTCCGCGTTGACGACCTGTTCCGATATCAGGCGCATGGGGATGTTGGCAAGCTCCGCCTCCCAGGCGGCGATTTCGTCGGCGTAGCGGATATCGGCGTACACGAAATGCCCACCCGGGCGCAGCACGCGTTCTACTTCGGCGAAGAAACGTGCGACGTTTTGGTAGTTGATGGCGGCTTCGACGTTGATCACAACGTCGAAGCACCGATCAGAGAAGGGCAGGCTCTCGGCGTTGCCTTCGACGAAGTCAAGGCCAGGCAGATTGTGCCTCTTTCGGCAGAACTCTATGCCGACGGTGTTCAAATCCAGCCCTGTATAGGACGCCGGGTGCAGGGTCCGCGTCAGATACGATGCGCCGCCGCCGTGGCCGCAGCTGACCTCCAGCACTTTTTTAGCGGTGAGATCCACCTGGGTTGCCGTGCGGTGGTAGAGCTGGATGGGAAACCGGTCGGACTCATCGGACGCCGGCAGCGGCAGAGCCATCGGCGGCTCCTCCTCATATCCGTAGTTGAGGAACAGCACATCGTCTCTTGTGAGCAGTCGGCTGAGGAACCGGTAACCGTATTTGAAGCGCGAATTCAAGATTCTCAAGAAGATTGGGTTGTGGTTCAGCCGGTCGATGAGCCTTTCGGTCGGCGTCCGTTGGAGGCGGCCATCATCTCCGGCGCAAGTCCGACGCCGTGGTGATGGCGGAGGTAACCTGACGCCCATGCTTAAGTCTCCCATCCCGACTTTGCTGCGCGAACGGGCCAGTCTGCAGCCAGACCGGACGGCGTTCACGTTTATGGATTACGAACGGGACGGGGAAGGCATTCCCGAAAGCCTGACGTGGTCGCAGCTGTATCGACGAACAATTAACCTTGCACAAGAGCTCCGACTTCACGGGTCAACTGGTGGCCGGGTTGTGATATTGGCGCCACCAGGACTGGACTACATTACGGCGTTTCTTGGCGCGTTACAGGCCGGACTCATCGCGGTGCCGCTGGGTGGCGCCAGCGATGAACGTGTTGATGCAGTGCTGTGTGATGCGTCGCCCGCTGCCGTTCTCACGACATCCGATGTTCCAGGCGATGTTGCCCAGTATGTCGAGGCGAAGTCCGGGGAATCCGTTCCGTCGATCATCGAGGTCGATTTGCTGGACCTCGACTCGAAGACTGGGGCCGCCCCGCGCGTCGATGGTTCGGCTGACACCGCATATTTGCAATACACGTCGGGATCGACACGCACCCCCGTCGGGGTCATGGTCTCGTACCAAAACATCATGTCGAATTTCGAGCAGATCAACGCGAGCTTCTTTGGGGACCACGGAGGCGTTGCGCCACCCGACACCACTGTGGTCTCCTGGTTGCCGTTCTATCACGACATGGGATTGCATCTCGGAATCATCTTTCCGGTTCTGACGGGTTTTCATACCGTGCTCACCAGTCCGGTCTCGTTTCTGCAGCGGCCGGCCCGGTGGATGCAATTGCTGGCCAGCAACAGCCATGCACTTTCGGCAGGACCTAACTTTGCTTTCGACTTGGCGGCACGAAAAACATCAGATCGCGACATGACCGGCCTTGATCTCGGACATGTGCTCAGCATCCTCAGTGGCGCCGAGCGGGTACAGCCCGCGACACTCCGGCGCTTCGCGGAGCGGTTCGCCCGCTGCAACCTTCAGGACAGGGTGTTACGGCCCTCGTATGGAATGGCCGAGGCAACGTTGTATGTCGCGACTCGTGCTGCGGGTCAACCACCACAAATCGTTCGTTTCGAATCCGAAAAGCTGACCGAGGGTCTCGCGACGCGGTGGGCAGGCGGGGGCGGTACACCGCTCGTGAGTTACGGCGTGCCGCAGTCACCGATGGTGCGGATCGTCAATCACGAGAAGGGTATTGAGTGCCCGGCGGGAACGACCGGTGAAATCTGGGTGCACGGAGGCAACGTCGCTGCCGGCTACTGGCAGAAACCGCAAGAGTCTGAGCAGACATTCGGGGCGACGCTTGTCACTCCGTCGCCCGGCACCCCTGAAGGGCCGTGGCTGAGAACCGGAGACTTGGGCTTCATCTCCGAAGGAGAGCTGTTCATCATCGGCCGTATCAAGGACCTTTTGATCGTGTATGGGCGCAACCACTCACCCGACGACCTCGAGGCGACGATTCAGAGCATCGCGCCGGGACGTTGCGCGGCGATCTCGGTTCCGGATAAGGGCATGGAAAAGCTCGTCGCCATCATCGAACTCAAGAACCGCGCGGACTCCGACGAGGCATCGAATGGATTCGATGTCGTCAAACGTGAAGTCACCGCGGCGATATCCAACGTACATGGCCTCAGCGTCGCGGATCTCGTTGTGGTAGCGCCTGGTTCGATTCCCATCACCACCAGCGGCAAGGTCAGAAGAGCGGCCTGTGTTGAGCGGTACCGGCGGAATCAGTTTGCCCGTTTGGACGTTTAGTACTACGGAATTCGGGTCGTGTTGAAACTCCCGAACATGCTGCGCACCGAATCAGAGCGCACCTTGGCCGCCGTGCGCCACCGCTTGGACGGCAACACGTTTCGCTTCCTTTGCGAAACCCACGTGGCGCTTGCACCGCAGCCCCCACCCGATTGCCGCACGCTCGTCCTGTTCGCTCACTTCGATCCCCAAGGCATCGTCGATCCTTACGTCGGCTACTACCTGGCGGCGCTGCGCGGGCTGGGCGCGACCATCGTCTTCGTCTCCGGCTCGCCCACCCTCACGCGGGAGTCGGTCGCTCCCATCCGCTCCCTGTGTGCAGGCGTCTACACCCGCCGCACGCTTTCCCACGACTTCGGCTCGTGGCACCTTGCTTGGTGCATCCTCAGGCAGCGCGGCTGGTCGCTCGATCAGTTCGACCGCTTCGTCATCGCCAACGACAGCGTGTTCGGTCCGCTCTTTCCTCTCGAAAAGATGTGGAACTCGTTCCACGACGCTGACATGTACGGCGCGATCGAAAATACCCAGCTGGTTCCGCACCTTCAGTCTTTCTTCCTGGCTTGGGATCTCAACTCGCGCACCCGCCCTTTCCTCAACGATTTCTGGAGTGAGTTCACCTACGTCGTCCACAAGGGCACCGTCATCTGGCGGTACGAGATCGGTTTATCCCGACGGGCGCGTAAAGCGGGGCTCAGCGTCAAATCGTTCGTCTCCGCCGCGGCCATCGAAAGAAGCTATGGACGCTCATCGGAGCCTAGGTGGGCTGGTGCGCGCTCCGCGCGCAATAACGGCACTCTCTATTTCTGGGACGGCCTCATCAAGGATTTTCGGTTCCCTTTCCTCAAAACGGTGCTGCTGCAACACAAAAGGGCTTGGCGCAGTTCCATGCCGCAGCTGCGCGACGTCATTGAGCGGCACACCCGCTATCCGTTCCGGCTCATCGAGGCCAACGTGGACAGGGTCAGCCGCGAGCGGCGTCTTCCAAGAGATCAGCGGTCGCGGAAACGCTTTCGGCAGGCTTGGTCATTTGGCTGGCGATTTCGCGGGCTCGGCTAGCGTATTGCGGAGTGAGGATCTGGCGGAGATGCCCGACTAGCGATTTCCGGTTGATGGTCGACAAGCGCCCGGCACGGCCGACTTTCATGCGCGTGATCTGGGCACCCCAAAGTGGTTGATCGGCCACGTCCCAGAGCACCAACATGGGGATTCCGGCGCGCAGGGCGGCAGCCGTCGTTCCTGCGCCACCGTGGTGGACGACCGCGCGACAGATAGGAAAGATGGCCGCGTAGTTAGCCAGGCCTACAAGTTTCACGTGGTCAGGATGTGCGCTGCGGTTGGACTCGGTCGCGTCGGAGTAAATCACGGCCCGTTCGCCTAGCGCCGCGCAGGCAGCGGCGATCATGGCGATCGTATCGGCGGGAGATTGGACTGGTGTGCTGCCGAAACCGAAGTAGATGGGAGGTGCTCCGTCGGCGATCCACGACGCGAGCTCACCGTCGGCATCCGTCGGCAGCTCCATCGTCAGAGCGCCGACGAAGGGTCGCCGGCCGTTCCATTCCTCCGCGAGGCCCGGAAAGCACGCCTCGTCGTAGGCCTGGATTTCGAGCGATCCACGTTCCGCCATTCGTTTCACCGCAGGTGCCGCTGCCCGCGGTAGCCCCAGTTCACGGCGTTGTGTGTCGTCGACGTCTTTGGTTATGCGCCAATACAGCCACCAAGCCGCCCTCAGCGTCGAGCGGACCAGGGGCGTCGGCGACGGTATCGCCGGAAGTGCGAGCTGGCCATTGACGCAGATCGGCATGTGGTGGAGCGCTGCCAACGGAATATCGTGGTATTCAGCAACATTGGCGACGACCCCGTGGTACGTCTGGCCGGTTACCAGCAGGTCGGCCCCTTCTGCGAGGGGAGTCAGCGTCCTGCTCATCTGCGCCCAGCCCTCGACGAAAAGCTCCCTGCCTGCGCGCACCACGTTGATCGGATTCTGTGGCCTGAAAGCGTGGTGAACGAAATCCGCGACCGCGTTCACCTGCTCCTGCGAGTCCGGGCCGTAACCGACTGCGGTCAGTCCGGCTGACTCCACGAAGTCAACCAGGTTGGGTGGAACCGCCATGCGCACTTCGTGTCCTCGCCGCTGCAGCTCCCGAGCGACAGTGGCGCAGGGCTCGACATCGCCGCGAGTTCCATGCACGGCCAAGACAACTTTCATCCGGATACGTCAACTGCGGCATCCGCGGGGCGTCCGTCCGTGACCCGCTTAAAAACAGTTTTCATTGCACTCAGATATCGGGTCACGGAGTCCCTGGCGACGGGGTTGTTCTGGAAGTTCACCCAAATCGACACCTCGTCGAAGATGCGAATTACCGAGGTATAGATGTGCGCCGGATCCCTTGGGTCGCAGTAGATTCTGATATTCGCGTCCTTCATGTGGGAGGCGATCGTAGCTGAAAATGGGGGAAGGCCCGTATCCATGTAGTTGACCATGGTGCAGTTCGGTCCCCATTCTCTGAGCCAGGGCGCCAACTTCAGTACATAGTTAAACGGCACGTTCGCGAGGTCTAGGTTCGAATCGAAGGAAGCCTGCGCGGCACGGGCAGTGTCTTCGAAGGACGCCGGATTGACCGGAACAGTCAGTGGAACCACGCCGGTGAACCACCCCATTGTCGAAAATTCTGCCAGCGATCTGCGCTTATCTGTCGGCGTAAGTCCATAATATGTTGTGGCGCCGGTCAACTCATATTGCGCGAGAGCCACACAGGCAAACATGCCGCCGCTGAAGCGCGCGCCCGCCGCTATGCAGAGGGCTTCAAATTCGGCCGTCTGTTCCCGATCCATCAGCCGTTCGACCACGAGGTCGCCACCAGAAGCTGCCGACAGATCACCCAGTGGCAGTGGGAAGTCCGGCAGGGTTCCACCGTTGTTTTCGGCGAACTCGATCCACCTACGGACCTCGGGGGAATCCAAGGTGAGAGCAGACATGTGCTGCTTCTCGCGGATGCAGAAATCGTCGTGACTGGCCGCAGGTGGCAACTGAGCGAGCCCGGCGCCCGTCACGAGGACACGGTAGTTCATCACGATCTCGGTATATAACCCGGAAATAATCGTCGGGTCACAGTGGACGTGATCGACAATCGAGAAAAATGTGAAGTGGTCCGCGCACTGAATGATGCCGAACCTGAAGCAATCCCACTCCACCGGATCCGGGGTAGACAGCACAAATTTATGCCACTCATTTGGCGTCATCTCATCATGCCGGGTCGGAGTGAATTCGATGTCGGCGGGGTCGCCGATAGTATGCCGGACAATGCGTTCCGCATCTTCATACTCAAACCAACTGTGATACGTCTTGTGCCGGCGTAGGTGTGAGTTGATGACGTAACTCATGGCACGGACATCGCACCGACCGGGTTGGTCTCCGGAGCCGATGACCAGCCGTGCATAATTCCGCCCCCGTGCCGCGTAGCGGGAAAAGCCGCGAAGATGGGCGTCTTGCATAGCGCTCAGTGGCACAGCACTTATCGGAGCCTGCCGGGCTTTCTCAAGCGAGGCCGGCGAGGGTTGCCAAGACACGATTCTGCCCGGCTCGGGCGCCCAGTCATAAACAGTTCCGACAAAAAGCCCGGGCGCTGACCCTGCACCTGCAAACACCCGAACCTCCTTCAGTCCAGCACCAGCGGATCAGCCAACATGTCGATGTGCCGACCTATTGCGACGGTGCCGAGCCGGCCTGTCCGATGCCAGCTCTTCGCACAGGAGCCCGGCCAAACCCTGAATGGTGGTGATGTCGTTGGTGGTGACCCGTAACCCTGTTTCGGCCTCGATGCGGGTGCGCAACTCGAGGTTGCCCATGGAGTCAAGGCCATATTCGGAGAGGGGGCGATCCGGATCGATGGTGCGACGCAGAATCAGGCTGACCGCGTCGGAGATCACGCGACGGAGGCGGGCGGGCCACTCTTCCGGCGACAGCGCATACAATTCGTCAAGCAGATCATTTGTGTTCGTTGAGCTTTGGCTCGTGGACCGAAATAACTCAGCGAACGGGCTACGTTGTGCGTAGGCGGCAAACCACGGCGTTCCGGTCATATTTGCGTACCCGGAGTACGCGCGGTCGTGGCGCAGCAGTGTCTGGAACGCGTCGGCACCCTCGTCGGCGGTGAAAGCGGTGTCACGCCAGTGCGCGATGGCAGTGCCTTCGCCGCCCTGCCCGGGAGCCAGCTCTTCGCCGGTCTCGGCGCGCACTTCGGCCGCGCGACCGACCTCGGCCCACAATGCCCACCCGATCCCCGTGGCGGTAAGGCCCTGGGCTCGTCGCCATCGCGCGAATGCGTCCAGCCAACTGTTGGCCGCGGCGTACGCCCCTTGCCCGGGCGAGCCAACCAGACCCACCGCCGAGGAGAACAGGCAGAACCAATCCAGCGACAGGCTGGCCGTGACCTGGTGTAAGTTCCACGCACCGTTGGCTTTTGGAGCCCAGTTGCGCTCGATGAGATCGTCGGTCATGTTGGCCAGCATCGCGTTCTCGAACACCGCAGCGGCATGCAGCACCCCGCGCAACGGAAGCCCGGTGGCGGTCGCGACGCCCACCAAACGCGCCGCCGTGCCTACTTGGGTGATGTCGCCGCATTCCACCTCGATGTCGGCGCCCATCGCGCGCATGAGCTCGATCGTTTCCAGCGCCTTGGGATTAGGTTGCGAGCGGGAGCTCAGCACGATGCGGCCACAACCGGCCGCGGCCATCTTCTCGGCGAGGAAGAGTCCGATGCCACCCAAACCGCCGGTGACGATGTAGGAGCCGTCTTGCCGGAAAACCCGGGCCTGTTTGGGCGGTACGACGACGTCGGTCTGCCCGGACTGGGGCACGTCGAGCACGAGCTTGCCCGTGTGCTCTGCCGCGCTCATCGCGCGGACAGCCGTGGCGGCGTCGCCAAGCGGATAGTGAGTGGTTTCCGGTAACGGCAACTCACCGTCTGCGACCAGCTTGTACACCTTGCCCAGCAGGTCGCCGATCCGCTTCGGGTGACTCTTTGACATCAGCGTCAGATCGGCGTAGTGAAAGGCGAGGTTGCGATGGAATGGGAAGAGCCCCAACCGGGTGTTCGCGTAGACGTCGTGCCTACCGATCTCCACGAATCGTCCGCCGACGGAGAGCAATTCCAGCCCCGCGCGCTGTGCGCCGCCGGTCAATGAGTTGAGCACGATGTCGACGCCGGATCCATCGGTGTCACGCCGGATCTGCTCCGCGAACTCGGTGCTGCGAGAGTCGTAGACGTGCTCAATACCCATGTCGCGCAATAGTGCTCGCCGCTGCTCGCTGCCGGCAGTAGCGAAGATCTCGGCTCCCGCTGCGCGAGCGATCGCGATCGCCGCCTGCCCGACGCCGCCGGTGGCGGAGTGGATCAACACGCGGTCGCCACTGGCGATCCTGGCCTGATCGTGCAGGCCATGCCAGGCGATGGCATGCGCGGTGCTCACCGCCGCCGCTTGCTGGTCGGTGAGGCCCGGGGGCAGCGTCATGGCTAGGCGGGCGTCACATGTGACAAACGTTGCCCAGCAACCGCTTTGAGAGAAGCCACCAACGTGGTCGCCCACCCGATGAGTTATCACGTCGGTACCGACCGCGATCACAACGCCGGCAAAATCCATTCCGAGCTGTAGTGGATCCCCGTCGATACCGGGATACCGGCCGAGGGCAAACAGGGTATCGGCGTAGTTGACGCTGGACGCGGTTACCGCGACCTCAATCTCTCCCGGCCCCGGCGAAACGCGTTCGAACGCAGCCAGTTCCATCGTTTCCAGGTCACCAGGCAGGCGCATCCTCAGGCGCATACCACCGTGGGGGTGCTTCACCACGGCGGTTCGCCGCTCCTCAGGGCGTAGCGGTGCCGGGCTCAGGCGCGCTGTATGCCATTGACCGTTCCGCCAGGCCGTCTCGTCCTCCTCCGACGCCCCGAGCAGTTGCCGTGCCAACTGCTCGGCATCGGTGTCCTCGTCCATGTCGATCTGGGTGGCGCGCAGATGCAGATATTCAGTGCTGATCGCCCGCACTAGGCCCCGAATCCCGGCCTGCTCCAGGTTCGTCACGTCTCCCGGCAAAACGCTCTGGGCGTCCCGGGTCACGACGTAGAGGCGCGGTGGTTCTTCGTCGAATTCCGTGATCGCCCTGGCGATCCGCGCCAGGTGACGCACATAGTCCCCACCGCGCAGGGCGCATTCGTCATCCGGGTTGCCGTTCTTGGGGCCGGTGAGTATGACCACACCGCTGACCTCGTCGGCGGCAAGATGCGAGCCGAGCAATTCGACATTGGCCTGCTGATCGGAATGCTGCGGCCAGGTCATGGTCGCACAGCCGGCGCCCTTCGCTTTCAGCGCATCGGTCAGCTTTGTCGCCATGACGTCTGCAGTGGCGGAAGTGCTGATCAGCAAGCATGCTCCCGGGCCGACGCGGTCCAGATCGGGCAGTGCTCGCTGTTTCCACTCGACGGTCAGTAGCCGCTCGTTCAGCACGCGATCGCGGTTTGCGCTCTCCGAGGCCCCGATACCGAGTTGCAGTCCGCGCACGGCCAGCAGGACAGTCCCGTGCTCGTCGAGCACATCAAGGTCGGCCTCCAACGCGGCCCCATCGGCACTGGTCACCCTCGTATAGCAGTAACGGGCCGTGCGGGCAGGAGCGTAGGCCCGGATCCGGTGTACGCGCAGCGGCAGCAGCAGACCCACGCTACCTGCGACCTGGGCGTCGGAATGAGCCGCCACCGACTGGAAACAGACATCCAGCAAGGCGGGATGCATGCCGTAGGCGCTTTGTTGCGAGCGGACAGTGCCGGGCAGCCTCAACTCGGCCAGCACTGTGCCGCCCGTCTTGTCCGCGCTGTGCACTGCGGCCAGTCCGGCAAAAGCCGGGCCGTACTGTAAACCGTGCTCGTCGAATTGCTTTCGCAGCTCGGCCCCGTCCAGCCGGCATGAGTGGGCCGTGACTAAAGCGGGCATGTCGTACGGCGGTGGCTGGTCCTCGTATCCTGCGGCATGAAGCACCGCTGCCGCCCGCCGAATCCGCGTGCCGTCCTGAAAGGTCTCCACCACGAAGTCGACGGCGCCCGGCGAAGTCGCCGACGCGATCGCGGATACCGGGGTCTCGTCGTCCAGCAACAGCATTGCCTCGAAACGGATGTCGCGAACTTCGGAGTTGTCGCCGAGGACCGTGCGAGCTGCGGCCCACGCCATCTCGCAATAGGCCGCCCCGGGAAGAGCAGCGACATTGTGTATCCGATGGTCAGCCAGCCAGGGGTGCGCCGCGGTGCCGACCTCCCCCTGCCAAACGTGGCGCTCCGGCTGCTCGTTTAATCGCACATGCGCACCCATCAGCGGGTGCACCGGGACTGTGCAGGCGCCGCGCGGCCGCGAATCCTGATCGCCGCCGGTGAGAAGCAGGGGGCGGTGACTCCATGTCGGTAGCGGCGCATC
Source organism: Mycobacterium sp. (assembly GCF_035314665.1). Lineage (GTDB taxonomy): Bacteria > Actinomycetota > Actinomycetes > Mycobacteriales > Mycobacteriaceae > Mycobacterium. The sequence goes on along the minus strand of NZ_DATFZD010000370.1, from coordinate 11,548 downwards.
CACCAGCTGGCCCGCCGGGTAGATCAGCGAGAAATCGATTGCCGCGCCGGCACTGTGCAGATCGGCCAGGAAACCGCGCAGCCCGTGCGGCAGCCCTTGTTCGCGGCGCATGGCGGCGAGTGCAGCTAGGGGCATGCTGAGGTTGTCGGCGGTCTGCTCGACAGCGTGGGTGAGCAGGGGGTGCGGAGCCAACTCGGCGAACACTCGGTAGCCGTCCTCCAACGCCGCCCGCGCGGCTGCGGCGAAACGCACCATGTGACGCAAATTGTCCGACCAGTACCAGGCATCGCACACGGGCTGCTCGCGCGGGTCGAACGCGGTCGCGGAGTAGAAGGGCACCTCCGGTGTCATCGGGTTGAGCTCTGCCAGCACGTCGCACAGCTCGTCGAGAATCGGGTCGACCTCAGGGGAGTGCGAGGCGACATCGACGGCGATCTCGCGGGCCAACACGTCCCGTTGCTCCCATGCCGCGACCAGGTCGCGCACCGTTTGCTTGGCGCCGCCGATCACCGTGGACTGCGGCGAGGCCACTACCGCCAGCACGACGTCGTCGACACCGCGAGCCATGAGTTCTAAAAGCACTTGCTCGGCAGGCAGGTCCACCGACGCCATCGCCCCGGAACCAGCGATCGTGGACATCAGCCGCGAGCGGCGGCAGATCACCCGCACCCCGTCTTCCAGCGATAGCGCTCCCGCCACAACCGCGGCCGCGGCCTCGCCCATCGAGTGGCCGATCACGGCTCCGGGCTGGACACCGTACGCCCTCATCGCGGCCGCCAGCGCGACTTGCATGGTGAACAGCGCGGGTTGGATCCGATCGATCCCGGTCACCGTCTCGGGCGCCAAAATCGCTTCGGTCACAGAGAATCCGGACTCTCGGTCGATCAGCGGCTCCACCTTGGCGACAGTCGCTGCGAATACCGGTTCGGTCGCGAGCAGCTCGGCGCCCATCGCCGCCCACTGCGAACCCTGTCCGGAGAAAAGCCATACCGGTCCTCGATCGTCCTGCCCGACCGCGGGCTGATGCGGAAAGTCGTCGTCGGCAACCTTGCGCAAACCCTCGGCCAGCTCCTCGAGGCTGCCCGCGATGACCGCCGTGCGTACCGGCCGGTGCGCACGGCGGCGAGCCAGGGTGTACGCCAGATCCGATGCCGCGAGGTCCGACGTGTGTGCGTCGACCCAGTCAGCGAGCCGACCAGCGGTTCGCCGCAGCGCGTCGGCCGACGTGGCCGACAGCGGGAAAAGCAGTGGACCATCCATGCCGGGAGTGGTTGGCGCCTCGCCCGGCGCGATCGTCTCAGGAGCTTGCTCCACAATCGCGTGCACATTGGTCCCCGAGAACCCGTACGACGACACCGCCGCCCGCCGGGGTCCATCGTGACCGGTGCTGGGCCATGGCGTATTTTCTTGCGGCACAAAGAGATTGGTCTCGATCTGAGCCATCTCATCCGGCAGCCGGGTGAAGTGCAGATTGCGCGGAATCACACCGTGCTGCAGCGCGAGGACCGCCTTCATCAGCCCCAGCGCTCCGGCAGCCGACTGGGTGTGCCCAAAGTTCGTCTTCACCGATGCGAGCGCGCACGGCCCGTCAAGGCCATACACCTCCGCCAGGCTGGCGTATTCAATGGGATCACCCACCGGGGTGCCGGGGCCGTGTGCCTCCACCATGCCAACGGTGCGGGCGTCCACACCCGCCACAGCCAATGCCGCCCGATAGGCCTCGACCTGCGCGGCCCGCGACGGCGTCACGATATTCACCGTGTGGCCGTCCTGATTGGCGGCCGTGCCGCGTAGCACGGCCAGGATCCGGTCGCCGTGGCGGAGCGCATCCGGTAGCCGCTTGAGCAACAGCACTGCGCAACCCTCGCCGGCCACGAAACCGTCGGCGGCGATGTCGAACGCATGGCAGCGTCCGGTCGCGGAAAGCATTCCGATGGCAGAACCCGAGCAGGATTTGCGCGGTTCAAACGACACCGAGGCGCCGCCCGCCAGGGCAATGTCGCTTTCGCCCTCGTGCAAGCTGCGATAGGCCACATGCACGGCGGCCAAGCCGGACGAGCACGCGGTGTCCACCGTCATAGCCGGACCATGCAGTCCCATCGTGTAGGCAATCCGCCCGGAGCCCATGGCGAAGCTATTGCCCATGTATCCGTACGGACCCTCCAATGCGTTGGCCTCAGCGTGCACGAATTGGTAGTCGTCGTGCATCAACCCGATGAACACGCCGGTCCGTGAGTCGGCCAGCGCCTTCGGAGTGAGACCGCCGTGCTCCATCGCCTCCCAGGAGGTTTCCAGCAGCAAGCGGTGCTGCGGATCCATCGCGGTCGCTTCTTTGTCGGTGATGCCGAAAAAGTCAGGATCGAAGCCGGCGACGTCATCTAGGAATGCGCCCCACTTGCACACCGACCGACCGGGCGCGCCAGGCTCGGGATCGTAATACTCGTCGGCGTCCCATCGGTCGGGTGGAATTTCGGTGACCAGGTCGTCGCCGCGCAGCAACGCCTCCCATAACTGTTCTGGAGAGTCGATGCCTCCAGGCAGCCGGCAAGCCATGCCGATCACCGCAACCGGAGTGAGAGGCGACTTGATCATCGGGACCAAAGATATAGCCGTTCCTCAGTCCGCACCCCATTACGTATTAGCCCGAACAAAACCATTCCCTCCTCAGCAAGGGTGCAGTGGCGCTGTGGGCAGCCTTAATCGCTGGGAGGGAACCCGTCGGTTGTCGGGCTGACTATGGCGACGTCAATATCGGTCGGCCGCTGCAACGGGATATCTAGATGACTTTCTTGGTGGAGCTAAGGGTGGAGCTAAGGGGATTCGAACCCCTGACCTACTCGATGCGAACGAGTCAACATGGGCGTTTGTTGCGATTGATCGCGTTGGCTCCGTACAAAAGTCCGAGGTCAGACGGTTGGGAGCGTTGGCAAGCGAGGGCCGCTGATGAAACTACTGCGGACGCACCGCGGACGTCGATATGTAGCAGACGTCGGATGCACCAAGACCTCAACCAAATACGCTATCCGGTAATGCCGTTCGCGCCGCACGGGAGCGACACTCCTGCGCGCGGAGACGAGCACGGTGGAATGTACATCGGCACGATCAACGATTGTCAACTACCGCCAGACGGCATCGGGCCCGGACCCCACGCTGGGAGTGCGGGTTGGGTCCGGGCCAGGTGCTTCCGGTTTAGACGTGGACTGCTGCGTACTTTCGCAGTTGGGCTTCTAGGGCCTCCGGCTTGGAAACCAGGCCGACGACGCCACCCCCATCGCCGCGATCCTCGATGCCGAAGTTCGGCACCAAGTTGCGAATGCGGCCCTCCCGCGCCAACTTCGACGGATAGTGCGGCGTCTGCGGTGGCGCGTCGCCGGCCGGGTTCGCCGTCCACCCGATGGTGTCGGGGTCAGTGCCCGGCCACGCGGGCGGGCGTAACGCCATCGACGGGGTGTGGCTGAACGCCACCGGTGGAGCGAACCGCGTGAAGGTGCCCCACGGGCTGACCTGGTCCACGCCGTGGTCGATGAGGTCCTGCTCGGTGATCGGCGCGTAGGGCTCGTCATCGACCGGCCCGACGAGCGTTTGACCGAAGGTGGAACAACGGGTGAGCGAGGTGTCGACGCGCCAGAAACCGCCCTGTTCTTCGCGCTCGGCCAGCGCCGCCACCACCGCAATGGCCAACAGATAGCCGGTCAGGTGGTCATTCATCAGCGCGGGGGTCACGGTGGGAGCGTCTAGCCCCAGACCCTCGGAATGCACATGCGCGGTGCCGCTGACCGCCTGCGCAATCTGCTCAAATCCCCGGCGCCCAGCCCACGGCGTACCGAGGGAAGCGAACGACTCGGACCCGTAAACGAGATTGGGATTGATGTCGCGCAGCTCGGCCTCGCTGAGACCAAGACCGTCAAGCGCACCAGGCCGGTTGCTGCTAAGCAACACGTCCGCGCCGACCAGCAGGTCCACGAAGCGCTTCTTACCGTCGGAACTCTTGATGTCGGTCAGGATGGATTTCTTGCCCCAGTTCACGCTCAGCCAGATCGGGGTCACCCAATCGCCGAGGGGCTTACGGACCACGATGACATCCGCGCCCTGCTCGGCCAACGCAAACCCAGCGGTGGGACCGGCAACGACGTTGGTCAGGTCAACCACCCGCACCCCTTCCAGCGGGCGATACTTGGCGTTGCCCAGCGCGCGCCTTTTGGTGGTGCCCTGTTGATCGATGTTGAACAACGGCAGCCTGGCCGTTGCTGCTCCCTGCGGGTGGGCCAGCCATTCCTGCGGCGTGCGCACCACGCCCAGCGCCAGATTGAGGCCACCCGCGACCTCATCCTCGAGCTGCTGCGCGGTGTACTTCTCGACCGCCGCTTGGATCGCCTGAGCGGTGTTCGCGCACTGCAGTTGGCCCAACAGCGCGTTGACCAAGTGCGGAAAAAGCCCAATCATCCAGACGTAGCGCCCGTCCTTCGTGCGATAGGCACCGTTGTCGGCGCCCATCGGCCACGTGTCCAGCATGACCGAATAGCCGTTGAGCAGCTGGACCTGCAGTTCGTTGAGATGAAACCCGCACAGCCGACGGTTCAGGATCATCGTCTGGGACGGCAACCCGCGTAGCTCGCCGAGATGTTCGACGACCGAGCCGAACGCGGCCATGACACCGGCGGCATAGTCGTGAAGCTTGATCGGGCTCGGCAGGTAAGACACCCCGGGCTCCACGGTGATCTTCGCAGGATCAATTGCAAACGGAAGCGCGGCCGCGACCGCGTCGTAGGCTTTCCTCTGGAACGGGTTGCTGATCATTTTGGTTCTCCTTCTTACGGATCTTTGGTGGTTTTCTTCGGTTGTGTCTCTTCGATGCCGCGGTTCTGTAATTCGTTGGCAGGAAGCGTGTTTTCAGGTGTGGCGATTGCAGAAGCTCAGCGTCCGCCAGCCCGCTCGGTGCCCATTTGGCTACTGGTCTGCATATCGAGGACCACACGAAATCTGGCCTGGCCGGACATCATTCGCTCATAGGCCGCAGGTGCCTCTTCGAAGGGCAGCACCTCGGTCATGGGTGCGACTCCGTGTGTGGCGCTGAACTGCAGGCTCGCCTCGTTTTCACTCGCCGAGCCGGTGAGGCTGCCGACGATCGAGCGGCTATCAAAGACGAGATCGGAGGCGTTGACCTCGATCGGGTCGTCGCCCACGCCGACGACCACCAGCTGACCGCGTGGTGCCAGCCCGGCCAGCAGCGGCGACATGGATGCGCCGCTGGCCGCGGTGGCCACGATCGCGACCGCTCCGCCGAGTTCCTGTAACGCCTGGGCGGGATCGACTGCGGCACTGTCGATGTAGTGGTGCGCGCCGAGTTTCTCTGCCAGCACAGCCTTGTCGGTGCCCCGAGCGATGGCCGCGACGCGGTAACCCAACTTGTTGGCGTATTGCACGCCCAGATGACCCAGGCCACCGATGCCCTGGATCGCCACCAACGCGTCGGGTTCCGCGTTCAACTTCTGCACTGCGTTGTAGGTGGTGATGCCGGCGCACAGCAGCGGAGAGGCATCCACCGACGCCAGGGCGTCGGGAATACGGACCAGCCCGGTCGCGCGGGCATAGACCACCTCGGCGTATCCGCCATCCGCGGTGGTGCCCGGCCGAGGTTGGTTTTCGCAGTTGACGAAGTCCCCGCGACGGCACCAGACACACACGCCGCAGTGGCCGCCCAAAAAACCAAGGCCAACGCGGTCACCGACGCTCCATCCACGTACTTGTTCTCCGAGCGCGTCGATGACGCCGACGACCTCATGCCCGGGTACCACCGGCCGGCGCGGGTCGGCGCGCAAGCCCTCAACGGCGAGCACATCGCTGTGGCACACGCCGCAACTGTGCACGCGAAACCGCACATGACCCGGCTGCGGCCCGAGCAGCTCGCGCTGCACCAATTCAAACTGTCGCTGCCCGGTGACCTGAAAAGCGCGGTACGTCGACATGCGAAGGCTCCTTTGGTTTGTCAAGGTGTGCGCCCTAGGACAGGGCGATGTCCTCGAGGTCGATGGAGATGATCACCGGCTCGGCCACCTTGCGGCCGTTCTCATCGGTCGGGTACACCGCGCGATGTGTCGGGAAGACGAAGCCGTCGAAGGTCTGGTGGCCCCAGCCGTAGTGCGCCGAGTCGGTCTCGGCCGGGCCGAGCACGTCTGGGCGGTAGTCGTGGCGTCGGATCAGGCCCTGCGCGTCGATGTAGTAGGTCTGCACGCGGTTGTGGGTGGCGATGCGATCGGGGAAGGTCACCTGCAGGCGGCGCCAGGTCTCGCCGTCCTCCTGCCACGGCTCGAGCTCGACGGTGGAAAAGCCCGGCTCGGCGAAGGTGAACGGCTCGGTGAGGTAGGTCCACATCGCGTAGCCCCCGAAGTACGCCGCGTGCAGCCGGTCCCACGGGGTCTGCATGGTGTGGCCGCGGAAGGAGGCGCGGGGGTTTGTGCGCTCCTCCACCAGCCGGCCGTCCACGGTCTCGATGGCGACGCGCTCGGGCGTGTAGGTGGCGCGAAGGTCGGGTTCCGCGAACGGCGCCATGGTCGCGGACTGCACATTCGGGGTGAGCGTGAGCGTGTAATGATCGAGGATGCCGGGCTGGCCCTTGAGCCCCCACAGCACACCGCCAGCGGAGACCTTCGCGGTCAGCCGCTCGAGCGAGCGCCAGCGGTCGAGGTCGCCATACGCGGTAATGACGGTGTCGAGCAGGTCAGACTTGGACGTGGCTGATGCTGTGCTGGTCATGATGATGGTTCTCCTTTGTGTGTAAATGGACCGCAGAACGTGCTCTCCTGTTGTCGATCGTGTCGAGCCGCAGCCAGGGCTGGGTAAACCCGTTGGGGCTGGTAGCGGCAGGGCGACGTTTAGGCTTAGTCGCGTGGGCAAGGCCAATCACCTGGGCGATTACCTGCGGGCACGGCGCGCGCGGGTGACACCCGCCGAGGTGGGACTGGTGCCGGGGCCGCGACGGCGGCTCGCGGGGTTGCGCCGCGACGAATTGGCCATGTTGGCCGGCATCAGCAGCGAGTATCTGCAGCGCCTGGAGCAGGGCCGCGACCGACACCCCTCCGCGGAAGTCCTCGATGCGATTGCCCGGGCACTGTGCATGGACGCCAAAGCGACCGCCCACCTGCATCAGCTCGCTCGGCCGGCCTCCCGGCCACACAGCGTGGCGCACGAGCATGTGTCGGCGGCGATCGCCGAACTGATCGACCAGTTTCCTATGCCCGCGGTCGTCGTGAGCTGGTATCAGGACGTGCTGGCCGCAAACCCGCTCGCCCGCGCGTTGTGTCCGGGATTTGAAGTGGGACAGAATCTCTCGCGTTGGCGGTTCCTCGATCCTGCGGCCGAGCAGGTGTATCCCGACTGGGACGAAGCGACCGCCCTGGCCGTTCGGGGTCTGCGGCAAGGCTCCGCCGATTATCCCGACGATCCTCGACTGCGCGCACTCATCAGCGAACTGTCCAGTGCCAGCAAGCGATTCAAGCAGCTCTGGGAACAGGCCGACGTGGGATACCCCAAGGGGATCAGCCACATGCGCCATCCAGATGTCGGCGATCTATACCTGACCCGCACGCAGCTCGACCTCACCCAGTCTCCCGGCCAATACATCATCACCTTGCACGCACCGCCCAACAGCACATCGGCACACGCACTCGAGAAGTTGCGTGCGTCGCTGCCAAAAGATTCACTGCCTGACCGCTGAGAAACAAGATCTGACAGGCCAAGCATTCCGCCAACGTTGGCGTCACCTTCAAACAGCCTTGAGTCGGCTCCAGCAGCGGCAGCGGCAACGCCCCCTATTGCTAACGCTCTCGTGCGTGCATGGAGGTCAGCCGGGCTGTTCTGCCAATACACGGTAAACAGTGGCACGGCTGACCCCAAGCGTTGCCGCAATCGTGCTCGCCGATTCACCGCTGGCGTGCATCCGCTGCGCCAGGGCAGCTTTCGACTCGTCTAATGACTTGGGCCGACCAATGGATTGCCCGCGTGCCCGGCGTGCCTCACGGGCGGCGGTGCGGCGCTCCCGACCGAGTTCCAGTTCAAGCTCCGCCAAGCTGGCAAGGACGCCCGCGACCATGCGGCCGGTGGCGTTCGAGGTGTCGATCCCCTCGCGCAACGAGCGCAAGACGATGTTCCGCTCGCCGAGTTCGCGAATCGTCGTCATCACCTCAGCAGCGTTGCGGCCCAGCCGGTCAATGCCAACCACGACGATGGCATCGCCCTCGCGTGCATAGTCCAGGAGTGCGGCGAGGCCGGGACGCTGCTCCCGCGTAGACATGCCCGACAGCTTGTCGCTATAGACGCGGGCCGTCTCAACGCCCGCACCCGTGAGTGCATCGACTTGCTGGTCGAGAGACTGGTGTCCGGTGCTGACTCGGGCGTATCCGAGTTGGGTGCCGGTCGCGGCGGGAGCGGTGTCGATAGCCATATGGAGATTGTCTCAAAAGTCGCAGAACATGTCAATATGAGACAGCTGTTTTGAGTCAACTTCTGAGACACCACCAACTGGCGTTTTCTGTAACACAACCCATCCCACCGAAGTGGTCTCAATTCTTTAGTTTCGAGATACAGCGATAGCGGCCAAGATCGAGCCTTAAGGCCAGCGACTGCTGCCTTGGCCGTCACCCTGACTGCTGGTACCAGCGTTCGACCGGCCACGGTGGAATGCGCTTGGCGTTGGCCCACCGGCTCGGGCGGTGGCTGCGGATCAGATGCTTCTCCGCGGTGTCATCGACTGGGACAGGGGCTGCTCGAGAAATCGCGGCTGCCTTCTTCGGGAGCTTAAAGCCTGAGGCGAGGTTGCGGACGGGCCGCTCGAACGTGTAAGTGGATGACGCAGCAGCGATTTCACGATTTAGTTGACCGACATCGTGAGGTCCCAGTTCGTGTGGTGGGGCCGGGATGGCGTTGAAACCGTCGAACATGGCCAGCAGCAGCCCCGGCGTCAGTGGAAATATCACGACGGCTGCGTCGCCTACGCCACCGCGTTCGCCTCGTGGGTGAGGAGGGCCGGCGATTGGGATTACCGGCTCGTCGCAGGTCAACAATATTTCTGGCACTTGGTAGATGTGCCAGCCGCGGGCGAACAGGTGCAAGCCGATCTCCTGGGCAAGCTCGCCCGACATCCCAATCGCAGAGGCTTGATGCGGGCCGACTGTGATTTCACCGCTGTTGAGTTGATCTACAAAGCCGCGAAACAACGCCAGGTTCTCAGGACTGGTTTCTAATCCCCTCTCAGACAGCTCATGTCGGATACCTTCGTCCGTGATTTCGCCGTAGGTGAGTTTGAACAAGTCGGTCATTGATGCGTGGGTGAAGGTTCGATAGTCGCGACCGCGTACATACTGGAACGCCATGTAGTTCGAGAACAGCACCCGCATCTCGTCATCGCGGAGGGCGGCGATGGGATCGTCGGTCACAGCCGCGATGAAATCGGCGCCCCATCGTTCGATCTTGCTGAGTGTCACCTCGAACAGCAAGGGCGGTATCTCTGCTGGGTCGAGGTCCGGAGATTCGATGCGGTAGTAGTCGATTTCGCTTGCCGCCCTTTTCGGCGTAGTGATCCAGGACTTGCCTTTGTCGATGTCGGTCACCCGGATCTTGCCGTCGTCGGCCCACTGCTTCAGGTAGAAGACGGGCACCAAGTGGTGCCGCCGCGGCGCTGACCTTGATTCACCGCTGCGGTTCGCTTCTTCGATGAGTTCGCGTAACGCGGCCTCATGCGGTGTCTCTCGTTCGTGGGACACGGTGCCTTCGCTGAACCTCAGAGTGTCGGGTGTACGTGGCGGCGAATGTCGAGCCACACCGTCATTTTCTCAGTGGATTCGCGTAGTGGAAGGGGTGGGTCCAAATCCCTAGCGCGGCAGGCTAGAGACCGTGACCCGGGCGTATAAGGGGGCGGACGAGTTTTGAAAATATATCGGCGTGGCTAGGTACTAGGTCTTGTTTCGTCCGGCGGTCCATGCCTTCCGCGCCGACGACTTGGGCACGACCGTCATACCGTGATGTCCAGCTTGTCGTGCCGGCGACGGCAGCGGTCGCACAAGATGCCGTCGGCGCATCGGGGGTGTTCACCACATTCGATGCAGAGTTCGCCCCCCTTGCTCGTGTTACTGGCCGCGGGCATCGCGGTCACCGTTTCAGTGGCTAGCTGAATGAGACCCTGCTGAGCCTGGTGGAGTTGGTCATCCCGGTTACCTTGGTCGCGTTCGTTGTAATCGGTGCCGGGTTCACCGGCGTTGCCAGGTGCGCCGGGTTCCGACCGGGCGATGCCGAGTCGGTGCCAGATCGGTTCAAGCTGTGCTCGTGCGTATCCCCGATGAGCGCCGGGCCGCGTTGACGTAACTTTGGCCGCCTGTACGAGGATCATGCCGAGTCGTGTATCGGTCAGCGCTTTGCCATACGAGCTGGCATGACCCCAGTAGTCGGGGTTGTGTTTGATCAACTCGGACACGAGTTCTCGGGTTGGAACGAAATGTTGGCCGCTGGGCCAGACGGTGTGGAGGTCGGTCAGCAGGACCATGCCCGGCGGCCGTCGCTTCAGCCCTGCTTCGGATTCTGCGGCGTCTTCGTCGAGGCTTTTGCGGATGAGTTGGTCGACGATGTTCGGCCATTTGCCGCTTGCCACCATTGCTATGCGCTTGAGTGGCCGCCACTTTTCTTTGAATCGGCCCACGCACCCTTCGGGCAGCGTGACCGCCATACCGGTGACTTTTGATCGTGCCGCGTCGGCCCATTCTGCGATGGCCGAGTGCAAATGGGCGGCGTCGTCGTCGATGTGCTCCCAGTCTGAATCTTCCACGGTGCCCTGGAAATCGGGCATGAGCAGGATGCGTATGGACCGCTGCACCGTGTCGTCGGGCAGCCGTGGTGCATTGCCGGCCATCGCGACCGGCGCGAACGTTGCCATCTCTTTCACCTCCCAGCCGTTCGGGCCCGAGGGAACCAACACAAGACGGACCGCACCAACGCGGTAGCCGGTGTTCAGGATGGCGAGCAAGTCTTGGGTCAGCGGGCCGTCCGGCCGCAGAGTGCGGTCTACTTCATCGAGCAAGACGGTGCGCGTCTCGGCTTCTATCGCTCGCGACAAGACTGCGGCAGAGGATAGGCCGGCTGCTTGAAGAGGCTTGTAGCACAGCCGGTTTAGGTGCTCCAAGAGTGTCGTTTTTCCGCTGCCGGGCATCGTGGAATCGATTGTCAACCGAGGGCTGCTACGTAGTTCGGTGGCCAGATGGGTGTGAATCGTCCACAACGCAACGATGTTCAGGTCGTCAGGGTCTGGCATGGCGATAAACCGGTCGAACCACGCCACGGTCCTGTCGAGGATGTCCCCTTCGTTGCCCGCTGCATCGATGAGCGACGACGCGTTGCGGTCCTGTGCGGAAAGTGCTGCTTCGGTTGCGTCCACCAAGGTGGTGTATGAGTCGGGCCTGATCGCATGGCCCGGCGTGTCGTAGCCGGATAGATGAAGGTCATCGCGTGATTCTTCGAGAGACCGTCCAAAGTCACTCGAGCAAAGGAATCGACGCGATGACCA